>JAEWEW010000292.1 GCA_023389175.1 Pseudomonadota bacterium | reverse complement strand
CCTACAACCTGGGACTGGGCGACTACCGGTTGCGATCCACCGGCCTCGGCCTGCGCTTCGGCATCCCGTACACCGAGCTCGACCGGCTGAGCTTCGGCGTCACCTACGAGCAGAACACGATCCTGCCGGGTTCGGCGCTGCTGCCGCAGCGCTACATCGACCACATCGCCGAGTACGGCGAATCGAGCGGCGCCTTCCTCGCGAACGTCGGCTGGACGCGGGATTCGCGCGACAGCGCGCTCTCGCCCACGCGCGGTCGCCAGCAGCGCCTCAACCTGGAGGTCACCTTCCCCGGGCAGGACCTGCAGTACGCGAAGGCGACCTACCTGCACCACTGGTACCTGCCGCTCACGAAGGACTACACGCTCGCGCTGAGCGCGAACGTCGGCTATGGACGCGCGATCGGGGACAAGCCGTATCCGGTGTTCAAGAACTTCTATGCCGGCGGCATCAACTCGGTCCGCGGCTTCGGTCCCAACAGCCTCGGCCCCCGCGACATCAACGACAACCTGCCGATCGGCGGACTGGCCCACTTCGCCGCGAGCGCGGAGTTCCTGTTCCCGCTGCCCGGCACCGGCAACGACCGCACGATCCGCTCGTTCCTGTTCTTCGACGCGGGCAACGTCTACGAGCGCACCATCGCCCTGGACGACCTGCGCTATTCCTTCGGCATCGGCCTGAACTGGCTGTCGCCGATCGGTCCGCTCAAGCTCTCGCTCGGCTATCCGCTGCGCAAGGAGCCGGGCGATGACCTGCAGCGGGTCCAGTTCCAGATCGGCACCGGGTTCTGAGCAGCTCCAGGGCGGCGGGTTCGAGGAATCGTCGGGCGGGCCCGGCGTCTCCGCGCGAACGCCGCCCGGCGCGGACGGTATCCGCGGATGCATGGGGCCCGGAGGGGCGCATTGCCGGATGTGCCAAAATCGGGGGCTGGCGGATTCGTCGGTACCACAAGGACGGAGGGCAAGACACCTCATGAACAAACCTACCCGCACTCGCCCGGCCACCCGCGCCTCGCGTGCCAGCACCTTCCTCGCCGGCGTCGCGCTCGCGGTGTCCGGCGCGGTCACGCTGCCCGGCACGGCCTTCGCCCAGCAGGCGACCCCGAAGATCGGGTTCGTGAGCACCGACAAGATCATGCGCGATTCCAACCCGGCGAAGGAAGCCCAGGCCAAGATCGAGCGCGATTTCTCCCGGCGCGACAAGGAGCTGCAGGAGCTCGGCAGCCGCCTTCGCAGCGCGAGCGAAAAGCTCGACAAGGATGCGGCCGTGCTGGCGGAATCGGACCGCGCCCGCCGGCAGCGGGAGATCGCCGACATGGAGCGGGACTTCCAGCGGCGCCAGCGCGAGTTCCGCGAGGACCTCAACCAGCGCCGCAACGAGGAGCTCGCCGCGGTGCTGGACAAGGCCAACAAGGCGATCAAGGAGATCGCCGAGCGGGAGAAGTTCGACCTGATCCTGCAGGAAGCGGTCTACGTGAGCCCGCGCCTGGACATCACGGACCAGGTGGTGAAGCAGCTCAACGCCGGCCGCTAGCGGCAGCGGCCGTGGGCAACCCGCAGACGCGGCTTCCGGCACACCGGGTACCGGCGCGATGCGGCGTGCGCTGAATCCTCCGCTTGCGCTCGGGGAGATCGTCGCGCGGCTCGGCGGCGAGCTGCGCGGTGATCCGGCCATCCGCATCGAGCGGCTCACCACGCTGAAGAGCGCGAACGACCGCAGCATCAGCTTCCTCGCGCGGCCGCAGCAGCGCGAGGCCGCCCAGGCGAGCCGCGCCGTCGCATTCATCGTATCCGAGGCGCTTGCCCCGGACCTGGCGGACAAGCCCAACCTGCTGGTCACGGCGGACCCGTACCTCTACTACGCGCGTCTCGCCGACGTGGTGGCGCAGCGCATGCGCCCGGCGCCGCCGCCCGGCATCGATCCCGGCGCGCGCATCGACGCCCGGGCGTCGGTGAGCCCGGCAGCCACGGTGGAGGAGGCGGTGGTCATCGGCGCCGGCACGGTGGTGGAGGAGGGCGCCTGGATCGGCGCCGGCACGGTCATCGGGCGTGCCTGCCGCATCGGTGCCCGTGCCCGGCTGCATCCCAACGTCACGCTGCTCGACGACTGCGAGATCGGCGAGCGCACCATCATCCACTCGGGCACCGTGATCGGCGCGGACGGCTTCGGCTTCGCGCCGCGCAAGCCGGCGGGCTGGCACAAGATCGCGCAGCTCGGCGGCGTGGTGATCGGCAACGACGTAGAGATCGGCGCCAACTGCTGCATCGACCGCGGCGCCCTCGACGACACGGTGATCGAGGACGGCTGCAAGCTGGACAACCTGATCCAGGTGGCGCACAACGTGCGCATCGGCGCCGACACCGCCATCGCGGCCTGCGCCGGCATCGCGGGCAGCGCCGTGATCGGCAAGCGGGTGCAGATCGGCGGCGCCTCGGGCATCGCCGGCCATATCACCGTCTGCGACGATGCGATCATCTCCACCATGACGCTGATCTCGCGCTCGGTCACGCGACCGGGCTTCTACAGCGGGATCTTCCCGTCGATGGAGAACGCGCAGTGGGAGCGGGCGGCGGCGGTGGTGCGCCAGCTGCCGGAGCTGCGCAGGCGGGTGAGGGAACTGGAGCGGCAGGTGGCCGCGGGACAGCCGCAGGCAGGGGCCGCGCACGCAAGCGCGACGCCGTCCGGCAATCGGGCAGAGGATCGAGAATGAAGGCGCAGAACAAGACCATCGACGTCAACGAGATCCTGAGATACCTGCCGCATCGCTACCCGTTCCTGCTCATCGACCGGGTGCTGGAGCTCGAGCCGGACCGGCGGGTGGTCGCGATCAAGAACGTCACCATCAACGAGCCGTACTTCGTCGGCCACTTCCCGCACCTGCCGGTGATGCCGGGCGTGCTGGTGGTGGAGGCGATGGCGCAGGCGGCGGGCGTGCTGTCCTTCGCCACCATGGGCCGGCGATCGGACGACAACTCGGTCTTCTACTTCGCAGGCATCGACGAGGCCCGCTTCAAGCGGCCGGTGGTGCCGGGCGACCAGCTGCGCCTGCAAGTCGACATCCTGCGCAAATCGCGCCTGCTCTGGAAGTTCAAGGGCAGCGCGAGCGTCGACGGCCAGACGGTCGCCGAGGCGCAGCTGATGTGCGCGCTGCGCGATATCGCGGGCCGCGAGCCGGCGACGGCCGAAGGCGCGGCGTGACGGCACCCGCGGGCGCCGGTGTCCCCATGACCTCCCGCATCCATCCCACCGCGATCGTCGATCCCGACGCGCAGCTCGACTCGAGCGTGCGGATCGGCCCCTATGCGGTCATCGGCCCTGGCGTGCAGATGGGGCCGGACTGCAGCGTCGGCCCGCATGCGGTGATCGAGGGTCCAAGCACCATCGGGCGCGGCAACCGGTTCCACGCCTTCTGCGCGATCGGCGGCGATCCCCAGGACAAGAAGTACGCCGGCGAGCCGACGCGGCTCGAGATCGGCGACGGCAACACCTTCCGCGAGTACGTGACGCTGAATCGCGGCACGGTGCAGGACACCGGCGTCACCCGCGTGGGCGACGACAACTGGATCATGGCCTACGTGCACATCGCGCACGACTGCCAGGTCGGCAGCCACACCATCCTCGCCAACACCGTCAACCTGGCCGGGCACGTGGAGATCGGCGACTGGGTGATCCTCGGCGGATACACCGGCGTGCACCAGTTCTGCAAGATCGGCGCGCATGCGATGACCGGGGTCGGCACCGTGGTCCTGCAGGACATCCCGACCTACGTGATGGTGTCGGGCAACCCGGCGGCCGCGCACGGCATCAACAGCGAAGGGCTGCGGCGGCGCGGCTTCAGCGCCGAGGACATCGCAGCGATCCGGCGTGCCTACCGCACCCTGTACCGCTCGCGCCTCGGCTTCGACGAGGCGCGCCAGGCGCTCGCGGCCGAGGCTCAGGCCGATGCGGCAGCCGGCCGCAGCCTCGCGCCGCTGCTCTCGTTTCTCGGCACGGTCACCCGTGGCATCGTCCGCTGAGCATCGCATCGGAATGGTGGCCGGCGAAGCTTCGGGAGACCTTCTCGCGGCAAGCGTGCTTGCCAGCCTGCGCCACCAGGGCCGTCCGGCGGCGCCGCCGTTCGCCCTTGCCGGCATCGGCGGCCCGGAGATGAGCGCGCGCGGGTTCGACTGCTGGTGGCCTTCGGAGCTGCTCGCGGTGCACGGCTATGCGGCGGCGCTCAAGGTCTATCCCAAGCTGGTGGCGATCCGCCGGCGGCTGGCGGAACGCCTGGAAGCCTGGCCGGCGCGCCTCTTCGTCGGGGTGGACGCGCCGGACTTCAACCTGGGACTGGAGGCGCGGCTGCGCGCGGCGGGCGTGCGGACGCTGCACTTCGTGAGCCCTTCCATCTGGGCATGGCGGCGCGAGCGCATCGAGACCATCCGTCGCGCGGTAGATCGCATGCTGCTGGTGTTTCCCTTCGAGGAGGCGATCTACCGGGACGTCGGCATCCCCGCGCTCTACTGCGGCCACCCGCTGGCCGACCAGATACCGATGGACCCGGACCGGGAAGGCGCGCGCCGCGCGCTCGGCCTGGCGCCGACCGACACCGTGGTGGCGGTGCTTCCGGGCAGTCGCGCGACCGAGGTCGCGCACATCGGCCCGGTGTTCTTCGATGCGGTGCGACTGCTCGGAGAGCGCAATCCCGGCTGGCGCTTCATCGTCCCGGCCGCGGGCGAGCAGCGCTACCAGCAGCTGCAGCGGATGCTCGCCGGACGGCGCCTTCCCGCCGAGGTCAGCGTCCTGCTCGGCCAGTCCCATCTCGCGCTGGCCGCCTGCGACATCACCCTGATCGCGAGCGGCACGGCCACGCTCGAGGCGGCGCTCTTCAAGCGACCGATGGTGATCGCCTACCGCATGGCCGCCCTCAGCTACCGGCTCATGAAGGGGCGCGGCTACCTGCCGTACGTGGGGCTTCCCAACATCCTCTGCGGCGAGTTCGTCGTACCGGAGTTCATCCAGGACGCCGCCACGCCGCGCGCGCTCGCCGATGCGGTCGCCGCCCGCCTGCAGGACGGCGCCGGCAACGAGCGCCTCAGGGATCGCTTCCGCGAGCTGCATCGCACGCTCGCCTGCGGCTGCGCCGATCGCGTCGCCGAGGCGATGCTCCAGGAAATCGGATGACGGTAATCGTGTGCGGCGTCGACGAGGCGGGCCGCGGGCCGCTGGCGGGGCCGGTCTATGCGGCCGCGGTGATCCTCGCGCCGCGTCGGCGCATCCGGGGCCTGCGGGACTCGAAGAAGCTCACGCCGGCGCAGCGGGAAACGCTCGCCGGCGAGATCCGCGAACGCGCCCTGGCATGGGCAGTGGCGGATGCGAGCGTCGAGGAGATCGATCGCCTCAACATCCTGCGCGCATCACTGCTTGCGATGCAGCGTGCCGTCGCGCTGCTGTCGGTGGTTCCGGAGGTGGCCCGGGTGGACGGCAACCAGGCGCCGGAGCTTTGCTGCACGGTGCAGACGCTGGTGGGCGGCGACGACAGCGATCCGGCGATCTCCGCCGCGTCCATCCTCGCGAAGACGGCGCGCGACCGGATGATGGAGGACCTCGAGTCGCGCTATCCGGACTACGGCTTTGCCCGGCACAAGGGCTATGCCACGCAGGATCACCTGGTCGCGCTCGACCGTTTCGGCCCCTGCGAGATCCATCGGCGCAGCTTCGCGCCGGTACGGCTCGCCATGCTTCGCGGCCGCTCGCTGTTCGACTTCGACCTGCCGCCGCAGGTCGTCGCCGACGCCGGGCCGCCCGCCGGCTGAGACATTGCCCTGGCTCGTCTGCCTGTGATGGACGCGGAAGTCATCACCTCGTCGGCCAATCCGCGCTACCGGCGCATCCGCTCGCTGATCGAATCGTCCCGGGAGCGCCACCGGGAGAACCGCTCGGTGCTGGAAGGCATCCACCTGGTGGAGAGCTGGCTCGCGCACGGGCGCGCGCAGGCAGCCGGCGGACCGGCCGGCACGGCGCTCGAGCTGGCGGTGGCCCAACGCGGCCTGCGAAACGATACGGTGCGCGCGCTGGTGGCCCGCGCCGGCGTCACCCCGCTGGTGCTGCAGGACCGCCTCTTCGACAGCCTCGGCACCATGCCGTCGCCGGCGCCGCTCATCGCGGTGGTCCCGACGCCGGCGCCGCCGCTGCCGACCGCGCTCATCAGCGACACCGTCATCCTCGACCGGGTGCAGGATCCCGGCAACGCCGGCGCGATCCTGCGGACGGCGGCCGCTGCCGGGGTCACCCGGGTGGTCACCACCCCCGGCACCGCCTGGTGCTGGGCGCCCAAGGTGCTGCGGGCGGCGATGGGGGCGCACTTCGCGCTGGCGATCCACGAGTCGCACCCCTGGGAGGCGCTGCTGCCGCTGCTGCGGGTGCCGCTGGCCGGCACGCTCGCGCACGGCGGCGGATCGCTCTACGACCGCGACCTGGTGCCGGCCTGCGCCTGGGTGTTCGGCTCGGAAGGCGAGGGCATGGATCCGGCCATCGAAAGCCGGCTGGACTGGCGCCTGACCATCCCCCAGGCGCGAACGGTGGAATCGCTCAACGTCGCCGCGGCGGTCGCGGTGTGCCTGTTCGAGCAGCGCCGCCAGCGCGAGGCGCAGGCAAGGCGGGCTACTCCCGCTCCAGCTGGATGACCGTGAGGATGGTGGCCGCGATCTCCTCGATCGACTTGGTGGTGGTGGACAGCATGGCGATGCCCTCCCGCCGCATCATCGACTCCGCCTGGGCCACCTCGGTGCGGCAACTGGCCATGGAGGCGTACTTGCTGCCGGGCCGGCGCTCGCTGCGCACCTCGTGCAGCCGCTCCGGCGTGATGGTCAGCCCGAACAGCTTGTCCTTGAACCGGTAGAGCACCTCGGGCAGCCTCCAGCGGGCGAAGTCCTCCGGCACCAGCGGATAGTTGGCCGCCTTGATGCCGTGCTGGATGGCAAGGTAGAGGCTGGTGGGCGTCTTGCCGCAGCGTGACACCCCGACCAGGATCACGTCGGCCTTGTCCAGCTCCGCGTGCATCTGCCCGTCGTCGTGCGACAGCGCGAAGTTGATCGCCTCGATGCGTTCGCGGTACTTGTCCTGGCTGGCGATCCGGTGGAACCGCCCGATCCCGTGCGAGGAGCTGCGGCCCAGCTCCGCCTCGAGCGGGCCGACGAAGCTCGCGATCAGGTTCAGGTAGAGCGCGTTCGCCTGCTGGACGATGTCGCTCACGCGCGGGTTGACCAGCGTGGAGAAGACGATCGGCCGCTTGCCGTCGATGCGCCCCTGGTTCTCGATCCGGCTCACCGCCTCCGCGGCCTTCTGCTCATCGTCGATGAAGGAGAGCCGGACATGCCGCATCCGGACGTCCTCGAACTGGCTGAGAAGCGAAGAGCCGAAGGTCTCCGCCGTGATCCCGGTGCCGTCGGACACGAAGAAGGCGGTCCGTTCCGGCGGGGCGGCGGGCGCGGCGCCGGCGGGGCTGCCTCCGCCGGGCTGGGCCGCTTGCTGGAAGGGGTTCGGCAACGGGGATGGCAGCATGCAAACGCCTGTTATCGGCTTGTGTTCTTCCGGGGCGGGCGGAATTATCGCAAGCCGCCCCCCGGGTCTAGTCGCTAGAATAACCCTAGGCGCCCTCGGGCTGCCCGGGCCTCGAAATTGCTTCTGCCCGCCATCCTGGTGCGCTGCAGTCGCCTCTCTGGGACCGCCCCGCCGCGGCGTTCACCCCAGTCATGCGACTACAGCCCATCGACGCGCCCGCCTTCGTGCGGCCGGCGCGTGCTCGTCACGATTTCCAACCATGATCCTCCAATGCAACCATGAGCAAATTCGAAGGACGGCTTGTCGTCCCCTTCGAGGCGCTGCGCATGTCCGACGTCGAAACCGTCGGCGGCAAGAACGCCTCGCTGGGGGAGATGATCAGCCAGCTGGCCCAGGCCGGCGTCAAGGTACCGGGCGGCTTCGCCACCACCGCGCAGGCGTTCCGTGACTTCCTGTCGCACAACCGGCTGACCGAGCGGATCGCGGACCGGCTCGCCGGCCTCAATACCGAGGACGTCAAGGCGCTCGCGCAGGCCGGCGCCGAGATCCGTGGCTGGGTGCGCGATGCCGCCTTCCCGCCAGCCATGGAAGCGGCCATCCGGGAGGCGTTCCAGCGCCTGTGCGATGGCGGGGAGGAGTCCCTGTCCTTCGCGGTGCGATCGAGCGCGACCGCCGAGGACCTGCCCGACGCTTCGTTCGCCGGTCAGCAGGAGACGGTGCTCAACGTGGTCGGCATCGAGTCGGTGCTGGAGCGGATCCGCGAGGTCTTCGCCTCGCTGTACAACGACCGGGCCATCTCGTACCGGGTGCACAAGGGCTTCGCCCATGAGGGCGTGGCGCTTTCGGCCGGCGTGCAGCGGATGTGCCGCAGCGACCTCGGGGCGGCCGGCGTGATGTTCACGCTGGATACCGAATCCGGCTTTCGAGACGTCGTCTTCATCACCAGCGCCTACGGGCTTGGCGAGACGGTGGTGCAGGGCGCGGTGAATCCGGACGAGTTCTACGTGCACAAGCCGATGCTGCACGCCGGCAAATTCCCGATCGTGCGCCGCCAGCTGGGCTCGAAGCTGCAGATGATGCAGTTCGCCCCGGCCGGCGAGAAGGCCACGGTGCAGACCTCGGACACGCCGGTGGACCTGCGCGCCCGCTTCTCGCTGACGGACGAGGACGTGATCCAGCTCGCCCGCTATGCCGTGACGATCGAGGCGCACTACGGGCGCCCGATGGACATCGAATGGGGCAAGGACGGCCGCGACGGCCAGATCTTCATCCTGCAGGCCCGGCCGGAGACGGTGAAGTCACAGGCGGGCGAAGGACGGCAGCAGAAGTTCACCCTCAAGGGCAGCTCCGACGTGCTCGCGAGCGGCCGCGCGATCGGGCAGCGCATCGGCGCCGGGCCGGTGCGCGTCGTGGCGGATTCCTCGGAGATGGACCGGGTCCAGGCCGGCGACGTGCTGGTCACCGACATGACCGACCCCAACTGGGAGCCGGTGATGAAGCTCGCCTCGGCCATCGTCACCAACCGGGGCGGGCGGACCTGCCATGCGGCGATCATCGCCCGCGAGCTCGGCATACCGGCGGTGGTGGGCTGCGGCGATGCGACCGACCGCCTGTCCGACGACAACCTGGTCACCGTCTCCTGCGCGCAGGGTGACACCGGCTATGTCTATGACGGCATGCTGGAGACCGAGGTGACCGAGGTCGAGACCGGCGTCATGCCCGAGGTGCCGGTCAAGGTGATGATGAACGTCGGCAATCCGCAGCTCGCCTTCGAGTTCGCCGGCCTCCCCAACGACGGGGTCGGCCTCGCACGGCTCGAGTTCATCATCAACAACAACATCGGGATCCACCCGAAGGCCATCCTGGACTATCCGGCGGTGGACGCCGACCTCAAGAAGGCGGTGGAGAGCGTGGCGCGCGGCTATGCCAGCCCGCGCGCGTTCTACGTGGAGAAGCTCGCCGAAGGCGTCGCCACCATCGCCGCCGCCTTCTGGCCCAAGCCGGTGATCGTGCGGCTGTCGGACTTCAAGAGCAACGAGTACCGCAAGCTGATCGGCGGCACGCGCTACGAGCCGGACGAGGAGAACCCGATGCTGGGCTTTCGCGGCGCCTCCCGCTATGTCGCGCCGAACTTCAGCGAGTGCTTCCAGCTCGAGTGCGAGGCGATGAAGCGGGTGCGCGAGGACATGGGGCTGGTCAACGTCGAGCTGATGGTGCCGTTCGTGCGCACCGCGCGCGAGGCCGCGCAGGTGGTGGAGCTGATGGCTCGCCACGGCCTGCGTCGCGGCGACGGCGCGGACGAGAACGGCCACGGCGGGCTGCGGCTCATCATGATGTGCGAGCTGCCGTCCAACGCCATCCTGGCGGAGAAGTTCCTGGAGTACTTCGACGGCTTCTCCATCGGGTCGAACGACCTCACCCAGCTGACGCTCGGGCTCGACCGGGATTCCGGCCTGGTCGCCGCCGGCTTCGACGAGCGCGATCCGGCCGTGATGGCGCTGATCGAGCGCTCCATCAGCGCCTGCAAGGCGCAGGGCAAGTATGTCGGGATCTGCGGCCAGGGCCCCTCGGACCATCCGGACCTCGCCCAGTGGCTGATGGAGCGCGGCATCTCGTCGATCTCGCTCAATCCGGACACCGTGGTACCGACCTGGCAGCGGCTCGGAGCAGGCGCCTGAGCGACTGAAACCGAACGGGCCGCCCGGAAGGCGGCCCGTTCGGGAGCAGCGGGCACGCCGGCAGGCGGGCCGCTGCTCCGGAAGGCCCCGGCGATGCGCCCGGGGCCTTCGTCGTTACTGGACGACCGCGAGCTGGGTACGCTTGCCGCCCTTGTAGGTGAAGAGCGTCAGGTTGCCGCCCTTGATGTCGCCCTTGTTGTCGAACGAGATCTTGCCGGTCACGCCTTCGTGCTCGATCTTGGCGAGCACCGGCAGGTACTTCTTCGGATCCGTGGAGTTGGCCTTCTGCATCGCGGCAACCATCGTCATGGTGGCGTCGTAGACGTAGGGCGCGTAGATCTGCACGTCCGCGTTGAACTTCGACTTGAACTTGTCGCGCCAGGCCTTCATGCCAGGCTCGTACTTCGGCGTGATGCCGCCGGCCTCGGCGCAGACGACCTGGCCGTCGGCCATCGCGTCACCGGCGAGCTCCGCCAGCTTGGGCGAGCAGATGCCGTCGCCACCCATGTACTTCACGTTCATGCCAAGCTGCTTGATCTGCCGCAGCATCGGGCCGGCCACGGCATCCATGCCGCCGAAGAAGATCAGGTCGGGGTTCGCGCCCTTGAGCTTGGTCAGGATGGCGTTGAAGTCCGTGGCCTTGTCGTTGGTGAACTCGCGTCCAACGACCTTGCCGCCGGCCGAGACCGCTGCCTTGCGAAACTCGTCCGCCACGCCCTGGCCGTAGGCGGTTCGGTCGTCGATGATCGCGATCGCCTTGGCTTTGAGCTCGTTCACCGCATAGCGGCCGAGCGTGCCGCCGAGCTGGCCGTCATTGGCCACCACGCGGAAGGCGGTCTTGAAGCCCTGCTGCGTGTACTTCGGATTGGTTGCCGAGGGCGAGATCTGCGGGATGCCGGCGTCGCTGTAGATCTTGGAGGCAGGGATGGTGGTACCGGAGTTCAGGTGGCCGATCACGCCGGCGACCTTGTTGTCCACCAGCTTCTGCGCGGCGGCCGTGCCCTGCTTGGGATCGGCGCCGTCGTCCTCCGACAGCAGCTCGAACTTCACCGCCTGGCCGCCGATCTTGATGCCCTTGGCGTTGAGCTCTTCGATCGCCATGCGCGCGCCGAGCTCGTTGTCCTTGCCCAGGTGGGCGATCGCGCCGGTCAGCGGCGCGACATGGCCGATCTTCACCACGGTCTGGGCGCCGGCGCCGACCGCGGTGGCGGCAAACAACCCGCCGATCGCCAGCCCCAGCATTTGTCGTTGGAATGTCATCTATCTGCTCCTCGAATTGGCGAGAAAGGGGGGAATCCCGAGTGCTCACACGCACGGATACTAGCCGGAAATCTTCGCGACGGGCAACGCGGCGAAACCCGTCCGCGCCGCGTTGCGGCCGCGCCGACGCAACGGCCGCTCGCGACCGGCAGACCATCAACGCAACGCCTCCTTGACGTGTTGACGGTCGGCCTCACAATGGCGCCTGGCCGACGCGGCGCCACCGCGCCGTTCGGATTGCCGACGGCCTGCCGTCGGCGGCTTGCCGTCGGCCAAAGGGCAGCTGTACTAGGGTTTACCCGCCACCCGCCCGGTCGCGCGGGACGGCTTGCCTGCGGAGCCAATGCATGGCGATGCACTTCCTTTGGTGGGTGCTGGCCGTGGCGCTCGGCATTGCCGAGCTGGCCACCGGCAGCTTCTACATGCTGGTGCTGGCGGCGGGTGCCGCTGCCGCCGGGGTGGTTGCCTTCCTCGGATTCGGGCTGGCCGCGCAGTTCAGCTGCGCCGCGGTCGTGAGCGCGGGCGGCGCCGTGCTGGTACGCAGGCTCCGGAGGCGACCGGAGGCGGCGCACCGCAATCCCGACGTGAACCTGGACATCGGCCAATCGGTGGATGTCGTCCAATGGAATGCCGATGGCCGTTCGCGGGTGTCCTACCGCGGCGCCCTCTGGGATGTCGAGCTGATGCCGGGAGAGCCGGCGGTCCCTGGCAGGTTCGTCATCCGCGAGGTCGAAGGCAACCGGCTGCGGCTCGCCCGCGCCGGCGGGGGCGACACGGCGCGGACCTGAGCGCGCGAGGCCTTCCGGCGGACACCAGTCTTCCACAATCAACGAGGTCCATGCCGATCATGTTCACCGACGCAAGTGCCATCGCCTTCCTCGTCCTCGTCCTCGCCATCGTCTTCGCAGTCAAGACGCTCAAGATCGTGCCCCAGCAGCATGCCTGGGTGATCGAGCGACTGGGCAAGTACGATCGCACGCTCTCGCCCGGACTGAACATCATCGTCCCGTTCATCGACCGGGTCGCCTACCGGCACGTGCTCAAGGAGTTCCCGCTCGATGTCCCGAGCCAGGTCTGCATCACTCGGGACAACACCCAGCTCACCGTCGACGGCGTGCTGTACTTCCAGGTGACCGACCCGATGCGCGCCTCCTACGGCTCCAGCGACTACGTCTCCGCCGTGACGCAGCTCGCGCAGACCACGCTGCGCTCGGTGATCGGCCGCATGGAGCTCGACAAGACCTTCGAGGAGCGCGAGCACATCAACGCGTCGATCGTCGCCGCGCTCGACGAGGCGGCGACCAACTGGGGCGTCAAGGTGCTGCGCTACGAGATCAAGGACCTGACGCCGCCCGCGGAGATCCTGCGCGCGATGCAGGCGCAGATCACCGCGGAGCGCGAGAAGCGGGCGGTCATCGCCACCTCCGAGGGCCGTCGGCAGGAGCAGATCAACATCGCCTCCGGCGAACGCGAGGCGGCGATCCAGCGCTCCGAGGGCGACCGCCAGGGCGAGATCAACCGGGCGCAGGGGGAGGCCGCCGCCATCGCGGCGATCGCGGATGCCACCGCGCGGGCGATCGATCGGGTGGCCGCCGCCGCGCAGAAGCCGGGCGGCCTGGAGGCGGTCAACCTGCGCGTGGCCGATCGCTATGTCGACGCCTTCGCCGGCATCGCGCGCTCCGGAACCACGCTGATCATCCCGTCCAACCTCGCCGACCTGGGCGGACTGGTCGCCTCGGCGATGACGGTGGTGAAGAGGACCCCGGCGGGCGAGGGCGGGGCGGTGCAGCCGCCGCTGCCGGGGGTGCGCTGAGGCGGCCGGGCTTCAACGGCTCGCGGTCTTCAGCAGCCGGGTCTTCTCGCGCTTCCAGTCCTTCTCCTTCTCGGTCGCGCGCTTGTCGAACTGCTTCTTGCCCTTCGCGAGCCCCATCGCGAGCTTGACGCGCCCGCGGGTGTAGTGCAGGTCCAGCGGAACCAGCGAGTAGCCGGCGCGCTCGACCTTGCCGATCAGCTTCTCGATCTCCTCCGCCCGCATCAGCAGCTTGCGCGTGCGGACCGGATCCGGCTTCACATGGGTGGAGGCATCGACCAGCGGCGAGATGTGCGCGCCGATCAGGAACAGCTCGCCCGACCGTACAATGACATAGGCCTCGTTCAGCTGCACCCGGCCGGCCCGGATCGCCTTGACCTCCCAGCCTTCGAGGACGATGCCGGCTTCCAGCCGCTCCTCGATGAAATAATTGAAGCTGGCCTTCCGGTTCTCCGTGATGCTCGACCGCTGATTCATTGAAACGCACACTCCATCACCGCCGCCCAGCGGGGGAAGGATTCTAGCGCGCCCTTCCTTCGTGCACCGACATGCCGATCGTCAAGAAGAACGCCCTCGTCCCGTTTCCCGCACCCGCCATGTTCGACCTGGTGGCCGATGTCGCGTCGTATCCCGAGTTCCTGCCCTGGTGCGGCGGGACCGAAGTGCTCCAGAGCGGCGACGACGGCATGGTGGCCACCATCCGCATCGCCTACCGGGGCCTCTCCCAGTCCTTCACCACGGAGAACCGGCACGACCGTCCGGAGCTCATCGAGCTCAGGCTGCGGGATGGCCCGTTCTCGCGGCTGCACGGGCGCTGGACCTTCAAGGAGCTCACCCCCAGCGCCTGCCGGGTGGACCTGGAGATGGACTACGAGATGCGCAGCGGCCTGATCGCGAGGCTGCTCGGGCCGGTGTTCGACCAGATCGCCCAGACCATGGTGGATGCGTTCGTGAGCCGCGCGGAGGCGCTCTCGTCCGAGCCATGATCCGGGTGGAGACGGTGCTGCAGGAGGGAGCGGACCTGTTCCGGCAGCAACACCGGGTCCCGGCTGGAACGACGATCAGGCAACTCCTCGACCGGGCGGGTCTCGCCGACGCCATCGAGCGGATCGCGGCCGGGGCGCTCGGGTTGAGCTGTCACGGCCGCCGGGCCTGGCTCGACGATCCGCTGGCCGACGGCGCGCGGGTGGAGATGGTGCGGCCGGTACGCGCCGATGCGCGGGCCGCGCGCCGGCAACGGGCGGCAGCGGAGCGGGCGGAGCGGGCGGAGCGGGCCAGCCGCTAGCAGCGCTCGCCTACGCGCTTGCGGGCGTTGGCCAGGCGCTCGCGGCGCTCGTCGTCGGAGAGGAACTCGCGCTCGCCGGAGGCGTTGACGCGCTGGATCCGCTGCCCGCTCTCGAGCAGCCGTATGTCGGCCTGCGCATCGCTGCAGGCCTGGGCGAGCTCCATGCTGCGCTTCGATTCTTCCGCGGCCTTCTTCTCCGCCGCGGCGCGCTCGTCCGCGCGCTTGCGCCAGGCCATCTCGCGCTCGGCGGCCGGAAGGGGCGCGGCAGCGGCGCCGGGCACGGTGCCGGCGGGAGCCGCGGCATTGGCGGCGCCCGGGTCGGCCGCTGCAGCCGCGGACGGCGCCTCGGGAGGCCGTGCCGGCGGCAGCGACGGCGCGCGGATGATCCGGTCGGGGGAGACGGAGGCGGGCGGCGGCAGATCCGAATAGACCATGCGTCCCTTGCCGTCCCGCCACTGGTACTGGGCCGCCTGCGCGGCGCCGGCCGCCAGCAGGCAGAGCGCCGCGAAGATGGCCCGCCGCGCAGGGCGCTTGGTCGGAAGTGGTCGATCCCGTCGGTTCATGTCGGCAGCCCTCGGGCGTGTCCTTGCCTCGCCACCATTCTCCGGGCGGCTCCGGGCGGCCGCATCGGGCATGCCGACGGGCGGACGGATCGACGCTGCCGGCGGCGCGACCTCCGCGCCTGGCAGGCGGCTCGCCATCGCGGCCAGCAGCCGGCTTGCCGCGGCCGACTGCCGGCCGGCCGAGCCGCTATAATGTCGCTTTGCCGGATAGGTAATTGCATGCAGCTGGCCAAGAAGGCGCTGACGTTCGACGACGTCCTGCTCGTTCCCGCATATTCCGAGCTCCTGCCCCGCGACGCGTCCCTCCGAACGCGGCTCACCCGAACGATCCAATTGAGCATCCCGCTGGTCTCGGCGGCGATGGATACCGTCACCGAGAGCCCGCTGGCGATCGCCATGGCGCAGGAAGGCGGCATCGGGATCATCCACAAGAACCTGCCGCCCGCCGACCAGGCGGCGGAGGTCGCCAAGGTGAAGCGCTTCGAGTCCGGCGTCGTGGCCGACCCGATCACCGTCACGCCGGACATGACGGTGCGCGAGGTGATCGCCATCACCCGGGAGCACCAGATCTCCGGGCTGCCGGTGGTCGAAGGCAGGAAGGTGGTCGGGATCGTCACCAACCGCGACCTGCGCTTCGAGCACCGGCTCGACGAGCCGGTCGGAAACATCATGACGCCGCGCGAGCGGCTGATCACCGTGCGCGAGGGCGCCACCATCGACGAGGCGCAGGCACTGATGCACAAGCACCGCCTCGAGCGCGTGCTGGTGGTGAACGGCGCCTTCGAGCTGCGCGGGCTGATGACGGTGAAGGACATCCTCAAGTCAACCGAGCATCCGAACGCCTCCAAGGACGCTGCCGGCAAGCTGCGTGTCGGCGCCGCGATCGGCACCGGCGGGGACAGCGACGAGCGGCTGGAGCGGCTGGTCGCCGCGGGTGTCGACGTCGTGGTGGTCGACACCGCGCACGGCCACTCGCGCGGGGTGATGGAGCGGGTGCGCCGGATCAAGCGCCAGCATCCGGACCTGCAGGTGATCGCGGGCAACATCGCCACCGGGGCCGCGGCCCGCGCGCTGGTGGAGGCCGGTGCGGACGCTGTCAAGGTCGGCATCGGTCCCGGCTCCATCTGCACGACGCGGATCGTCGCGGGAGTGGGCGTGCCGCAGATCACCGCCATCCATGACGTCGCCAAGGCGCTGCAGGGCACCGAGGTGCCGCTGATCGGCGACGGCGGGATCCGCTACTCCGGCGATGTCGCCAAGGCGCTCGCAGCCGGCGCGCATTGCGTGATGCTCGGCTCCATGTTCGCCGGCACCGAGGAAGCGCCGGGCGAGGTGATGCTGTTCCAGGGCCGGTCCTACAAGGCCTATCGCGGCATGGGCTCGCTCGGGGCGATGCAGGACGGCGCCGCGGACCGCTACTTCCAGGATGCCTCCAGCGCGGCGGAGAAGATGGTGCCGGAAGGCATCGAGGGCCGGGTGCCCTACAAGGGCTCGGTGGTGCCGATCGTCTACCAGCTCTGCGGCGGCGTGAAGGCAGCCATGGGCTACTGCGGCTGCGCCACCATCGAGGAGCTGCACCGGAACGCGCAGTTCATGGAGATCAGCAGCGCCGGCATGCGCGAGTCTCACGTCCACGACGTGCAGATCATGCGCGAGGCGCCGAACTACCAGGTCGACTGACGGGGTCCGCGTGCACCACCAGAAGATCCTGATCCTCGACTACGGCTCGCAGGTCACCCAGCTCATCGCCCGGCGCGTGCGCGAGGCGCGCGTCTATTGCGAGATCCACCCCGGCGACGTCGATGCGGACTTCATCCGCGAGTTCGGCGCCCGCGGGATCATCCTGTCCGGCAGCCACGCATCCGCCTACGATGCCGATGCCATCCGGCCGGCGCCGGTCGTCTTCGACCTCGGCGTGCCGGTGCTCGGCATCTGCTATGGCATGCAGGTGATGGCCGAGCAGCTCGGCGGCAAGGTCGAGTATTCCGATCACCGCGAGTTCGGCTACGCGGAAGTGCGGGCTCGCGGCCACACGCGCCTGCTCGACGGCATCGAGGACCGCACCAATGCCGAAGGCCACGGGTTGCTGGACGTCTGGATGAGCCACGGGGACAAGGTCACCGCGCTGCCGCCCGGATTCAAGCTGATGGCCGAGACCGCGAGCTGCCCGATCGCCGGCATCGCCGACGAGGCGCGCGGCTTCTACGGCGTGCAGTTCCACCCGGAAGTCACGCACACCCGCCAGGGCAGGACGATCCTGCGACGCTTCGTGCGCGAGATCTGCGGCTGCGACGGCGACTGGACCATGCCGAGCTTCGTCGAGGACGCGGTCGCCGCGATCCGTCGAAAGGTGGGCAACGACCGCGTCGTGCTGGGGCTCTCCGGCGGCGTCGATTCCTCGGTCGCCGCGGCGCTGATCCACCGCGCGATCGGCGAGCAGCTCACCTGCGTCTTCGTCGACCACGGCCTGCTGCGGCTGAACGAGGCCGAGCAGGTGATGAAGACCTTCGCCGACCACCTCGGCGTGCGGGTGATCCACGTGGACGCGAGCGAGAAGTTCCTCGGCCGGCTCGCCGGCATCGCGGATCCGGAGGCCAAGCGCAAGGCGATCGGCGCAGAGTTCGTCACCGTTTTCCAGCAGGAAGCCGGCAAGCTGACCGACGCGCGCTGGCTCGCCCAGGGCACCATCTACCCGGACGTGATCGAATCGGCCGGCGGCAAGACCAAGAAGGCGAAGACCATCAAGTCGCACCACAACGTGGGCGGCCTGCCGGAGACGCTGCACCTGAAGCTGCTCGAGCCGCTGCGCGACCTATTCAAGGACGAGGTGCGCGAGCTCGGCGTCGCGCTCGGCCTGCCGCGCGAGATGGTGTATCGCCATCCGTTCCCCGGTCCGGGCCTGGGGGTGCGCATCCTCGGCGAGGTGAAGCGGGAGTATGCGGATCTGCTGCGCCGGGCGGATGCGATCTTCGTCGAGGAGCTGCGCGGCACCGTCGCGACCCAGGCGGACGTCGCCGCCGGCCTGGTGGCGGAGGAGGACGTCGGCAAGGCCTGGTACGACCTCACCTCGCAGGCGTTCGCGGTGTTCCTGCCGGTGAAGTCCGTGGGCGTGATGGGCGACGGGCGGACCTATGAGTACGTCACGGCGCTGCGCGCGGTGCAGACGCAGGACTTCATGACGGCGCACTGGGCGATGCTGCCGCACGCGCTGCTTGCCCGCCTGTCCAATCGCATCATCAACGAGGTGCGGGGCATCAATCGGGTGGTGTACGACATCTCCGGGAAGCCGCCGGCGACGATCGAGTGGGAGTAGGGGTGGCGAGACAGCCCGCCGGGGCCGTTTCCAACCTCGTCACGTCGGCGGCGCGCAAGCCGCGATGGAAAGGAACCGCCACGCGGGCGAAGCCCCTCACGAAGTGTCCGGCAGCATCTTGATCGTTTCCTCGTGTCTGGTTGTGGCGTTGGGTACTGGGACGCGTGTCGGGTCCTTGGTAGTAGATACGGACTTCCACGAAAAAGTGTCGGCTCGCCGCGCGACGGGTACGGCTGTGGGAATTCGACAAGCGTCCGAACGACCGCCAACCCCTATCGATACCGCTGTCTCAGGACGCTCACGGCGAGGCTGCTGGCTCTAGAGCGCGGGGCTATCGTGCTGCGACCTAGTTCCGCAATAGCGTTCCGCTTGACGGAACCTATCTTGCGGATCACAATGCCGCATGATTCGCTCCTTCGCGTGCGCCGATACCGACGCCTTGTTTCATAGTCGCGCCGTATCCCGCTTCCGCAACATCGAACGGGTCGCCAGGCGCAAGCTGCTTCAGATCCATGCTGCCACCGAGCTCGCCAGCCTGCGCATCCCGCCGGGCAACCAGCTGGAGGCACTGAAGGCCGATCGCAAGGGCCAGCACAGCATTCGCGTCAACGACCAGTGGCGAATCTGCTTCGTCTGGAAGTCGGATGGAGCGCACAGCGTCGAGATCGTGGACTACCACTAGGAGTTCGAAACATGCCCAAGTTGCTCGAAGAGATTCATCCCGGCGAGATCCTGCTGGAGGACTTCATGAAGCCCATGGGCATCAGCGCCCGCCAGCTCGCGGCGGACATTGATGTCTCGCCCAGCCGGATCAGCGAACTCGTGAACGGGCAGCGCCCGATCACGGCGGACACGGCGCTTCGGCTCGGGATCTTTTTCGGCATGGAGCCCAGGTTCTGGCTGAACCTGCAGTCCGAGTACGACATGCGGGTCGCGGATCGGGAACTGCGCGCGAAGCTCGCGCCGAGGATCCGCGTCCTTCAGCCGGCTGCCTCGTGACAGTGCGCGCGATGCTGCGCGCGATCGAGAGGTGAGAGCCGTCCTGCCCTCGCAACTGGGCTCCGCTGATCTTCGCTGAACAGCAAATGTCGCCATCTCGTCGAATATCAGATGCCACTTCGCCTTGGGCGCAGGCGACGAACGCTGCTTTGGCACGCCAACAGCATCGGTGTTGTCGTGCGTGTGTCGTGTTACCCGTGAGAGGATGATGAGTGGGGAGGGGTCTCAGCCCGGCCAGGCCCGCATGCGAAACGCGTCCACGAGGAAGTCGATGAGCGCGCGCACCTTCGGTGTCAGGTGCTTGCGGGTCGGGTAGACGGCGTAGACGCCAAGCTCGATCGAGCGGTACTGCGGCAGCAACTCGACCAGCGCGCCCGACGCCAGGTGCGCACCGACCAGGAACGAAGGCTGCAGAACGATGCCCTGATGCTGCACGGCGGCGGCGCAGCAGGTGTCGCCGCTGTTGGTGCGCATGCGCGGCGCGACCTCCACGCTGACCGGGCCTTTGGGGCCTTCGAACTCCCACTGCTCGCCCATGGCCAGCAGCGTGTACGAGATGACCGCGTGCCGCGCGATGTCGGTGGGATGATCGGGCACGCCGCGCCGGCGCAGGTACTCGGGTGAAGCGCAGAGGATCAGTCGCGTCGACGTGAGCTGGCGGCTGACCAGCGTCGATGCCTGCAGCCGCGCGATGCGGACTGCGAGGTCGTAGCCTTCGTCGACCAGGTCGACCAGCCGGTCGGACAGCGTGACGTCGAGCACCACCTTCGGGTGCAGCTCCATGAAGGCCGGCCACAGCGGCGCGAGGTGCAGCAGACCGAAAGTGACCGGCACGTTGACCCGCAGCTGCCCGATCGCCTCGCCCGAGTGGGCGGTCAGTTCTGCCTCCGCTTCGGCGACGCTGTCGAGCAGCTGCCGGCAGCGCTCGTAGAAGACCTCGCCCTCAGGCGTCATCGACAGCCTGCGGGTCGTGCGATGCAGCAGCCGCGTCCCGAGCCGGGACTCCATTTCGCCGACCAGTCGCGATACCGCCGTCTTTGACGAACTCAACGCGTCGGCGGCGCGCACAAAGCTGCCGGTGTCGACCACCGTGACGAAGGCACGCATCTCCTGGAACTTGTCCACGGCTGATTGTCCCGATACACGGGACAGTATGTCAACTCAGTGAATATTTATAACTGTTTGGCGCACCTATAAAGTCCTCCTCACCGCAGCAATCCGCTGCACCCAACCAGAGGACAGGTCATGAAAGTCACAGTCATCGGCGCCGGCAACATGGGCTCGGCCTTCGTCAAGCAACTCGTCCGCGCCGGCCACCAGGCCAGCGTGACCGCGCGCGACAGCGCCAAGGCGGCGCAGGTGGCGGCCGCCAACCCGGGCGCCAAGGCTGTGGCCACGGTCGGTGCCGCCGCCGGTGCCGACGCCGTCGTGCTGGCCACCGGCTATGCCGACGCGTTGAGCGCGCTGCGGTCCGTGGGTGACCTGCAGGGCAAGGTCGTCATCGATATCACCAACCCGCTGACGGCCGACTACATGGGCTTGACGCTGGGCCACAGTACCTCGGCCGCCGAAGAGATCGCCAAGGCCCTGCCGGGTGCGGAAGTGGTCAAGGGCTTCAACACCGTGTTCGCGTCGGTGCTGGCCGAAGGTGCCGAGCTCGGCAAGGGTCAGAAGGTCACGGTGTTCGTCGCCAGCGACGGCGCGCGCGCCAAGCAGACCGCGACCGAATTGGCACGGAGCATCGGCTTCGACGTCGTCGACGCCGGCGGCTTGAAGAACGCGCGTTACCTGGAGCCGCTGGCCGGCTTGAACATCTACCTCGGCTATGGGGCAGGTCTGGGCACGTCGATCGCGCCAACCTGGATCCGCAAGGCCTGATCTCTTCATCGCGACATTCGGAGACGACTCATGAGCAACTCAATCTTCAACCGCGTGTTGGCCACCGATAACGGGGCCGGCGCGCTGGCCCTGCGCATCCCCGTCGGCATCATCTTCGCGGCGCACGGCGCGCAGAAGCTGTTCGGCTGGTTCGGTGGCTATGGCCTCGATGGCACTGGGCAGTTCTTTGGCTCCGTCGGCCTGAACCCGGGTTACCTGATGGCTCTGCTGGCCGGCCTGGTCGAGATCTTCGGTGGCCTGGCGCTGGTCGCCGGGGTGCTGGTGCGTCCGGCTGCGGCGGCGCTCTCGTTGGCCATGCTGATTGCCGTCTTCGCGGTGCATTGGAGCAAGGGCTTCTTTGCCGCCAGCGGCGGCTACGAGTACGCGCTGGCGCTGTTCGCGGCGTCGCTATCGCTGCTGTTCAGCGGTGCGGGCCGCTTCTCGGT
>JAEWEW010000279.1 GCA_023389175.1 Pseudomonadota bacterium | reverse complement strand
GATACGGGGGGCCACCCGTCGTTGCCGATTCGTTGTGTGGGTCAACCACACCGCCTCATCGGCGCCTCGTTTGGCCCCCCGTCTCGGCCCGGCGCGAGGCCGTCCTTCTGCGGCCCAGGCTCCTAGGATCCCGCCAGCAGCGGAAGATTGCCGGGATGGACGAACGCGAGCAGCACCTGGATCACCAGGATCGCGACCAGCGGTGACAGGTCGAAGTTGCCCACCAGCGGCAGGATGCGGCGGATCGGCGCGAGGATCGGCGCGGTGAGCTGGTTGAGCGCGGGGGCGAGCGGCGCATACGGGTTGATCAGCGAGATCACCGCCATCAGGATGATGATGCCCATCATCAGGTAGAGCGACCAGCGCACCAGCCAGATCAGGCCGAGCAGCAGAACCGCGCCCGGATTCGGCGTGCGGCCGTTCAGGACGAAGAAGAGCAGCGCGACGACGAAAGCCACCAGCAGCCCGGCGATTGCGCTCGGCCAGTCCATCGACCGCGTGGGCTTCACCAGCCGCCCGATCGGGCGCACCAACCAGTCCGTCAGCGCGTTGACGAACTGCGACACCGGGTTGTGCGGATTGAGGTGCACGCGCCAGGCGTAGGCTCGCAGCACGCAGGCGGCCGCGAGCAGGCTGCCGACCGTCTCGATGAGCATCCAGATGACGGGATTCATGGGCCGGAATTCTCGCATAGGTGCCCGCGCACCCTGTCGCAGCGGCTAAAAAAAATCGCGCCCGTGGGCGCGAACCTGGCTGGCTGTGTGCCGTCGTTTGCTGCAGCGACGGCTTCTTCTTGTTGTCTCGAGCGTCCGGAGCGAGGGCCGGTGCGAGCACCGGCCCGGGGCGCTACGGGCGGTTGCCGGTCGGGAACGGCCAGGCCGTGGCGGGTGCGGCCACCGGCGTCGCAGCCGGGCTCGCCTTCGCCGCGGGCGCGGACCGCTTCCTTGCCGCAGCCTTTCTCGCCGGCTTCTTGGCAGCGGGTTTCTTCGCCGCCTTCTTCGCAGGCTTCTTGGCCGCGGGTTTCTTGGCCGCCTTCTTCGCGGCCTTCTTGGCGGGCCTCTTGGCAGCCGTTTTCTTGGCGGCGGCTTTCTTCGCAGGCTTCTTGGCGGCCTTTCTGGCAGGCTTCTTGGCCGCCTTCTTGGCGGGCTTCTTCGCCGCCTTGCGCGCCGCAGGGCGCGCCGCGGATTTCTTCGCCGCTTTCTTGGCCGCTTTCTTCGCAGGCTTCTTGGCCGCTTTCTTGGCCGCAGGCTTCTTCGCCGCTTTCTTGGCCGCGGGCTTCTTCGCCGCCTTCTTGGCCGCCGGACGCTTCACCGCCTTCTTGGCGGCGGGCTTCTTGGCGGCTGCCTTCTTGACCATGGGCTTCTTCACGGCCTTCTTGGCGGCCGGCTTCTTGGCGGCTGCCTTCTTGGCCACCGGCTTCTTGGCGGCAGGCTTCTTCGATGCTGCGGGTTTCGCTTTGGCGATTGCCATCAGACTACTCCTTGATAGGAAGTTGCTTTGAAGGAAGCCCGTAACAAGGAAGCCCCCGATCCACCGGATCAGATGCTCGCTTGTTGGACGGGCTATTCATCGGCGCAGACGAACGTTGTCCGCCTACGCTAATGAATGCGGTGCGACCCCTCGATACGCTGGTCTTCATCCTGACCAGTCTGTGCGAAGGCATCGAGATGCCGGATCGACTTGGCGCCGAATGCCGGCAAAGAGCAGACGAAAGGAAGGGAAGCGTTGCGACGGCATCACCCCGCCGTGCAGGGACCATGCCTGCGTCAATGGCGCTCAGGCGCTCGAAGCCACCGAGACGCTTCCCCTGCAACTCCCTCAATGCATATCCTGATCTTGCGGCAATCCGCGTTTCCTCTCGGCCTAGTCCCAGGCGAGCGCGCCGCCGGTCTGGTACTCGGTGACGCGCGTCTCGAAGAAGTTCTTCTCCTTCTTCAGGTCGATCATCTCGCTCATCCATGGGAACGGGTTCTCCTCGTTCGGGAAGAGCGGATCCAGGCCGATCTGCTGAGCCCTGCGGTTGGCGATGAACCGCAGGTAGCCCTTGAACATGGACGCGTTGAGCCCCAGCACGCCGCGCGGCATGGTGTCTTCCGCGTAGGCGTACTCCAGCTCCACCGCCCGCGTGAACTGCCGGCGGATGTCGTCTCGGAACTCCGGTGTCCAGAGGTGCGGGTTCTCCAGCTTGATCTGGTTGATCAGGTCGATGCCGAAGTTGCAGTGCATCGACTCGTCCCGCAGGATGTACTGGTACTGCTCGGCGGCGCCGGTCATCTTGTTCTGGCGGCCGAGCGCGAGGATCTGCACGAAGCCGACGTAGAAGAAGAGGCCTTCCATCAGGCAGGCGAAGACGATCAGCGAGCGCAGCAGCCGCTGGTCGTTCTCCGGGGTGCCGGTCTTGAAGTGCGGATCCGTGAGCGTGTCGATGAACGGAATCAGGAACTCGTCCTTGTCCCGGATCGACTTGATCTCGTGGTAGGCGTTGAAGATCTCCGCCTCGTCCAGCCCCAGCGACTCGGTGATGTACTGGTAGGCATGGGTGTGGATCGCCTCCTCGAAGGCCTGACGCAGCAGGAACTGGCGGCACTCGGGGGCGGTGATGTGCCGGTAGGTCCCCAGCACGATGTTGTTCGCAGCGAGCGAGTCCGCGGTCACGAAGAAGCCGAGGTTGCGGCACACCAGCCGGCGCTCGTCTGCCGTGAGGCCGTTCGGCGACTTCCACAGCGCGATGTCGCGGCTCATGTTTACTTCCTGCGGCATCCAGTGGTTGGCGCAGGTGGCGAGGTACTTGTCCCACGCCCACTTGTACTTGAACGGCACCAGCTGGTTGACGTCGGAGGCGCCGTTGATGATGAACTTGTCCTCCACCCGCACGCGGCGGTTGCTCGCCGCGGCGAGCGAGCCTTCGCGCGCCGGCGCGGCCTGCCGCGCTGCCGCCGGATCGGCTGCGCGACGCGCCGGTGGCAGCGCGCGATCCTGCGCGAAGGCCGGCACCGCCGACACAAGCGCGGGCGACACAAGCGCGGGCGACACGGAGCCGATGGACGCGGTATCTGGCGACCGCTGGTGGCTGCGATCGGACCGGCTGTCGGCCCTGCCATCGTTCCGGGGTTGCGGCCTGTCAGCAGGCTTTACGGAAATCGGTTCGTCCCAGGAAAGCATTTAATCTCTCGCTTTAGCTATAAGAAGTTAGCCGCCATCAGTAACTGCTTGTGCTAGCGCGAGATTCGCTGGTTGCCAAGTGAGCGAATCATACGGCAGCTGTATAGCGGTTGCAACGGATTTCGGAAATTTCAACTTGACTTCGGCGCATAGAACACGCGCAGCACGGCAACGGCTGCGCGCGTCCTCGCCGGATCATTGGCAGGCTTCGCAGTCCGGATCGTCGATCAGGCACGCCTTCACCGCGACGTCGTCGCTTGCGGGCGCCGCGTGTCCATTGCCGCGCGCCGCATACGAGAAACCCGCGTCGTTGCCGTTGCTCGAGACGGCGTTCAACTGACCCACGCGATCGGACGTGGACTTCTCCGCGTGGGTCGCGCCCACGGTGCGCAGGTAGTAGGTCGTCTTCAGGCCGCGCTGCCACGCCAGCATGTAGGTGTCGTGCAGCTTGCGGCCTGAGGCGCCCGCCATGTAGATGTTGAGCGACTGCGCCTGGTCGATCCACTTCTGCCGCCGCGCCGCGCACTCCACGAGCCAGCGCGGGTCCACCTCGAAGGCGGTCGCGTAGATCTGGCGCAGGCGGGCGGGGATCCGGTCGATCTTCGCCGCGCTGCCGTCGAAGTACTTCAGGTCCGCCACCATCACCTCGTCCCAGATCCCGGCCTCCTTCAGGTCGCGCACCAGGTAGTCGTTGACCACGGTGAACTCGCCGGAGAGGTTGGACTTCACGTACAGGTTCTGGAAGGTCGGCTCGATGCAGGCCGACACCCCGATGATGTTGGAGATGGTCGCGGTCGGGGCGATGGCGATGCAGTTGGAGTTGCGCATGCCGTGGACGGCGATCCGCTCCCGCAGCGGCGTCCAGTCGAGGCTCTCGGTCATGTTCACGTCGACGTAGCCGCCGCGCTCCTCGGCGAGCAGCCGGAGGGTGTCCTGGGGCAGGATGCCGCGGTCCCACAGCGAGCCTCGGTAGCTGGCGTAGCGGCCGCGCTCCTCGGCGAGCTCGGTCGAGGCCCAATAGGCGTGGTAGCAGACCGCCTCCATCGACCGGTCGGCGAAGTCGACCGCCTCGTCACTGGCGAACGGCACCCGCATCAGGTGCAGGCAGTCCTGGAAGCCCATGATCCCGAGGCCGACCGGGCGGTGCCGCAGGTTGCTGTTGCGGGCCTTGGCCACCGCGTAGTAGTTGATGTCGATCACGTTGTCGAGCATCCGCATGGCGGTGGCCACGGTGCGCTTGAGCTTCTCCTGGTCCAGCACCATCCCGCCGGCGGCGCCCTCCTCGTCCGCGCGGGCCGGGCGCATGTGGGCGACCAGGTTCACCGAGCCCAGGTTGCAGACCGCGATCTCCCGGTCGCTGGTGTTCAGCGTGATCTCCGTGCAGAGGTTGGAGCTGTGCACCACGCCGACATGCTGCTGGGGCGAGCGGATGTTGCAGGGGTCCTTGAAGGTGATCCAGGGATGGCCGGTCTCGAAGAGCATCGAAAGCATCTTGCGCCACAGCGCCAGCGCCGGGACACGGCGGAACAGCTTGAGCTCTCCCGTCTCGGTCTTGCGCTCGTAGGCGACGTAGGCCGCCTCGAACGCCTTGCCGTACTTGTCGTGCAGGTCCGGGACGTCCGACGGCGAGAACAGCGTCCACTCGCCATCCTCGGCCACCCGCTTCATGAACAGGTCCGGGATCCAGTTGGCGGTGTTCATGTCGTGCGTGCGGCGCCGGTCGTCGCCGGTGTTCTTGCGCAGCTCCAGGAACTCCTCGATGTCCAGGTGCCAGGTCTCGAGGTAGGCGCAGACCGCGCCCTTGCGCTTGCCGCCCTGGTTGACCGCCACCGCGGTGTCGTTCACCACCTTGAGGAACGGCACCACGCCCTGGCTCTTGCCGTTGGTGCCGCGGATGTGGCTGCCGAGCGCACGAACGCGGGTCCAGTCGTTGCCGAGGCCGCCGGCATACTTGGCGAGCAGCGCGTTCTCCTTGATCGCCTCGTAGATGCCGTCCAGGTCGTCGTCGACCGTCGTCAGGTAGCAGGAGGAAAGCTGCGAGCGCTGGGTGCCGGAATTGAACAGGGTCGGCGTCGAGCTCATGAAGTCGAAGCTCGAGAGCAGCTGGTAGAACTCGATTGCCCGCGCCTCGCGATCGATCTCGTTGAGGGAGAGCCCCATCGCCACCCGCATGAAGAAGGCCTGCGGCAGCTCGATGCGCCGCTCCTCGACATGCAGGAAGTAGCGGTCGTACAGGGTCTGCAGACCCAGGTAGGTGAACTGGAAGTCGCGCGAGGCATCCAGCGCACGGGCGATCTGCTCGAGGTCGAATTGCGCGAGCCGCGGGTCCAGCAGGCCTGCCTCGATGCCGCTCGCAATGAAGCGCGGGAAGTAGTCCACATAGCGCTCGGCCATCTCCGGCTGCCCCACTTCCTCGCCGAGCACCTCGCGGCGGATGGTGTGCAGCAGCAGCCGCGCGGTCACCTTGCTGTAGGCCGGATCCTTCTCGATGTGCGCCCGCGAGGACAGGATGGCGGACTTGTACACCTCGTCGAGCGGCACGCCGTCGTAGAGGTTCTTCATCGTGTCGTCGATCACCGCGTCCACCGAGACACCGTCGCCCAGGCCCTCGCAGGCGATGGCGACGAGCGAGCGCAGCGCAGCCTCGTCCAGCGGCCGCGTCACGCCGTCGTCGGTCACGGTGATCCGGTGGGCCGGCTCGGCCTGCTCGAGCCGCCGGGCCGCCCGCTCCTGCGCCCGCTTCTCGCGGTAGAGGACGTAGGCCCGGGCGACGTCATGCTCGCCCGATCGCATCAGGGCGAGCTCGACCTGGTCCTGGATGTCCTCGATGTGGAAGGTGCCGCCCGCCGGCTTGTTGCGGATCAGTGCCGCGGTGGCGACTTCGGTGAGCCGCTGCACCAGCTCGCGGATGCGCGCCGAGGCGGCGCCCTGCCCCCCGTTGACCGCGAGGAACGCCTTGGTCATCGCGATCGAGATCTTCTCCGGCTGGAACTCGACGACCGCGCCGTTGCGGCGGATGACCTTGAAGTCCTCGAAGCGGAACTGCACCGCCTCGCTGCCCTGCCTGGCGATCGTGGCCAGTGCCGGCCCGGATGGCGCCTGCTGCTCCCGTAGGGATGCACCCGTCAATTGCATGTCGTGTCCTCTCTTCGTTGCTTGTGCTGGCGTTGCCGGCCCTTGAAGCCGGGCGCAGCACTCCCACCGCGGGAACCTGCCGGTTCCCGTGGCATGACTGGTTGTTCTGGAATGCGAGGCGGCGCCGGGTCCGGCCCCGCCTGGCGCGAGCGGGCTGCGGGCCCGGGGCTCAGCCCGGTGCAGCGCAGGCCGCGAACGGTCTTCGGGACGCCGGCGGGCAGCCGGCGCCGACCACACGAGCCGCGAGACACGTGACCTGATTCATCCTCGTTCCCATGGCTGGCGGCTCCTCCCTGCGACATCCCCGGATCCGCGCGTCAGGCCCCCTGGAGTCCCTGACACACTACCGGTAGTGTTCTTGTTGCCGTTCAGGGGCTAATTCTAGGGCGCTCGTCGGACGGCCGCAAGCCTTCCCGACAGATTCCCCGACGCCCGCGCGGCGCGTCGCCCGCAATCCCGCGCGGCTGCGCCGATTGCCGGATCGATCCCGCGCCGCGGCGTCGTTCGCGGCCGGTTTGGCCGCAGGACGCCCGCCATCGCTGGATTCTCTGCGCGCCATCCAGCACCGATGCGGGTTGCCGGTCAGAACGGCCGGCGAATGCCCGTCATGCGGAGGACCGGCTCGAGCGCCTGCCATTCGAAGAACGGGCCCGGATCCTCCTTGCGACCCGGCGCGACGTCGCTGTGCCCGGCGATCAGCGCGAGTGGATAGCGCCGCGACAGCGAAACCAGCAGCGCCTCGAGGCGCCGGTACTGCGAGCCGGTGAACGGCCGCAGGCTGCTGCCTTCGAGCTCGATGCCGATCGAGAAGTCGTTGCAGCGCGCCCGCCCGAGCAGGCTCGACTCGCCGGCATGCCAGGCGCGCGCCTCGCAGCTCACGAACTGCACCACCCCGCCGTGCCGGCGCACCAGCAGATGCGCGGAGACGCGCACGCCGCGCAGGCGCTCGAACCACGGGTGGGCGCCGTGATCGAGCGAGTTGGTGAAGAGCCGCTCCACGGCATCGCCCTGGAAGCGCTCGGGCGGCAGGCTGATGTGATGCACGATGACCGTGTCGATCGCCGTGCCGGGCGGACGCTCGTCGCAGTTCGGACTCGGAACCCGCCGGACGCCGGCAAGCCAGCCGTCCTCGCCGACCTCGAGCGGCGTCCGCTTCAATTCAGGTCCAGGCGCTGCATGCGATAGCGCAGCGCCCGGAACGTGATGCCGAGCAGGCGCGCGGCGGCGGTCCGGTTCTGTCCGGTCTTCTCGAGCGCGCGCCGGATGGCATCCCGCTCGATCGCGTCGAGGTAGTCGGGCAACGAGCGCGGCACGCCGTCCCCGTCGAGCAGAACGGATGCGGCCGGCGTCGGATCGCCCGCGCCGGCGACCTGCCCGGCGACTCCGCCCACCGCGCCGCCCACCGCGCCGCCC
>JAEWEW010000247.1 GCA_023389175.1 Pseudomonadota bacterium | reverse complement strand
CCTACAAGGGCAAGGGCGTGCGCTACTCGGACGAGCGCGTCGTCATGAAAGAGACGAAGAAGAAGTGATCCCGACAGGCAGAACGGGCTCGAGGAACAGCAATGGCATTTGACAAGAAGGCTTCGCGACTGCGCCGCTCGCGCCAGACCAGGCTCAAGATCCGCGAGCTGCGGGTGGGCAGGCTGGCGGTGTACCGCAGCAACACGCACATCTACGCCAACATCATCGCGCCCGAGGGCGACCGGGTGCTGGTGACCGCCTCCACCAACGAGGCCGAGGTGCGTGCCGCACTGAACGGCAAGGGCGGGAACGTCGCCGCGGCGACCATGGTCGGCAAGCGGGTGGCCGAGAAGGCGCTCAAGGCCGGGATCGATTCGGTCGCGTTCGATCGTTCCGGGTATCGCTATCACGGGCGCATCCGCGCGCTGGCCGAGGCCGCGCGGGAAGCCGGTCTGAAGTTCTGAGGAACATAGAGAATGGCAAAGGTTCAGGCAAGGGGTCCGCAGCGCGGCACCGAAGAGCGCGATGACGGTCTCAAGGAGAAGATGATCGGCATCAACCGGGTGACTAAGGTCGTCAAGGGCGGCCGGATCCTCGGTTTCGCGGCGCTCGCCGTGGTCGGCGACGGCGACGGCCGGGTCGGCATGGGCAAGGGCAAGGCCCGCGAGGTGCCGGTCTCGGTGCAGAAGGCGATGGACGAGGCCCGCCGCAAGCTCTTCAAGGTGCCGCTGAAGAACGGCACCATCCACCATGTGGTCCATGGCCGCCATGGCGCGTCACGCGTATTCATCTCGCCGGCGGACGAAGGCACCGGCGTGATCGCCGGCGGCCCGATGCGCGCCGTGTTCGACGTGATGGGCGTGACCAACGTCGTGGCGAAGAGCCATGGCTCGAGCAACCCCTACAACCTGGTGCGCGCGACCCTGAACGCATTCACCAAGCTGTCGACCCCGTCCGAGATCGCCGCAAAGCGCGGCAAGTCGGTCGAGGAAATCCTGGGTTGAGCCGTCCCGGAGCGAGGCGATGAGCAACGAAGCGAAGAAGACCGTGAAGGTCAAGCTGGTCCGCAGCCCGAGCCGGACCGCCGGCGGCCACCGGGATACGGTCCTCGGCCTGGGGCTGAAACGGATCAACCAGGTCCGCGAGCTGGAGGACACGCCCGCGGTGCGCGGGATGATCACCAAGGTGGCCTACCTGGTCAAAGTGGAAGAGGAATGAACGCCCCCCGAAGCGGCCTTCGGCCGCCTCCCCCCACTGGGGGGCGCCGCCAGCGGCCGGGCAAAGCCCGTTCCGCGGCGGCCGCTGGGTTGGGACTGTTGCATGCAACGCGCGTGGTGCCTGGCACCATGGAGAATCGACGATGAGACTCAATCAATTGAAGCCCGCCGAGGGCTCGCGGCACGCGCCCAAACGGGTGGGACGTGGCATCGGCTCGGGTCTCGGCAAGACGGGCGGCCGCGGCCACAAGGGCCAGAAGTCGCGCTCGGGTGGATTCCACAAGGTCGGATTCGAAGGCGGCCAGATGCCGCTGCAGCGCCGGCTGCCAAAGCGCGGCTTCAAGTCGCCGATGGCAGGACTGACGGCCGAAGTGCGCCTGTCGGACCTGGAGCGCCTGACTGCCGATGACGTGGACCTGCTGGTCCTGAAGCAGGCCGGCGTCGTGCCGCAGCTTGCGCAGGGCGCCAAGGTGATCCTGTCCGGCAGCCTGACCCGCAAGGTCAGCCTGAAGGGCATCGGTGCCACCAAGGGCGCGCGCGCCGTCATCGAGGCGGCGGGCGGCAGCGTGCTTGCGCCGGAAGCCAAGCCGGCCGCGGACACGCAATCGAGCGAAGGAGCAGGCCGCTAGCATGGCCACCAACCCCTCGGCGCTGACCAGGAGCGGCGGGAAGTACGGCGACCTGAAGCGCCGGCTCCTGTTCCTCCTGCTCGCGCTCGTGGTCTACCGCATCGGCGCGCACATCCCCGTGCCGGGCATCAACCCCGACGCCCTCGCGGACCTGTTCCGCAGCCAGCAGGGGGGCGTGCTCGGCATGTTCAACATGTTCTCGGGCGGGGCGCTGTCGCGGTTCACGGTGTTTGCGCTGGGGATCATGCCGTACATCTCGGCCTCGATCATCATGCAGCTGCTCACCGTGGTGGTGCCGCAGCTGGAGGCGATCAAGAAGGAAGGCGAGGCCGGCCGCCGCACCATCACCAAGTACACGCGCTGGTTCACCCTGGCGCTCGCCACCTTCCAGGCGCTGTCGATCTCGATCGCGCTGGAAACGCAGGCGAACCTGGTGATCGATCCGGGTCCGGGCTTCCGGTTCGTGACGGTTGTTTCCCTGGTGACCGGCACCATGTTCCTGATGTGGCTGGGCGAGCAGATCACCGAGCGGGGCCTGGGCAACGGGATCTCGATCATCATCTTCGCCGGCATCGTCGCGGGCCTGCCGAGCGCGATCGGCGGCATGGGCCAGCTGGTCAGCAACGGGTCGATGAATCCGGTGGTGGCGCTGATCATCGTCGCCCTGGTTGTCCTGGTGACCGCGTTCTGCGTCTTCGTGGAGCGCGGGCAGCGCAAGATCACGGTGAACTACGCCAAGCGCCAGGTCGGGAACAAGATCTACCAGGGCCAGAGCTCGCACCTGCCGCTCAAGCTCAACATGTCGGGCGTGATCCCGCCGATCTTCGCCTCGTCGATCATCCTGTTCCCGGCGACGCTCGCGCAGTGGTTCACCTCCGGAGAGGCAACCGGGCTCACCGGCTGGATCCGGGACCTCGCGGCGACGCTGTCCCCGGGGCAGCCGCTGTACATCGGGCTGTATGCGGCCGCGATCATCTTCTTCTGCTTCTTCTACACCGCGCTGGTCTTCAACAGCCGGGAGACGGCGGAGAACCTGAAGAAGAGCGGGGCGATGCTGCCCGGGATCCGTCCCGGGGAGCAGACGGCGCGGTACATCGACCGGATCCTGATGCGGCTCACGCTTGCCGGCGCCATCTACATCACGCTGGTCTGCCTGCTGCCGGAGTTCCTGGTGCTGGAGTGGAACGTGCCCTTCTACTTCGGCGGGACGTCACTGCTGATCATCGTGGTGGTGACGATGGACTTCATGTCGCAGGTTCAGGCGTACATCATGTCGAACCAGTACGAAAGCCTGCTGAAGAAGACCAGTTTCAAGGGCCTGGGTTCGCCGGGCCGCTAGGGCGGGAACGACCGCAGGAGCGCAATGTCGAAGGAAGATGTCATCCAGATGCAGGGCGAGGTGTTGGAGAACCTACCCAACGCCACGTTCAGGGTGAAGCTGGAGAACGGCCACGTCGTGCTGGGGCACATCTCGGGAAAGATGCGCATGCACTACATCCGCATCCTGCCGGGCGACAAGGTGACGGTGGAGCTGACGCCGTACGACCTCTCCCGCGCACGGATCGTCTTCCGCGCCAAGTAGGATTTTCGCAAGGGTTAGCAGGGGAAAGAACATGAAGGTCATGGCAAGCGTCAAGAAGATGTGCCGCTACTGCAAGATCATCCGCCGCAACGGTGTCGTCCGGGTGATCTGCACGGATCCGCGCCACAAGCAGCGCCAGGGTTGAGAGGTAACCACTTATGGCACGTATCGCAGGAGTCAACGTACCCGATCGGCAGCACGCCGAGATCGGCCTCACGGCCATCTACGGCATCGGCCGCGCACGCGCGCGCGCCATCTGCGACGCCGTGGGCGTTGCCCATACCAAGAAGGTCAAGGACCTGTCCGACAGCGAGCTGGAGCGCATCCGCGAGCAGATCGGCCGCTTCGTGACCGAGGGCGACCTGCGCCGCGAGATCTCGATGTCGATCAAGCGGCTGATGGACCTCGGCTGCTACCGCGGCGTGCGGCACCGCCGCGGCCTGCCGGTCCGCGGCCAGCGGACCCGCACCAATGCCCGTACGCGCAAGGGCCCGAGCAAGGCCGGCGTCGCGTTGAAGAAGTAATCGAGGAGCGGAAGCAGAAGCCATGGCAAGGAATCCCAGCCCCCAGCAGGTCGCCGCCGCCCAGCGCGCGCGCAAGAAAGTCAAGAAGAACATCTCGGACGGCATCGCGCACGTGCACGCGTCGTTCAACAACACGATCATCACCATCACGGATCGCCAGGGGAATGCGCTTTCCTGGGCCACGTCCGGCGGCGCAGGCTTCAAGGGCTCGCGCAAGTCCACGCCGTTCGCGGCGCAGGTGGCGGCGGAGTCCGCCGGCCGGGCCGCGCTCGAGTGCGGCATCAAGAACCTGGACGTGAGGGTGAAGGGCCCGGGCCCCGGGCGGGATTCGTCGGTGCGTGCGCTCAATGCGCTCGGCATCAAGATCCTGTCCATCTCGGACGTGACGCCGCTGCCGCACAACGGCTGCCGCCCGCCCAAGAAGCGCCGGATCTAGGCGAGCAAGTCGTTGCCTTGCGGGCGGCCGGACCGGGCGCCCGCATCAAGACCACCTTGTTCGTGCGCAAGCGATCCCGCCTCTGCGCCCGGACTAACCGCGGAAACCCCGCGTAGCATCGAAGGAACGTAAAGTGGCACGTTATATCGGACCGAAGGCGAAGCTTTCCCGCCGCGAGGGGACGGACCTCTTCCTGAAGAGCGCCCGTCGCTCGCTCGACTCCAAGTGCAAGGTCGACACCAAGCCGGGCCAGCACGGCCGGATCAGCGGCCAGCGCACCAGCGACTACGGCCTGCAGCTTCGCGAGAAGCAGAAGGTCAAGCGCATGTACGGCGTGCTGGAGCGCCAGTTCCGGCGCTACTTCGCCGAGGCATCGCGGCGGCGCGGCAATACCGGCGAGCTGCTGCTCGCCCTGCTGGAGTCGCGGCTGGACAACGTCGTCTATCGCATGGGGATCGCCTCGACGCGGGCGGAAGCACGCCAGCTGGTGGCCCATCGCGCGATCCTGGTCAACGGTGCCACGCTGAACGTGCCGTCGGCGCTCGTGCGCCCGAACGACGTCATCTCCGTGCGCGAACGCGCGAAGAAGCAGGCGCGGATCCAGGACGCGCTCAACCTCGCCGAGCAGAACGGCTTTCCTTCCTGGGTGTCGGTGGACAAGACCAAGGTGGAGGG
>JAEWEW010000236.1 GCA_023389175.1 Pseudomonadota bacterium | reverse complement strand
ATGCGCAGATGCGCGCCGTGGAGATCTCCGCTACTGTAACTGCAGCAGGGTGGTTCCCCTGTGCAGTTGTCCACACAGGCTTCATGCGGGCGATCGGCACGCCGCGCCCCCCGGGCTCACGACCAAGCAGTTTTCACGCCGAGCTCGCCGCCGGTGCGATTGCGCGCGCCGGGTCCCTGGAGAACCACAGCGCACCCCGGCTGGTGCCGTGGGCACCGTTCACGCGAACCATGCGGCCGCCTGCCGACAGCAGAACCAGCCGGTTGGACGGCCCCACCCGCTGCGCCAGCCACCGGACGAAATCCGGCTGCTCCAGCAATCCGGGGTCGGAGCCGAGGAGCGGCCGCAGGACCGCCGCGACGAATGCGACGGTGTCGGACTCTCCCGCAGAAGGCTGGGGCACATCGGCCAGGGTTCCGTTGTGCATCAGCGCGATCTCCCCGGGGACGACCCAATGGGGATGCGCATTCCCTTCGGATACCCGGCCGCAGGTCGCCTTGCGGAAGTGGATTGCCGCCGGCACGCCGAGCGGTATCCGGCGGATGCTTGCCAGGATGCCGTCCAGCGTCGGCAGGCCGCGCCAGGCATGGAGGCGCCCGTCCCGGGCATGCATCACGCCGAAGCCGTCCCGGTTGGCGAGCCAGACATCGGTGACGAAGCGATCCGAAAGCTCGGCGAAGCCGGTCTGGCTGGTGATGATCAGGCACACGGCAGCACCTCCAGGGTGACCGGGCGCGATCTCGCGCCCGCACCTGAGTCGATGCGGCGCGGCGCGGGGTTCAAGCGACCGGATAAACTTCCCCTTCCCTGCCCCCACGCCGGACGGCGCGCCGCGCGACTCCGGCTGCTGCCTCCTGGAGCCTCCTTCCATGACTGCAAGACTCATCGACGGCGCCGCCATCGCAGCCGGTTGCCGCGCCGAAGCCGCCGAGGCGGCCGCCCGCTGCCTCGCTGCCGGGCGGCGCCCCGGGCTCGCCGTGATCCTGGTCGGCGATTCGCCGGCCTCGCAGGTCTACGTGCGCAACAAGATCCGGCTCTGCGAGGAGGCGGGCTTCCATTCGGTCTCGGACCGGTTCGCCGCGGACCTGCCCGAGGAACGGCTGCTCGCCCGGATCGCCGAGCTCAATGCGGACCCGGCGATCGACGGTATCCTGGTGCAGCTGCCTCTGCCGCCGCACTTGGACAGCCGGCGCATCATCCAGGCGATCGATCCCGAGAAGGACGTGGACGGGTTGCACCTGATCAACGCCGGCGCGCTGATGGCCGGCGCGCCGCGGCTGGTGCCGTGCACGCCGCTCGGAGTGATGAAGCTGATCGAGCACACCGGCATTGCCCTGCGGGGCGCCGAGGCGGTGATCGTCGGCGCGAGCAACCTGGTCGGAAAGCCCCAGCTGCACTTGCTCTTGCAGGCCGGCGCCACCGTCACCATCTGCAACAGCAAGACCCGCGACCTCGCGGCCCAGGTGCGCCGGGCCGACGTGCTGGTCGTGGCGGTCGGCCGTCCCGACATGGTGTCCGGCGAGATGATCAAGCCCGGGGCCGTGGTGATCGACGTCGGCATCAACCGGCTCGACAACGGCAAGCTCTGCGGCGACGTGCACTTCGCCTCCGCGAGGGAGGTGGCCGGCTGGATCACGCCGGTGCCGGGGGGCGTCGGACCGATGACAGTGGCGATGCTGCTCGCGAACACCGTGCAGATCGCCCGCACGCGATTGAACACATGACCAAGGACAAGCGAATGAACGACGAAGCTTCCCGCGGCCACCCGGCTGCATCCGAAGCTGCGCCCGGTGCCGGCGCTGCCGCACCCGCGGCAACCGCGGCTGCGGCCGCCGCCGCGGCCACGCCGGACAATCCCCTGCTCGACCAGCGCGACCTGCCCCGCTTCGCGAGCTTCACGCCGGAACAGGTGACGCCGGCGATCGACCAGCTGCTCGCCGAGGCCGAGGCGGCCCTCGCACGCGCCAAGGACGACGCCACGCCGCCCACCTGGAACGACTTCGTGCTGCCGCTCGAGGCCGCGACGGAGCGGCTGGGCCGCGCCTGGGGCATGGTGCGCCACCTCAACTCGGTGATGGACTCCCCGCCGCTGCGCGAGACCTTCAACCGGAACCTGCCGCGCATCACCGAGTTCTGGACGCGACTCGGCCAGGACGAGCGGCTCTATCAGCGCTACAAGGCGCTGCGGGACAGCGCCGAGCATGCGCAACTCGATCCGGCCCGCGCCCGGGTGGTGCACAACGCGCTTCGCGATTTCCGCCTGAGTGGCGCGGAGCTCGTCTCGCCGGGTCGGGAGCGCTTCGCGCAGATCCAGGAGGAGCTGGCCGCCGCGCAGCAGCGCTTCTCGGAGAACGTGCTCGACGCCACCAACGCCTTCGAGCTGCTGGTGGACGACGCCGGCCGCCTCGAAGGCCTGCCGCCCGACGCAGTCGCCGCCGCGCGCGCCGACGCCGAGCGCAAGGGCAGGCAAGGCTGGCGTTTCACCCTGCATCTGCCGTCCTACCTGCCGGTGATGCAGTACGCCCACGACGCCTCGCTGCGCGAGGCGATGTACCGCGCCTACGTGACCCGTGCCGCCGAGGGCTCGGAACAGGACAACACGCCGCTGATGCATCGCATCCTCGCGCTGCGCGCCGAGGAAGCCGGCCTGCTGGGCTATCCCAGCTATGCGCATGTGTCGCTCGTGCCCAAGATGGCGGAGTCGCCGGAGGCGGTGGAGACCTTCCTGCGCGACCTCGCGTCTCGCGCGCGGCCTTTCGCGGAGAAGGATCTCGCCGAGGTGCGCGCGTATGCCCGCGAGCATCTCGGCATCGAGGAGCTGCGGGCCTGGGACCTGGCGTACGCGAGCGAGCAGCTCAAGCAGGCGCGATACGCGTTCTCGGACAACGAGGTCAAGCAGTACTTCCAGCTGCCGCGGGTGCTCGACGGTCTCTTCGGGCTGGTCGAGCGGATGTTCGCGGTCCGTATCCGTCCCGATTCCGCCGAGGTCTGGCATCCGGACGTTCAGTTCTTCCGCATCGAATCGGACGACGGCCTGGTCGGCCAGTTCTACCTCGATCTCTATGCCCGCGAGGCGAAGCAGCCGGGCGCCTGGATGGACGACTGCCGGGGCCGAAGCCGGCATCCCGGCCCGACCTCGGTCGCGGTCGATACGGCGGGCGGCCTCGAGGTGTTGCAGACGCCGGTGGCCTATCTCGTCTGCAACTTCCAGCCGCCGGTGGACGGCAAGCCGGCCCTCCTGACGCACGATGACGTCGGCACCCTCTTCCACGAGTTCGGCCACGGGTTGCACCACATGCTGACGCGGGTCGACACGCTCGGCGTGTCGGGCATCTCGGGGGTCGAGTGGGATGCGGTCGAGCTGCCCAGCCAGTTCATGGAGAACTGGGCCTGGGAATGGGAGATCGTCGAATCGATGAGCCGGCACGTGCAGACCGGGGCCGACATGCCGCGCGAGTTGTTCGACCGCATGGTGCGGGCGCGCAACTTCCAGGCCGGAATGCAGACCTTGCGGCAGATCGAGTTCGCCTTGCTCGACATGGCGCTGCATCGGCAGTCCGAGCCGGTGGCGCCGTCTTCCGACCGTCCGGATCCGATCCAGGCGATCCTCGACCGGGTCCGCGCGGAGGTCGCGGTGCTCATCCCACCGTCATTCAACCGGTTCCAGAACAGCTTCAGCCACATCTTCGCGGGCGGCTATGCCGCGGGCTACTACAGCTACAAGTGGGCCGAGGTGCTGTCGGCCGACTGCTTCGCGGCATTCGAGGAGGAAGGCCTCTTCAATCCCGGGACCGGATCGCGATTCCTGCAGGAGATCCTTTCGGTCGGCGGAAGTCGACCGGCCATCGACTCGTTCCGCGCGTTCAGGGGTCGCGAGCCGCGCCTGGAGGCGCTGCTCCGACATAATGGGATGGTCGAAGAGGCCGCCTGAACGGCCCGGCCAGGCACGGCGCGGACCGGGCTGGCCGGCGGCTCGGGCGCCGTCCAACCCATGGGGAATGGCATGAAGCGCATTCTGGTCGATGGCCTGCTCCTGGTCGCCGCGGCTGCCGTCGCAGTGCCGGTGGCAGCGCAGTACAAGTGGCGCTCGCCGGAGGGCACGATCGTCTACAGCGACGTGCCGCCCGCCACCGGCGCGCGGCTGATGAACGACCGTTCCCCGGAAGAGCCGTCGGTCGCAGTCGCCGAGAGCGCGCCGGCACAGGTGCAGTTGCCCTATGAGCTCAAGCTGGCTCGCGACCGGTTTCCGGTGGTGCTCTACACCGCCGATGGCTGCGCCCCGTGCGCATCCGCGCGCCAGCATCTCGCCGCCCGCGGCGTGCCCTACAGCGAGCGCACCATCGGGACAGCGGCGGACTTCGATGCCTTCAAGGCGCTCGGCTTCGCGGAAAACAGCTTCCCGGCGATCACGGTCGGACGCGAGCGGCTCGTCGGCTTCGAGTCGGGCGCCTACGACCGCGTGCTCAATGCCGCCGGCTATCCCCGAACGTCGCAACTGCCCAAGGGCTACAGGCACGCGGCGGCCGCGCCGATGACGCCGCCCACGCCGCAGAGGCTCACGGTGAACGTCCAGCGCGAGACGGTGCCTGGCCAGGCGCCGGCCGCTGCGCCGGAAAGCCTCTCGGCCATCGAGCAGTACCGCCGCCAGGTCCAGGCGGGCGCCGCGGCCCGCGCGCCCGATCCCGCGCCGTCGATCCGCTTCTGACCTCCGGACGGGCTCCACCCGTCCGGCTGCTCACTTGCCGCTGCCGGAGCCGATCACCGCATCGGTGGTCTGCGCCTGCGAGACGTTGCTGCCGGGCGGCACGCTGCGCGTGAGCCAGACGTTGCCGCCGATGGTGGAGCCGCGGCCGATGGTGACCCGTCCGAGCACGGTCGCGCCCGCGTAGATCACCACGTCGTCCTCCACGATCGGATGGCGCGGCTCGCCCTTCACGAGGCTGCCGTCCTCGCGCGCGGGAAACCGCTTGGCCCCGAGCGTGACCGCCTGGTAGAGCCGCACGTTGTTGCCGATGATCGCGGTCTCGCCGATCACGACACCGGTGCCGTGGTCGATGAAGAAGCGCTCGCCGATCTGCGCACCCGGATGGATGTCGATGCCGGTGAGCGAATGCGCGAGCTCCGCGATCATGCGCGCGGTGAGCGGCACACCGAGGCGATAGAGGACGTGGGCCATCCGGTAGTGGGCGATCGCGGTGACGCCGGGATAGCAGACCAGCACCTCGTCCACGCTGCGGGCCGCCGGATCTCCCTGGTAGGCGGCGAGGATGTCGGTGTCCAGCAGCTCGCGGATGCGCGGCAGGGCGCGAGCGAACTCCCGCGTGATCTCCAGGGCACGGTTCCGGTCCTTCTCGCTCAGTCCGTCGAGATTCGAGACGAAGAGCAGCTCGCGCTGCAGCTGCTCGTTCAGCGCATGCAGCGCGACGTCGAGCAGGTTGCCCACATAGTGGTCGATGCCCTCGTCCGTCAGGTCCGGCCGGCCGAGCCGGTTGGGGAACATGGCGGCGGAGAGATTGCCGACGATCTCGGTCATGGCCGCGCGCGACGGCAGCTTGGGAGGCCTGCCGTCACGATGGCGCTGCTGCAGCGACTCGTTGCGCAGGTCCCGCAGCCTGGCGACGACCTGGTCCACGCCGAGTTGGTTTCCGGACGTCATGGCTCCTCGCGAATGCGGTTCGGATGCCGCCACTATATACCGCGGTACCGGCCGGGACATGATCCGGAAGCGCCTGCCGCGCCTCTCTCGGGCGAGGCAGCAGACTGGTCCGGTAGACTACCGCCCTGCGCCGGACCGGCCGGCGCGGGCATGCCGCAGCCGACGCTCACCCACTCCCGCGGGGTACGGCCTCCCCGCCCAACCAGCAGCGAGATGACCATGACCGACCCCCGAGCCAACTGGCGATTCGAGACGCTTTCCGTTCATGGCGGCTATCGACCGGACCCGACCACGAAGGCCGCTGCCGTCCCGATCTTCCAGACGGTGGCTTACGCCTTTGACGACGCGCAGCATGGCGCGGACCTCTTCGACCTCAAGGTGCAGGGAAACATCTACACCCGCATCATGAACCCGACGCAGGACGTGCTGGAGCAGCGGGTCGCCGCGCTCGAAGGCGGCATCGCCGCGCTCGCCCTCGCCTCCGGCCAGGCCGCGGTCACCTATGCGATCCAGACCATCGCTGAAGCCGGCGACAACATCGTCTCGGCGAGCGCGCTGTACGGCGGCACGTACAACCTGTTCGCGCACACCCTGCCGCAGTTCGGGATCGAGACCCGCTTCGGCGACCAGACCGATCCGGCGTCGCTCGGCAAGCTGATCGATGCCCGCACCAAGGCGGTGTTCGTGGAATCGATGGGCAATCCGCAAGGCCGGGTCACCGACATCGGCCGGCTCGCCGAGGTGGCCCACCAGCATGGCGTGCCGCTGATCGTCGACAACACCGTGCCGACGCCGTACCTCTGCCGGCCGATCGAGCACGGCGCCGACATCGTGATCCACTCGCTCACGAAGTACCTCGGCGGCCACGGCACCAGCATCGGCGGCGCCATCGTCGATTCGGGCAAGTTCCCATGGGCGCAGCACAAGGCGCGCTTCCGCCGGCTGAACGAGCCGGACGTGAGCTATCACGGCGTGGTCTACACCGAGGCGCTCGGCCCGGCCGCCTACATCGGCCGCGCCCGTGTGGTCCCCCTGCGCAACACCGGCGCGGCCATCTCGCCGTTCAACGCCTTCCTGATCCTGCAAGGCATCGAGACGCTCGCCCTGCGCATGGACCGCATCTGCGAGAACGCGCTGCGGGTGGCCCGTCACCTGAAGAAGCATCCCAAGGTGGCCTGGGTCAGCTATGCCGGCCTGGAGGACCACCCGGACCATGCCCTCGTCGGCAAGTACCTGTCGGGCAAGGCGTCGGGCCTGCTCACCTTCGGCGTCAAGTCCTCCGGGGGCAGCCCGCGCGAGGCCGGCGCGCGCTTCCTGGACGCGCTGCAGCTCTTCACCCGACTGGTGAACATCGGCGACGTCAAGTCGCTCGCCACGCATCCTGCCTCCACGACCCACCGGCAGCTCGCCCCGGACGAGCTCGCCAAGGCGGGGGTCGCGGAGGACACGGTACGGCTGTCTGTAGGGGTCGAGCACAGCGACGACCTGATCGAGGATCTCGACCAGGCGCTGTCGAAGGTCTAGGAGGCTGACCTGCCGTAGCCGTGCGGCCGTCCGGCTACGGCAGCTCGCTGCGGTACCAGCGGTCGCGCGCGAGCATGACCTCGCCGTGGCAGCCGCCCGCGGGAATCATCGGGAAGCAGTTCTCCTCCGGCGCGACGCGAACGTCCAGGAAGCAGGGACCGTCGGCGTCGAGGCACTCGCGCAGCGCCGCATCCAGCTCGGCGCGGGCGTCGACGCAGCGCGCGCGCCAGCCGAACGCCGCGGCGAGCGCGGGGAAGTCCGGCAGCGCCTCGGTGTAGCTGTGGCTGTAGCGACCGCCATGGTTTAGCTCCTGCCACTGGCGCACCATCCCCATGTAGCCGTTGTTCGAGAGGATGACCTTGACCGGCGTCCGGTGCTGGGTCGCGGTCGCGAGCTCCTGGATGTTCATCAGGATGGAGGCGTCGCCGCTCACGCACACCACCAGGCGGTCCGGGTGGGCCACCTGCGCGCCGATGGCCGCTGGCAGGCCGTATCCCATGGTTCCGGCGCCGCCGGAGGTGAGCCAGCGATTCGGGGCCTCGAACCGCAGGTGCTGGGCGGCCCACATCTGGTGCTGGCCCACGTCGGTCGCGACGATGGCGTCGCGTCCCTCGAGCGCCTGCTGCAGGCGGCAGATGAGCGCCTGGGGCGCGATGCGGTCCGGGGTATCCCGGAACGCGAGCGAACGCTCGGCGCGCCAGTTCCCGATGCGCCGCCACCAGGCGGCGAGCCGCGCCGGCGTCCCGTCGAAGTCCGCCGGCGTCGCCGCGGCGAGCAGCGCCGCCAGCACGACACCGCAGTCGCCGACCAGCGCCACGTCGGCCGGCACCACCTTGCCGATCGAGGCGGGATCAACGTCGACGTGGATGACCCGGGCGCGTGGCGCGAACCGCGCGACGTCGCCGGTGACGCGATCGTCGAAGCGTGCCCCGACGCACACGATCAGGTCCGCCTGGTGCATCGCCAGGTTGGCCTCGAGCGTGCCGTGCATCCCGGGCATGCCGACGAACGCCGGATCGGAGGCCGGGAAAGCGCCCAGCCCCATCAGCGTGAGGGTGCAGGGCGCGCCCGCGAGCCGCACCAGCCGGCGGAATGCATCGCAGGCAGCCACGCCGGAGCCGACCAGCCCGCCGCCGCCGTAGAAGACCGGTCGTTCGGCGGCCCGGATCAGGTCGAGCGCGCGCCGCAGCAATGCATGCTCGGGCGCCGGGCCACGGGCCGTCGCCGGGGTGGGTCGCAGGCCGTCGCGCGAGCGGGACGACTCGGCATCGCGATGGCCTCCGGCGTCGTCCGCGGGCGAGTGCGCCACCGGCTGCTGCTGCAGGTCCTTCGGGAAGTCCACCAGCACCGGCCCGGGACGACCCTCGATCGTCGCAGCATGGGCCCGCCGCACGATGTCGGCCACCTCCTCTGCCCGGCGCACCTGCACGTTCCACTTGGTCACCGTCGCGGAGATGCCGAGGGCATCGCACTCCTGGAAGGCATTGGTGCCGATCGCATGCGTGGCCACCTGGCCGCTGATGCACAGCACCGGGATCGAATCGCTCAGCGCATCGAGCAGCCCGGTGGTGGTGTTGGCCACGCCGGGACCGGAGGTGACGATCACGACGCCCGGCCGGCCGGTGCTGCGCGCATACCCCTCGGCCGCATGCACGGCGGCCTGCTCGTGCCGCACCAGGACATGGCGCAGCCGCGGCGTCGCATGCAAGGCGTCGTAGAGCGGCAGCACGGCGCCGCCGGGATAGCCGAACACGGTATCGACGCCGAGCTCGAGCAGCGTGTCGACCAGTACCTGGGCGCCGGTCCTGGGTCGCTGGCCGGATGACGGGTCGGCGCGGCCGCCGGTACCCGGATCCGGGGGCTGAGTGACGGCGCCGGCCGTCGCGCACGCCCCGGCAGGCGCGCGATCGAGGAGTCGTTCCATGCAGTGATGCTATCGGGATCCACCCGAAAAAGGCTTCCGTTATTCGGAGATTCCCGCTGGAGCGCCGCGGTACTTGCCGATTATTCTTCTTGCTTCAGAAAATCCTTCGGAGCCACCGGATGAAGCTCGACCGCTACGACATCGCGATCCTGGAGGGACTGCAGCGCAATGCACGCATCAGCCTGCAGGCGCTCGGCAACGAGGTCGGGCTCACGGCGTCGCCGTGCTGGACCCGTATCCGGCGGATGGAGGCTGCGGGCGTGATCGAAGGCTATACCGTCCGATTGAATCCGGAGGCGCTCGGCCTGGCGGACACCGTGATCGTGCATGTGACTCTGGAGAGCCACTCGGACGAGGCGCTGACCGAATTCGGCCGCGCGCTTGCCTCGATTCCGGAAGTGCTGGAAGCCTTCCTCGTTTCCGGCGAGTACGACTACTACATCCGCATCGCCGTGAGCGACACCCGTGACTATGAGCGGCTGCTGCGCGAGAAGCTCTACAAGATCCCGGGCATCCGGCACAGCAAATCCAGCTTCGTACTCCGGCAGTTGAAGCAGAGCCACCTGCCGCTGCGCCGGGATCGCCTGCTCGACCCGGAACCGGAACGCCGCTGACCGACCGGCCCGGCGCGAATCCGCGCATGGCCGGAGCCCGCCGATACAATGCCGCGCATGGAGAAGGTGCACACGATGCGCGAACTGCGCGATGCGCGTAGCCGGATCGGGCCTTGCGCGCTGGTGCCCACGATGGGCGGGCTGCACGAGGGGCACCTCTCGCTGGTCGCGCTCGCGCGCCGCGCCGGCCTCCCGGTGGTTGCGAGCATCTTCGTCAATCGGCTGCAGTTCGCCCCGGGCGAGGACTTCGACCGCTACCCGCGAACGCTGGACGACGACTGCCGGCAGCTCGAGTCCGCCGGCTGCGACCTCGTCTTCGCCCCGGATGAAACGGCGCTCTATCCGCAGCCGCAGCGCTTCCTGGTCCAGCCCGATCCCGCGATCGCCGACATCCTGGAAGGCGCTCACCGGCCCGGCTTCTTCACCGGCGTCTGCACCGTGGTCATGAAGCTCTTCTGCTGCGTGCAGCCGCAGGTCGCGGTCTTCGGCAAGAAGGACTACCAGCAGTGGCGCGTCATCCAGCGCATGGTGGACCAGTTCGCACTGCCGATCGAGATCCTCCCGGGCGAGACCCGACGCGATGCCAGCGGGCTCGCGCTGTCGTCGCGCAACCGGTATCTCGGCGAGCGGCACCAGGCGCAGGCATCCGAGCTCTCCGCCACGCTGCGCGAGCTGGCCGACGGGTTTCGCGGCCGGCGCGGCGATCCGGCGAAGCTCGAACGATCCGCGGCCGCGCGACTCGCCGAAGCGGGCTGGGTGCCGGACTATGTCACCGTGCGCCGCCAGACGGACCTGCAACCGCCGGCAGCGGCCGACATCGCCGCCGGCGTCCCGCTGGTCGCACTGGGTGCGGCACGGCTGGGCACCACGCGGCTGATCGACAATGTCGAGCTCTGACATCCCCGGGCCGCTCCACACCGATGTGCTGCCCATGCGCCGCCGCGCGCTCGGTGGCGCGATCGGCCTGCTGATCGGATCGGCCGCGCGAGGCACGCTGGCTCAGCCCGTGATTCCGCTCACGCTCCCCTATCCGACCCGGCCACTGCGCCTGGTCGTCCCCTCGCCGCCGGGCACCGTCGCGGACGCGATCGGCCGCGCCATCGGGCCGCCGCTCTCGAAGGAGCTCGGCTTCGAGGTACAGGTGGAGAACCGGGCAGGCGATGGCGGCAACGACGGTGCAGGACTGGTCGCCAACGGCGCCGCGGACGGACACACGCTGCTGCTCGGCGCGATCACCACGCACGCGATCCGCGGGGCTCTGTTCGTGAAGACCGCGCCGTTCGATGTCGACCACAGCTTCGCCGCGGTGGCAATCCTCGGCTCGGTCCCCAGGCTGCTGCTCGCCCACCGCGACGTGGCCGCGACCAGCCTACCGGAGCTCGTGGCCGAGGCGAAGGCTCGGCCGGGCGCCTTCGCGTTCGCTTCCGGCGGCAAGGGTCACATCGCGCACATGGCCGCGGAGCTGCTCCAGTCGCTCGCGGGCATCCGGCTGCGGCACGAGCCGCGCGACGGACCGCAGGCGGCCCTGCAGAGCGTCGTGGCCGGCGAGTCACAGCTCATCGTCGCGCCGGCGAACGACGCGTTGCCGCATGTGCAAGCCGGAGCGCTGCGCGCGCTCGCGGTCGCGGGTCATGCACCGGTCCCGCGACTGCCGGACGTGCCGACCTCCGCAAGCGCAGGACTCCAGGGCTTCGACGCGGAGTCCCGCTATGGCCTCGTCGCGCCGGCCGGCACGCCGGACGCGGCGCTCACCAAGCTCAACGGCGCCTCCCGGATCGTGATGGAGAATCCCGCCGTGCGCGAGGCGCTGCGCGCGCACGGCGCGGTACCGACGTGGACCAGCCTCGCCGACGCGCAGGCAGCCCTGCGCGCCGAAAGCGCCAAGTGGAAGAAGCTGGTGCGCGACGCGCGCCTGCAAGGCGGGTGAAGGCGAGCATTCGTGGGCAGGCGATAATCCGGAAAGCCCGGACGCCGCCGCGGGGTTGCTGCCGCTTGCGGTATTCTCTGCCTCACAAAGAAACCGAAGCTGCCGATTCTCCGTGAGGCGGCTGGCCCATGGAGCCCTGGAATGGATTTCTCATCGCCACAGTTCTGGATCGCCGTCGGCCAGATCATCATGATCGACATCCTGCTCGGCGGCGACAACGCGGTGGTGATCGCGCTCGCCTGCCGCAGGCTCGATCCCAGGCGGCGCAGGCTCGGCATCCTCTGGGGGACGGCAGGCGCCATCGGCCTGCGGGTCATCCTGGTCTTCTTCGCGCTCACGCTGCTCGCGATCCCATACCTGAAGATCGTCGGCGCGCTGCTGCTGTTCTGGATCGGCGTGAAGCTGCTGCTTCCGGAGGAGGAGCACGGGCACGCCAACATCGAGGGCTCCGACAAGCTCTGGGCGGCAGTGCGCACGGTGATCGTCGCGGACCTGGTGATGAGCATCGACAACGTGATCGCGATCGCCGGTGCGGCCCAGGGCGCCGGGGAAGCGCACCAGATGCCGCTCGTGATCTTCGGCCTCCTGGTGAGCGTGCCGATCATCATCTGGGGCAGCCACCTGGTCATCAAGCTGATGGACCGCTTCCCGGTCATCATCACGCTGGGTGGCATGCTCCTTGGCTGGATCGCCGGCGGAATGATCATCTCGGATCCGGCAATCGCCCATCTTGCCGAGCCTCACATCGACTGGCTCTACTGGGTGGCGCACATCGTTGGCGCGCTGATCGTGCTGATCTGGGGCCGGCTCGCGGCCTCGCGCGTGAACGCACGCATCAGCGCGCGCGCGGCGGAATCGGCCGCGTCCGACGACAAGGCCGCGGCGCACAACCAGGCGGGCTAGGCGCCGCCTTCGCGTCCGGCGGACGGCGCCGCTTGCGCCCGCCCCTGACGGGCTCGCTAGCCGGCCAGCCGGGCGAGCGAGCGCTGCAACGGCGCCGCCGCGGGACTCTCGACAGTCCGGCGCACCAGGATGTCGGTCGGCGATGCGCTGCGGCCATAGAAGGCGGCGTTGGCCTCGGCATCCGGGCTGATCAACGCGCCATCCAGGCTCACGCCGACGAACGCGCCGCGCGAGCGCGCGAAGGTAATGAGGTCGCTGGTGACATCGTAGCCGGTGCCCTGCCCCCTCGGTCCGGCAGTGACGCTGGCATCGCCGCCGAGCTTGAGCGACCGGCTGAGCAGGCCCTCCACCGCGCGATCGGTCATGACCAGGGCGATCACTTCCGAGACGTCGCCGCCCACCTGCAGGCCGACACTGCCGACGCCGACGTTGTAGAAGGCCGGCCCGGCCCACCGGGCGCCGTCGCGAACGAGCAGCATCGCCTCACCGCCCGCGCCACCCAGGAAGAAGCCGGCGCGAACCATCTTCGGACTGATGAGCACCGCCCGCGCGCGCTTCATGTTGTCGCGCAGCCATTGCATTTCGGGATCGGCCTCGAAGTTGGCGAGGGTGGCCTGCGCCGAGCGGACCAGCTCGCTGGTGTCGGACCGGGTCGCGGGCGTGGTGCATGCGCCGAGGGCGACGGCGCCGGCTGCAAGCGACGCGCAGATCCAGCGGCGGCGATGGATTCGGACGGACATGGCGATCTCCTGGCAAGATTGATGGAGCCCGAGGGACAACCGGCCGCACGGAGCGCGAGCCAGCCCCCAGCCACTATGCAGAAAGCAGCGCCAGCCTGCAACGCGGGATCGCCATGAAGCTAGCCACCTGGAACGTCAATTCATTGAAGGTCCGCCTCGACCACCTGCTCGGCTGGCTGCGCGAGAATCCGGTTCACATCGCATGCCTGCAGGAAACCAAGTTGCCGGACGATCGCTTCCCGGTCGAACCGCTGCGCGAGGCCGGCTACGAGGCGATCTTCTCCGGGCAGCCCGCCTACAACGGCGTCGCGATCCTCTACCGGCGTGACCACGGACTCGAGCCGAGCGAGGTCGTGGTGGACAATCCACTGCTCGAAGACCACCAGAAGCGGCTGCTCACCGCCTGCTTCGGGGAGCTTCGGGTCACCTGCGGATACTTCCCCAACGGGCAGTCGGTCGGCAGCGAGAAGTACCGGTACAAGCTGCGCTGGCTCGCCGCGCTGCGCGAGTGGCTGGCGCGCACGGCCCCGGCGCATTCGGAGAAGCACCAGGTCCTGCTCGGCGACTTCAACGTCGCGCCGGCCGACGAGGATGTGCACGATCCGGCGCGCTGGCAGGGAGAAGTGATGGTCTCCGACGCCGAGCGGGCCGCGTATCGCGAGTTGCTCGCGCTCGGGCTGCACGACGCCTTCCGCTTCTTCGAGCAGCCGCCGCGCACCTTCAGCTGGTGGGATTACCGCCAGCTCGCCTTCCGGCGCAACCTCGGGCTACGCATCGATCTCATCCTGGTGTCGGAATCGCTGCGCCCCAAGGTGAAGGCCTGCTGGATCGACAAGGCCCCGCGCCGGCTGGAGAAGCCGAGCGACCACGCGCCGGTCGTGATCGAGCTCGAGTGGCCGACGACCAGCGGCCCGGTTCCCCCGGCCGGCCAGTGACCGGCGTCGCGGGCAGCGCCCGCGAGGCTACTCTTCGAGCCCGAGCTCCTGGATCTTGCGCGTGATGGTGTTGCGGCCGATGCCGAGCCGCAGCGCCGCCTCCACGCGTCGTCCCCGGGTGTGCTCGAGTGCCGTGCGGATGAGGGTTGCCTCGAAGACGCGGGTGAGCCGCTCCATGACGCCCGGCGGCAGCGGCGCGCCGGCGGCCGGCTCTGCCGGGGCGGCAGGCTCGGTGGCGGCCTCGGCGAGCAGACGAGCCGCCTCCTGCGCGAGCAGCCGCGCCCAGGCCGGCGTCGCGGCGGACGATTCGGCCGCATCGACCATCTGCGCGGGCTGGCTCGGCAGCACGGTGCCGGTTGGCGCCGACATCGCACCCGACATCGCACCCGACATCGCGCCCGATGTCCCGCCCGGTGTCGATCCCGTCGCCGGTACGGTAGGCCACGGCGGCCGCACGGCCGGCGGGCGTGATTGAAGGGCTGCCGCTTCCGATCCCCGCGGCGCCGCCGCCGCGGCGGCGAGGATCTCCGGCGGCAGGTCCCGGGCAGCGATGACCTGGGTCGGCGCCATGACCGTCAGCCAGTTGCAGACGTTCTCCAACTGCCGGACGTTGCCCGGCCAATCCGCACGCTGAAGGATCGCGATCGCGTCCGGCGCAAGCCGCTTGGGATCGACGCCGAGGTCCGCGGCGCTGCGCGCAAGGAAGTGTCGCGCAAGCAGCGGGATGTCCTCCACCCGGTCACGAAGCGGCGGCAGGCGCAGCCGGATCACGTTGAGGCGATGGAACAGATCCTCGCGAAAGAGTCCCTGGCGGACCCGCTCCTCCAGGTTCTGGTGGGTCGCGGCAATCACCCGCGCATTGCTGCGGATCGCCTGGTGCCCGCCCACGCGGTAATAGTGGCCCTCCGAGAGCACGCGCAGCAGCCGGGTCTGCATCTCGGGCGGCATGTCGCCGATTTCGTCGAGGAAGAGCGTGCCGCCGTCGGCCTGTTCGAAGCGGCCGCGACGCTGCTGCTGCGCGCCGGTGAACGAGCCGCGCTCGTGCCCGAACAGCTCGGACTCGAGCAGGTCGCGCGGAATCGCGGCCATGTTCAGGGCCACGAACGGCTTGGCCGCTCGAGCACTGTGCCGGTGCAGCGCGCGCGCGATCAGCTCCTTGCCGGTGCCGGATTCACCAGTGACCAGCACGGTGACGGCGGACTGCGAGAGCCGGCCGATCGCCCGGAACACCTCCTGCATCGCCGGCGCCTGCCCGAGCATGTCCTGGCCTTCCAGGCTCGCCTCGGGAGCCGCAGGTACGTCCTGCCGCTCGCCGACCGCGCGGCGGATCAGCTCGATCGCCTGCGAGAGATCGAACGGCTTGGGAAGGTATTCGAACGCGCCGCCCTGGAAGGCCGATACCGCGCTGTCCAGGTCAGAGTAGGCGGTCATGATGATGACCGGCATGTCGGGGCGCTTCTGCCGCGCCTGGTAGAGCAACTCGATTCCCGACTTGCCGGGCATGCGGATGTCCGAGACCAGCACCCGGGGCGTCGCCTCCTCCAGGGCGGCGATCACGTCGCGCGCCTCGCGGAAGCTGCGCACCTGGTAGCCCTCCTTGGCGAGCGCGCGCTCGAGCACCCAGCGAATCGACTGGTCGTCGTCGACGATCCAAATCTCGTCCATGGCATCCGCCTCGTGGCTCGCGACCGCCGATCCGCGCGCCGGGGATCTCCCCGGCGCGCCTAGAAGAGAGGAAGCAATATCCTGAAATCCGTGAAACCCGGCCGACTCTCGCATTCGATCACGCCCCCATGCTGCTCGACAAACGTCAGGGCGAGCGGCAATCCAAGTCCGCTGCCACCTTCCCGCCCGGTCACCAGAGGAATGAAGATGCGATCGAGC
>JAEWEW010000137.1 GCA_023389175.1 Pseudomonadota bacterium | reverse complement strand
ATGCGCAGCGGTATGCGCGCGAGCCAGGGAACCAGCGCCGCGGTGCCCGCCTCCTCTAGGATGAAGGCGCAGTCGTAGGCCTGCACCTCGATCCGGCGCGACAGCGCGAAGCGGCTCGCCAGGGCGAGCCGCTCGGCGGGCAGGTCGGTCTGGAACACCTCGTCCACCTCGGAGATGGCACGGAACACGGCCGCCACGTCGGCATGCGCGAGGACATCGATCCGGCCGAAGGCATCGAAGCGCCGGAGCAGCGCGATGAGCGGCTGGGCCATCACCGCCTCGGCGACGGCCGACGGCGCCACCACGAGCGAGCGTCGGGATTGTTGTTCTCGGGACAAGGTCAGGTCATCGGTTCATGGCAGTCGCCGAAGGGCGATGCCCTTGCTGGTGCGTCGCCGATTGTGTCCTGACGGGTTGCCTCGAAATGTCGAGGAAGTCACGTTCGCGCGAAGGTCGCGGCCGGGATCGCAGCGAAAACGTGCGAACGAATACGGCGGCGACGGGCCGACCGGCCGCGCCGAAGCCTTCTACGCCCCGGAGCTGTCCTTCTGCAGCGACAGCGCGTTCATGCAGTAGCGCAGCCCGCTCGGGGGCGGGCCGTCCGGGAAGACGTGCCCAAGGTGTGCGTCGCAGACGTTGCAGACGGCCTCGATGCGGGTCATGCCGTGGCTGTGGTCGGCCCGGTAGGCGACCGCCGCCGGCTCCAGGGGCTGCGAGAACGACGGCCAGCCGGTGCCGGACTCGAACTTCTCGGCCGCATCGAAGAGCAGGGTGCCGCAGCAGGCACAGCCATAGCGGCCCGGCTCGAAGATGCTGCACATCTCCGAGCTGAACGGCCGCTCCGTGGCGGCATGGCGGGTGATCCGGTAGACATCCGGGGAAAGCTCGGCGCGCCACTGCGCGTCGGTCTTCTCCACCCGGCGCGGCGGCGGCAGGTTGCCCTCGCGCGCGAGCCTCAGCACCTCGGTCCAGTCCACCATGATCCGCTCCTCTCTGGGCCCGCTCCGGGAGCCGCCTAGTGCCCGCGGACGAGCGTGCCGGGCTTGAGGCGGTAGAGCGTGCCGCAGTACGGGCAACGAGCCTGCCCGGTGACCGCGACCTCGAGGAAGACCCGTGGATGCTGGCTCCAGAGCGGCATCCGCCGGTGCGGGCAGAAGGCCGGCAGGTCCTTGCCCTCCAGCTCCACCACGCCGGCCGCGGCCGGTTCCGCGCGGCCGGCGTCCGTCGCCCCGGTGGCTCCCTTCCCCCCGCTCATCGGCTCACCGCATGCAGCCAGTGCCCGTACTTCTCCGTCTTGCCGGCGACCACGTCGAAGAACAGCGACTGAAGCTTCTCGGTGACCGGGCCGCGCACGCCGGCGCCGATCGGCCGGTTGTCCAGCTCCCGGATCGGCGTGATCTCGGCCGCGGTGCCGGTGAAGAAGGCCTCGTCGGCACAGTAGACCTCGTCCCGGGTGATCCGCTTCTCGGTGACGGACAGGCCGAGGTCGCGTGCCAGCGTGATCACCGCGTCCCGCGTGATGCCGTCCAGGCAGGAAGCGAGGTCCGGCGTGTACAGGCGGCCCTGGCGGACGATGAAGACGTTCTCGCCCGAACCCTCGGACACGTAGCCTTCGGTGTCCAGCAGCAGGGCCTCGTCGTAGCCGTCGTTGGTGGCCTCGGTGTTGGCCAGGATGGAGTTGATGTAGTAGCCGGAGGCCTTCGCGCGAACCAGCGCGGCATTCACATGGTGGCGGGTGAAGGACGAGGTCCGCACCCGGATGCCCTTGGCGATGCCGTCCTCGCCGAGGTAGGCGCCCCACGGCCAGGCGGCGATCGCCACATGCACGGTATTGCCCTTGGGCGAGACGCCCAGCTTCTCCGAGCCGAGCCAGGCGATCGGGCGCAGGTAGCAGCTCTCCAGCTCGTTGGCCCGCACCACCTCCTTCTGCGCCGCGACCAGCGTGTCGAAGTCGTAGCCGAGGTTCATCTGGAAGATGCGGGCGGAGTTCAGCAGCCGGCGCGTGTGCTCGGGCAAGCGGAAGATGGCGGTGCCGCTGCCGGTCTTGTAGGCCCGCACGCCCTCGAAAACGCCCATGCCGTAGTGCAGGCTGTGCGTGAGGACGTGGATGTTGGCCTCGCGCCAGGGCACGAGCTTGCCGTCCATCCAGATGAAGCCGTCGCGGTCCGCCATCGACATGTTGGAATTCCTTTCATGGGGCACTTGCCCGCACGGCGGAATTCTAGCAGCAGGGGGTCTGCCGCCCGGCGGGCGTACCGGGCGCGTTGCGCCCGACCGTACCGGTGAAGCGGACCGCCCGGCGAGCCGCGCGCGGGCGGCAGGCACGAGAGGGGACTACACTCGCGCGGTGAATACGCTGCGGTCCCAGATGGCCTTGCTGGCCACGATGCAGGCGCTCCTGCTCACCAACAACGTCACGCTGATCGCGATCAGCAGCCTGGCCGGATTCGCGCTGGCCGCCGACAAGGCGCTCGCGACGCTGCCGGTGACCGGCTACGTGCTCGGCGCCGCGGTCTGCGCGATGCCGGCCGCGCGGCTGATGCGGCGCCGCGGCCGGCGCCAGGGCTACACCGTGGGTGCGCTGCTCGCGCTGGGCGGCGCGCTGCTGGCGGCCGCCGCCGTGAGCGTCGGCAACCTGTGGCTGCTCGCGGCGGCGACCTTCGTCACCGGCGCGTACAACGCCTTCGGCGCGAGCTATCGCTTCGCCGCCGCGGACATCGCCGACGCCTACCGCCCGGGCTTTCGCGCGCGGGCGATCTCGCTGGTGCTGACCGGCGGCATCGTGGGGGGCATCGTGGGGCCGGAGCTCTCCAAGGTCACGCTCGACATGCTGCCGGCCAAGTACGCCGGCTCGTACCTGGTGCTCGCAGGGTTCGCGGTACTGTCGCTGCTGCTCGCCCAGCTGCTGCGGCTGCCGCAGGAGTCAAGCACGGCGGCCAGCGGACCGATGCGGCCGCTCGGCACGATCCTGCGCCAGCCCGTCTGCTGGGTCGCGGTGCTCGCGGCCGCCGGCGCCTACGGCATCATGAACCTCCTCATGGTGGCGACGCCGCTCGCGATGGCGCTCTGCAGCCATCCGTACGCGGCGACCGCGCTGGTGCTGGAATGGCATGTGATCGGGATGTTCCTGCCGGGGCTAGCCACCGGGGCGCTGATCACCCGCTTCGGCACCCTGCCGGTCATCTTCGCCGGCTGCCTGCTGCTGCTCGCCTGCATCGCCGTCGCGCTGAACGGCATCGAGGTGATGCACTTCGTGGTCGCGCTCGCGCTGCTCGGGGTCGGCTGGAACTTCGCCTACACCGGCGCCACCACGCTGCTCACCCA
>JAEWEW010000116.1 GCA_023389175.1 Pseudomonadota bacterium | reverse complement strand
TCAGATCCGAGACCATCGTGGGGAGTCGGGCGCTCACGACCAGGCCTTTGCTCCCGATGGCGAGAGCGCCTGCGCTTCGTCAACCCGGCCGCAGCCTCCGGCCGCTTGGGGGGGCGTCCTCACTATGCGGCTTCGTCGGATTGAGCGGGCCGTTGCAGGCAGTAGCCCAGTCCCCGGACCGTGCTGATCACCACGTCGCTGTCCTCGATCTTCTTGCGCAGGCGGTGGACGTAGACCTCGATCGCGTTGTGGCTCACCTCCTCGCCCCATTCGCACAGGTGGTCGACGATCTGCTCCTTGCTGACCAGCCGGCCTGCGCGCTGGATGAGGATCTCCAGCAACCCGATCTCGCGGGCCGAGAGCTCGACATTGCGGTCCGCCACCCGCGCCACCCGGCCGGCCTGGTCGAAGGTGAGGTTGCCGATGGTGACGAGCGGGGTCGCCGAGCCGGCATGTCGCCGGACGATCGCCCGCACCCGCGCTTCCAGCTCCGAGAGCGAGAAGGGCTTCGCCATGAAGTCGTCCGCTCCGAGATCCAGGCCCCGCACCCGCTGCTCCACCGAGTCGGCCGCGGTCAGGATCAGCACCGGCACCTTGGCCGCCCGCGAGCGCAGGCGCTTGAGCACCTCGAAGCCCGAGATGCCGGGCAGGCCCAGATCCAGGATCACCGCGTCGTAGGACTGCGCCGAGAGCGCGGCATCGGCACGCGTGCCGGAGTCGACGCAGTCCACGGCATAGCCGCTCTTGCGCAACGCCCGCGACAGCCCATCGGTCAGGACGGTGTCGTCCTCAGCGATGAGGATTCTCATGTCAACCTCCGTCCTTCCATCGCCCGGGCGCGCGCCGCCCGGATCGCATCCAGCGTCTGCGCGGCCGCTGCGCGCGCGTGCGCCGCGAAGTCCGCGCCCTTGCCGGCATAGAGGATCGCGCGCGACGAGTTGATCGCGAGGCCCATGCCCCGCGGGTCGATGCCGGCGGCAACCGTCGCGTCGATGTCGCCCCCCTGCGCACCGATGCCGGGCACCAGCAGGGGCAGGTCCGGCGCCAGCTCGCGCACGCGGCGCAGCTCTGCCGGGTAGGTGGCGCCGACCACCAGGCCGAGCCCGGCGGCGCTGCCGCCCCAGGTGGTGGCCGCGAGCCGCGCGATGCGCTCGTACAGCCGCTCGCCGCCGCTCTCGAGCGACTGGAAGTCGTCGCCGCCGGGATTGCTGGTGCGGCAGAGCAGGAAGATGCCCTTGCCTTCCCATTCGAGGTAGGGCTGGATGGAATCGAGACCCATGAACGGATTGACCGTGAGCGCATCGGCCCGGTAGCGTCCGAAGGCCTCGGCGGCGTACTGTCGCGCCGTGTCGCCGATGTCACCGCGCTTGGCGTCCAGGATCACCGGCACGCCGGGATGCCGCTCGTGGATGTGGCCGACCAGCGCCTCCAGCTCGCGCTCCGCGCCTGCCGCGGCGAAGTACGCGATCTGCGGCTTGAACGCGCAGGCGAGATCCGCGGTGGCATCGACGATGGCGCGGCAGAAGGCGAGGATCGCCGGCGGGCCGGAACCGAGGTGTTCCGGAATCCGTCGGGGGTCCGGGTCCAGCCCGACGCAGAGCGCCGAATCGGCCTGCGCCCAGCGCCGGCTGAGCGACAATCCGAATCCGGCCGAGTTCCCGTCCAACACGTCCTCCGCTTCGCCTCCATCAGAACGCGCGCCGCCGGCCAGCGTCGCCGTCGCCCAGCGGCAGCATGCCGCGGCCCGGCGCCCGCCGGGAGGATCTTTCGCACTTTACAAGATGTCGCCTACGCTGTCCCGCCTCGATGCCTTCCTGTTGTGCGTGCTCACGCTGGTCTGGGGGGTGAACTGGCCGGTGATGAAGATCGGCGTGGCCGAGTTCCCGCCGTTCACCTTCCGCGCGGTGACGCTCTTCGGCGGCCTCGTGGTGCTGGCCCTGATCGCTCGCGCGCAGGGTCATTCGCTCGGCGTCGAGCCGCGCTGGTGGCGGGAGACCGCGGTGCTGTCCTTCACCAACATGGCGGCCTGGTATGCCCTGTCCATCCTGGGGGTCCGCCTGCTCGCCTCCGGCCGTGCGGCGATCCTCGGCTACACCCTCCCGGTGTGGGCGGCGCTGATCGGCTTCGTCGTGTACCGGGAACGCCAGGGGCCGCGGCTGGTGGTGGCGCTGGTCGCCGCGGCGGTCGGTGTCGGGCTGCTGCTCTCCAGCGAAGTCCGCGCCATCGCGGGCAGCCCCATCGGCACCGCCTGCATGCTGCTCTCGGCCGCGATCTGGGCGCTCGGCACCCATCAGCTGCGCCGGCGCTCGCAATCGACGCCCCTGGTGGTGCTGAGCTTCTGGATGATGGCCGGGGCCTTCCTGGTCTGCGCGGTCCTCAGCGTGGCCTTCGAGCGGCAGCTGTGGGTCCGCTGGCCGAGCCCGGCGGAGTGGGGCGCGATCGCCTACAACATCCTGCTCGCCTACGGCGTCGCCCAGCTCCTCTGGTTCCGGCTCGCCTCGGGACTGCCGCCGGTGGTGAGCGCGCTCTCGGTCATGATGATTCCGGTGGTGGGCGTGCTCTCCGGGCTGCTGCTGCTGGGCGAGCGGCCCGGTTGGACCGACGCCGCCGCGCTCGCGGCGATCCTGGTGGCGATCGGCGCGACGCTCATTCCGCGCCGCGACCCGATCGCCGGCGGCTGACGGTCAACCGTAGCGCTTCTCGAAGTCCCGCAGGTAGCTCACCAGCGCCTGGACGCCGGCGACCGGCATGGCGTTGTAGATCGACGCGCGCATGCCGCCGACGGAGCGGTGCCCCTTCAGCTGCACCAGGCCGCGCTCCTCGGCGCCGGCGAGGAACGGCGCGTCGAGCGCCTTGTCGGGCAGCGTGAACGGGACGTTCATGCGCGAGCGGTCCTGCCGCGCGACCGGATTGGTGTAGAAGCCGCTCGCGTCCAGGCAATCGTAGAGCAGCCCAGCCTTCTCGATGTTGCGCCGCTCGATCGCCTCCAGCCCGCCCTGGCGCTTCATCCACTGGAGCACGAGCCCCGAGATGTAGACGGCGAAGGTGGGCGGCGTGTTGACCATGGAGTCGTTCTCGGCCTGCAGCTTGAGGTCCAGCAGCGACGGGTAATCCGGGCGCACCCCGTGCAGGAGATCCTCGCGGATGATCACCAGCGTGAGGCCCGCCGGTCCCAGGTTCTTCTGCGCGCCGCCGTAGAGCACGCCGTAGCGGGCGACATCGATCCGCCGCGACATGAAGTCCGACGAAACGTCAGCGACCAGCGGCACGTCGCCCACATCGGGTGTCCAGTGGTACTCGACGCCGCCGATGGTCTCGTTGGAGCAGATGTGGACATAGGCCGCGCCGGGCGTGAGGCGCCAGCTCTCCCGCGGCGGAATACGGGTGAAGCGGCTGTCCTCCGCGCTGGCCGCGACGTTGACGTTGCCGAACCGCCTCGCCTCCTTGATCGCCTTCGTCGACCATTCCCCGGTATTCACGTAGTCGGCCGTGCCGCCCCGGGGCAGCAGGTTCATCGGCAGGATCGCGAACTGCAGCGTGGCGCCGCCCTGCAGGAACAGCACCCGGTAGCCGGGCGGGATGCCGGCCAGCTCGCGCAGGTCCGATTCCGCCTGGTCCTGGATCGACTGGTATGCGTCGCCGCGGTGGCTCATCTCCATCACCGACTGGCCGGTGCCGCGCCAGTCCAGCATCTCCGCCGCCGCCTGGGCGAGCACCTCTTCCGGAAGGACGGCCGGGCCGGCGCCGAAGTTGAATACGTTGCGCATGGATTCCCCGGATGAAACGGTTGTCGATCGAGCCGGCATTCTAGTTGTCGCGCCGGCGGCCATGCATCCGCCGAAAGAGAGGCGCGGGTCGCGCCTGTCGGTGCGCTGGCGGTTGTCCGCAGCCGATGCGCGGCGCCGGCCGCACGCGTTCGTGGCCTCTCGTCGACCGGCGCTGGCGCGGCCGGATCGCTCCGGTTATGCTGAAACATTGTCGTCATGCCGGCGGGCGCCGGCCAAGGAGTACGAGATGATTCACCGGAAATCCCTCTATGCCAGCGCGCGCGAAGCGGTCCGCGCGGGCGGCTTGCGCAAGGCTGCGGTGGTGGCCACCGTGGCGGTGTTCGCGCTGGCGGGCTGCGCCGGGATGTCCGACACCCAGCGCCGGACGGCCACCGGCGCCGGCGTCGGCGCGGGCGTGGGCGCCGTCATCGGCGGCGTGCAGAGTGGCGGCAAGGGCGTTCGCAACGGCGCCCTCATCGGCGGCGCGCTCGGTGCCCTCGGTACCTACGTCTGGTCCGCCCGCATGGAGGAGCAGAAGCGCGCCATGGAGGACGCGACCCAGGGCACCGGCGTCGAGGTGGTGCGCACGAACGAGAACCTGCTCATGCTGGACATCCCCAGCGACATCTCCTTCGACGTGAACCGTGCCGACATCCGCGGCGACTTCCGGCCGATCCTCGACAAGTTCGCGCAGTCGCTTGTCGCCAACCCGCGTGCGATGGTGCAGATCATCGGACACACCGACAGCACCGGTAACGACGCGATCAACAATCCGCTCTCGGTCAACCGCGCCGCCAGCACCCGGGACTATCTCGTCACGCGCGGCGTGCCGGTCGGACAGATCCAGATCGACGGCCGCGGCAGCCGCGAGCCGGTCGCGGAGAACACCACCGCGAGCGGGCGGGCTCGCAACCGGCGCGTGGAGATCTACGTGGGCGAGTCGGCCCAGGCCGCAGCCCCGGCGCAGCGCCAGGTGCGCTGACGCCACCCGCGCCAGGGGGATCGCCGTGGAGTTGAAGCACCGCTGTCAAGCGTCCGGCCGTTTCATGCCGTCCAGCGCGCGCGCCGCCTGAGCGATGCCGGGTTCCGCGCTCGCGTTGGTCATCCTGGCCGGGCTGATCCACGCCTGCTGGAACATCGCGGCGAAGAAGGTCGGCGGGGACGCCCGCTTCGCGCTCTTCACCACCGTGCTGCTCATGGTGGTGTGGTCGCCTCTCGGCGTCTGGCTCTCCTGGCAGCAGGTGCCGGGATACGGATGGCCGGAGCTCGCGGTCATCCTCACCAGCGGCGCGCTGCACGTCGGCTACTACCTGGTGCTGCTGCGCGGCTACCGCAGCGCTGACCTCACGGTCGTCTATCCGCTCGCCCGCGGCTCCGGGCCGCTGCTCTCCTCGACGATGGCGATCCTGTTCCTCGGCGAGCGGCTGTCCGCCTGGGGCGCGCTCGGCATCGCGGCGGTGGTCGGCGGCGTCTTGCTGGTGGCGGGCGGGCCGGCACTTTTCCGGGCGGCACAGGATCCGGCGCGCCACCAGCGGGTCCGGGCCGGCATCTTCTTCGGCATCGCCACCGGCGTGTTCATTGCCGCCTATACCGTCGTTGACGGTTGGGGTGTCAAGGTGCTCGGCATGTCGCCCATCCTGGTCGACTACCTCGGCAACCTGGTGCGCCTCGCCATCCTGGCGCCGATCGTCGCCGTCGGGATGCGGGCGGGGCTGGCGTCGGTCTGGCGGGCGCAGTGGAAGGGGGCACTGCTGGTGGCCGCGGTGAGCCCGATCTCGTACGTGCTGGTGCTCTATGCGATGCAGGTGGCGCCGCTGTCCCACGTCGCGCCGGCGCGCGAGGTGTCGATGCTCTTCGCCGCGCTGATCGGCGGGCATCTGCTCTCGGAGGGCGACCGCGCGATGCGAATCCTCGGCGCGGCCTGCATCGCGGCCGGGGTGATGGCGCTCGCGGTGGGTTGACCACAGGGCGCCACGGCCGCGCGAAGCCTAGCCCCTCAGCGTTTCGTTGAAGAGCGCGAGCGTCCGTTCCCAGGACTGCTTCGCAGCCGCCTCGTCGTATCGCGGCGTGGTGTCGTTGTGGAAGCCGTGCTGGGTGTCCGGATAGATGAAGGCTTCGTAGCGCACGCCGGCCGCCTTCAGCGCGGCTTCGTACGCCGGCCAGCCGGCGTTGATCCGCTCGTCGTTGCCGGCGTAGTGGATCAGCATCCGCGCCTTGATGTTCGCCACCTGGGCCGCGCCCGGCGCCGGGCCATAGTAGGGCGCTGCCGCGAGGATCTCGGGCAGGCGGGTAGCCAGCAGGTTCGCGATGCCCCCGCCGTAGCAGAACCCGACGACGCCGATCCGGCCGTTTACCGCCTCGTGCTTGTGCAGCAGGCGCGCGGCGGCCACGAAGTCCTCGCGGGTCTTCGGTTGCTCCAGCTTGGTGAACAGCTCGCGGGCCTTGTCCTCGTTGCCGGGGTATCCGCCGAGCGGAAAAAGCGCGTCCGGCGCGAACGCGACGAAGTTCTCCAGCGCCAGCCTGCGGGCGACGTCCTCGATGTGCGGATTGAGCCCCCGGTTCTCGTGCACCACCAGCACACCGGGCAGCTTGCCGGTCGCGTTGGCCGGACGCACCAGGTAGCCGCCGGCCTTGCCGTAGCCGTCGGGCGAGTCGAAGGTGATGGTCTGCGCCTTCAGCCGGGGGTCGTCCCTCGCCACCTTCTGCGCCTGGGCGAAGCGCGGGCTCAGCGCCTCCAGCAAGGCGGCGGCCGACATGCCGCCGACGGCGAACTTGCCGGCGCCCGCCAGGAAGCCGCGGCGGTCGATGATCCCGTGCACATACTTGTCGAAGAGGCCGAGCACCTCGGGATGGAAGTCGCTCGCCTTTGCCATGGGTGCGGCGTCGGTGCCGCGGTCCTGCCGTGCCTTCCGGTCCATCCGTTGTCCTCCCTTGATGCCGGCCGGGGCGTCGACCGGTCGCGCAATTCTAGGGAGTCGGGTCGGCCCGCACGGAAGCAGGCGAGCGGGGCAGAGGGAAATCCATCCGCGTTTGCCATCGCTCGCCGCTGGCGGCCGGCCACGGGCCTCCCGCGTCAGTCGACGACGAAGCCGCTCGCGGCCACCAGGGGACGCCAGGTCTCGATATCCCCGGCCAGCGTCGTCTTCAGCTCCTCCGGCGAGCCCGGGTCCGCCTCGATGCCGATGCTGGGCAGTCGTCCCGGCATGTCGCCGCGCGCGAGCAGCGCGAGGGTCGCCTCGCTCCACCGGTCCACGATCGACGCGGGCGTGCCGCGCGGGGCGAACAGTCCGTACCACTGCGGTGAATCGAATCCGCGAAAGCCGAGCTCGCCGAGCGTGGCGACGTCGGGCACGAGCGGGCTGCGTTCCGCGCCGTCCCCGGCGAGGATCCGGATGCGGCCCGCATGCCGATAGGGGAGCGCATCGGCGATCGGGACGATCCCGGCGGCGATCCTGCCGGCTACCACGTCGTTCACCAGCAGCGTGCTGCGGCCGTAAGGCATGAGCACCAGCGACTCTTCGTGCTCGTGCGCGAGCCTGCAGCCGATGAACCAGCGCAGGCCGCCGGCAGCGGAGGTTCCGAGGGTGGCGGTCTCCGGCGACCGGCGGGCATCGCGCAGCCACGCGTCGACGTCCCGAAGCGGCGATGCGGCCGACACGATGATGACCGAACGTCGGCTGGCCAGCCGGCCGACCGCGACGAAGTCAGCCCAGGGATCGAAGCCGATCGCTCGGTGGTAGAGGGGCGCCAGCACCATGCCGCAGGTGTCGGCAAGCAGCAGGCTGCGGCCGTCGGGCTGCTGGTGCCTGACGTAGTTCGCCGCCATCCGTCCGCGCGCGCCGCTGCGGTTGATGACGCCCACGGTCTCGTCCCAGTGCCGTCCGATCTCGATCGCGAGCACGCGGGTGAGGACATCGCCGGGGCCGGCGGTCTCGAACCCGGAGACGAGCCGCAGCGGTCCCTCGTCCGGGGCTTCCGCGCCCGCCCTGCCCGCGAGCGCGAGCAGCGGAGTCGTGAGCAGTCGCTTCGCGAGGAGCCGGCGGTGCCGGGATGCGCCGTGTCGAACCCGCGTCATGCCTCTGCGCTGCGCCTGCATCGGCCGATACTAGCGCAGTCGCGGGTTGCGCGGCGCGCGGAGCCGGGCCGCCACCGGCGGTGCCAGGAATGTCACCAGCAGGACGACCGGCCAGAGGTTGCCGCCCTCGAAGGTGTAGGCCGCCGTCAGCTCGCTCCAGCTCTTGTGCTGGACATACCGACCGAAGCCGAACTCGAAGACCAGTGTCAGGCATAGCCAGAGGGTGCCGACGGCGAGGCCCTGCGACACGGTGAGGCCGCGTCTGGCGCGAACGAAGACGTAGCCCACCAGTGCCACCAGGCAGCAGAGCAGCACGCCGCTTGCCACGAGGCCCGTGCTGCGACCCAGGGCGGGGACCAGCACGGCCTCGCGCAGCATGCCGTTGGCGATCGCCAGCGCGAGTATCAGCAACCAGGCGAGCAGTGAGGAGACGACCGGCATGTCCGTCACCGGGAGGGCGCCGCGGATCTGCGCCGTGCGGCGCGAGCCGCGACACGCCGCGTCTCAGACCTGGACGGACCCGCGGAAACCCCGCGCGGCGTAGTAGGACTGCGCGCCGTTGTGGTACACGAAGACCTTGCCATAGCGCCTGTCGCAGAAGAGGGCCCCGCCGAGCGACCGGACGTCGGGTGGGGTCAGGATCCAGCTGGATGTCTTCAGGTCGAACTCGCCGAGCTCCTGGAGCGCGCGGTACTGATCCTCCGTCAGCAGGTCGATGCCCATCTCCGCAGCCATCCCGACGGCGCTGTGCTTCGGCTTGTTCTCCTTGCGGGAATCGAGTGCCTCGCGGTCATAGCAGACGCTGCGGCGCCCGGCCGGGCTCTCGGGCGAACAATCGCAGAACACGAGCACGCCCGCGCTCGTGGCGCCGCCGACGACATCCGGCTCGCCGCCGGTGCGCTCCATCGCGTCGAGCACCCGCAGCTTCGCCGGATCGGCTTCGAGCCTTGCGAGCACGGCGTCCCAGCGGATGCCGCCGTGCCGGCTCATGTTCTTCTCGAAACGCGCCTTCAGCGCGGCAATCAGCTTCTCGTCCTGTTTCGTCAAGCCAGGTCTCCCTCGTGTCCCGATCGATTCCGACCTCGCCGCTCCGCTGGCTGGCGTCAGCGCAACCGGGCGATGAATGCCCTCGCAAGCGCGACCAGCGACGGCTTGGCCGTCTCGAAGCTGCGGCCCGCGTCGATGCCGAGCTGGAGGGTCAGCAGATGCGGCCCTGCCCGGGCGTAGAGCTCCGCGAAGCGGTTGCCGTTGTTGCGGACGTATGCTTCGTCCCCGACCCCACCGACGGCTTGGAGCTTGCCGTCCTTTCGCAGCGTGTCCATCGTCTGCTGCCGATAGGCCATCACCTGTACCCGGACCGTCGGATACTCGCATGCCGATCCGTAGGTTCCGAGGGCCTCCTCCTCGGCCTTGGCGAAGGCGTCCAGCTGCGCAGGCCACGGCGCCAGCTTCTTGACCTCGTCGAGCGCCAGCAGCGAGCAGGCAGGCGGGATCTTGTACTGGGCGCTCGACGGCGCGGGAAGGAGCGCGCTGCCGATCGCGCTCCAAGCCATCGTTGCCAGCAGTCTCCGTCGAATCGTCCGGCATGTCATCGCCTGCTCCTGTCTGCAAAGGGACCGGCGCGGTCGGGCTCTTGATCCGTACCTGCGATGGCAGGCATCGACTGCCGGATCCTTGCCGGGAAGTCGGCTCCCTTCCCCGCGGACCGGGCGACGTCGTTGATGCGTGAGCGCGCGCGCAGCTCCTCGAAGCTGGCGGTGCCATCGAGGAGCGCCGCGTCGAAGAGGTAGCGGTCGGCCCAACCGTTGAGGTAGTGACGCAGATCCCGCCCGCCCTCGCGGCCGGCGGCGTTGGCATAGCGCACGATGTTCAGCGTGCAGTTGCTCTTGAGCAGGTGGTACCACTCCGGACGTTCCGCCAGCTCGTTGATCCGCTCCAGGTAGACGAGGAACAGGCGCTGCGCTGCCGCTGCCGAGGTCTGGATACGGTAGAGATGGACTTCCTCGTTGCGGTAGTTGGTGCGGACCCGGACGAGGTCGCGCTCCTCGCCCACGACGTAGATCAACTCGAACTGCTTGAAGAGCGAGGCAACCGGCGAGAAGCCTTCGCCGACCTCGGGCCTCGTCTCGATCGATATCGCGATCGGTGGCGCGTTGTCGAAGTTGAAGCTCACGAACGTGTGCGCGACCGGCCCCGGCATCCAGTACGAGATATAGAAGTCCAGTCCGTTCAGGTGCGAGAGCAGGACATCGCGCTCCACGTATCGCACGGTCATGTCGTCGACGCTGCGGTAGTCGAAGTCTCGAACGCCGGTGATACGCACCTTGTCGCCGTCGACCGTTGCCCTGGGCATGACCGCCACCTCCGGGCGCCAGGGGCGATCATGCGAGGGCCGGATGGAGACTTCCCAGGCAATCACGCCGAGGAGCAGCGCCGCAAACAGCCACCGCATCCGCCTCGCGCGAGCCATCCACAAGGCCCACACGCCGAATGCCGCGAACGCGACGGCGAGGACCAGCCGCGCGGGACCCCAGGGCAGGTTGGAGTAGTGGATCGCGAGGCTCGCCCAGGCAATGAGCAGCAATCCGACGAGGGACGCGATCATGCGCCGGCCGACTGATGCGGCGGAACCCGATAGCGCAATTCCGCGAAGCCGCTGCCGATCCTCCGTGCCGACACCAGGGCGAGCGGCGGACGGGTCAGCCGTCGGGGAAACAGCGGCTTTCCCTTGCCGAGCGTGACGGAGCCGACCTGGACGATGATCTCGTCCAGCAGGCCGGCATCGTCGAACTGGCCGGCAAGATCGCCGCCGCCGACGATCCACAGGTTCCTGCCGCCCGCTGCGGCGCGCATCGCCGCGTGCACCGGCCGGACGTCTCCGCGCACGAAGTGCAGGTCCGCGCCGGGCATTACCGGCAGCGTGCGGTTGGAGAACACCCAGGTCGGCTGGTCGTAAGGCCACGCCGAGCCGGTTTCGGATGCGACCGTCTGGGCGTGACGCAGCATCCACTCGTAGGTGGCAGAGCCCATCGCCAGTGCACCGACGTCGGCGATGAAGGCGGGATAGCCGGTCTCGTTGATGTCGCCGAGGGGAAACAGCCAGTCGAGCGAGTCGTCCTCGGTGGCAATGAACCCGTCGAGGCTCGAGGCGGTGTAGTACTGTGTCTTCATTCCGGCAGCGGGCAGGCCATGCTGGATCGGAGGATGATGGCACCGGATCGGGCCGGACGCCAGCCTCGGCGCCGAGGCAGCAACCAGGGTTCTCGCGAGCGGGGGCGGCCCTGCCCCGCGCGCGGCCCGGCGGCCTTCTAGCCGAGCAACTGCGGATTGAGGCGCCAGACGGCGAAGTTCAGCGCGGCGGCGTAACTGACCCAGACAAGATATGGCAGGAGCAGCGCTCCTGCCAGCGGCTTGACGCGCCAGAAGGCGATGAGCGTGAGGACGATCAGGAGCCACAACACCAGGATGTCGAGGAATGCCAGCCCGCCCCGATGCCATGCGAAGAAGAGCCAGCTCCAGAGCGCGTTGAGCGCGAGCTGGGCAGCGAAGAACAGGAGCGCCCGGCGCGAGGCCGGCGTCGGACCGGCGCGCCAGACCAGCCACGCGGCAATCCCCATCAGGGCATAGAGCACCGTCCAGACCGGACCGAACACGGACGCGGGCGGCGCCCAGTCCGGCCGTGCCAGCCCGCCGTAGAACGACGGCGCGCTTGCCGAGGCGATGGCGCCGACGCCGGCGGCGATGAAGACGACGACCAGCCAGCCGACGAGTCCGAGCGCCTGTGAACGAAACGAACGTGACGACATGCATCCTCCGGTCGACAGCCCACCGCGGGCGCCTGCGGCAGGCAACGACTGCGCCCGCCGCAGTGCAGTCAGCCGCCCACCTGGTAGCGAAGATCCACCACGCCGCTCCGGTAGGCTCGGCACTCCAGCAGATGCAAGGGCGTGTCGCGGTCCATTCTGCCGAAGAAGGCGATGCCGTCCCCGATCAGTATCGGCAGGATGGTGTAGCGGACCTCGTCGACCAACCCGAGGCTCAGGCAGCGGGCGCAGGTTTCAGTGCCGCCGACGACCCAGATGGATCGGAAACGGGGACGCAGCTCGCGATTGATGAAGCGGGCAAGGTCGCCCTCGTGGAACGTCACGCTGGCGCGGGTCCGGGGAAGAACCCGATGCGTCAGCACGAAGACCGGCTTGTCGCCATACATCCAGCCCATTGCCTTCGCCTCGAAGCGAAGCGCTGTTTCATAGGTGCGCGAGCCCATGACGTAGCAGTCGATCGTCTCGAGAAGATCCGAGACGGCCGCGGGGTCCAGAACGTCCGCGCCTTCGAACTCATCCGAAGTCTCCATCCAGTCGACGCGCCCATCCTTCCGGGCGACGAAGCCGTCGAGGCTCGCCGCCATGTGGATCGTCACGACGGAGTCGGTTGCTGCCATCGTCTCCTCCCTTGCCTCGCTCCCGATGCGACAGCCTGAAGGTGGCACGGCAGATCCATGCCGCCCGGCGGCGCCTGCTCAGGACAGTGTCACGT
>JAEWEW010000201.1 GCA_023389175.1 Pseudomonadota bacterium | reverse complement strand
GGGCGCCGCTTGGCAAGGCCTGTGCCCAAGCCCGATGCGTGCGGGTATGCCCGTTGCCAAGCGCGGCGATCGCAACCACTGCGCGGCGGCAGTCCGGGCAACGAAGATGAGCGCACTTCGAGGAACCCTGGCATCGGCACGGCACACGGCCGACGTGGCCGTGCGCGCGCTCGAAGCGCTGCTTGCCGAGCATCGGCTTCGCTATGTCGAGGCGACCGAGCTCAGCATCACGCGGCATCGTGCCGGCCGCGGATTCTGCTATCGCGACGACCGGGGTCATGTGGTGCGGGAGAAGGACCTGATCACCCGCTTCCGGCGCCTCGCCATTCCGCCGGCCTGGCAGGAGGTCCGCCTCGCGCCCGATCCCTGTTGGCATCTTCAGGCACTGGGACGCGATGCGCTCGGCCGGCAGCAACGGCGCTATCACGACGCCTGGGCCGAGGTGCGCAACGCGGACAAGCTGCGGCGGCTGGTGCGCTTCGCCCGTGCGCTGCCCCGGGTGCGCGCCTGCATCGAGCATGACCTGCGCCGGCCGTTGGAGGAGCCCGACGGACTGTGCGCCACCGCGGCGCGGCTGGTCGACCTGGCGCTGTTGCGCCCAGGGAGCGAGGAGGCGCTGCAGACGATCGGCTCACGCGGCGCCACCACGCTCGCGCCTGCGAACGTCTCGCTCTCCGGAAGCGAGATCCGGCTCGCCTTCAAGGGAAAGTCGGGCAAGTGGGTGGAGGTCGACGTGCAGGACCGCCTGCTGGCCAAGCGCCTGGCTCGCCTCAAGGAAAGCAACCGCCGGCGCCTCTTTCGCATCGGCCGGGGCGATGCGAGCTTCGAGCTGTCCTGCGCCGACCTGAACGCCTACCTGCAGCGGGCGGCGCGCGCTCCGATTTCCGCCAAGGACTTCCGCACCTTCGATGCGACCGCGATCGCGCTGTGGCGACTGGCCGGCACGCCGCTGCCGACGTCGGCCCGCGGATGCCAGCGGGTGCTTGCCGACGTGGCGCGGGAAGTGTCGGCCCGGCTGCACAACACCCCGGCGATCGCCCGGGCAAGCTACATCCATCCGGCGGTGCTGGAGGCGTGGCTGGCCGGAGAGCTGGAAGGAGATGGCGGGCGGCGGCTGCTCGCGTCCCGAGGGTCGCGGCTGGTGTCGCGCGAGGAATCTGCGCTGCGCAAGTTCCTTCAGCTGCGCGAGTCTCCGATCGGGAAGCGCCCCCGGGATAGGGGTACGGGCGTGTCACTCGCGAGGTCCCGCCGGCGCTGACGCGCGGGTGCCCGGGCGAGGACGCGATGACGACGTCCGTGAACGCCGCGCGTCAGACGGCGCGGGCGAGCCGCCGCAGGGTCGCGAAGAGCTGCTTGGGCACGACCGGCTTCGGCAGATAGCCGTCGAAACCCGCCGCATGGCACAGCTCGCGGATGTCGTGGGCGGTGTGGGCGGTGAGGGCAACCACCGGCAGGCGGTCCGCCAGCTCCCGCGCCTCGAGCGCGCGCACCCGCCCGACCAGCGTGAAGCCGTCTTCCACCGGCATGGTGACGTCGAACACCGCCGCGTCGAAGCATTCGCCGCGCGCGAGCAGCTCGAAGGCCTGCCGTGCCGAGGCGCAGCCGACCACCTCGGCTCCCTGCTGCTCCAGCAATGCGACCAGCACGTCGCGCAGGTCTCGCTGGTCGTCGACTGCGAGAATGCGCATGCCGGTCAAGGCTCGGGATGGAGGATTGATGCTGCCCATGACCTGCGCTTGCGCAATCGGTGTGCCCTGCGGGTGCTTTCCGGAATCGCTGCCGCCGGCTGCACGCAGTCGGTACCGGGACGATCGGCATGATGCTTGCCGAAGGGCTTTCGCGTCCTCCGGGACGAAGGAGGAGAACCATGAGCCACGACCATCGCAACGGAAGCGAGCGCCCCGAGCGCGACAAGGCGCCGCCGGCGCCCAATCCGCCGGACGATCAGCCGAATCCCTCAGGGCAGCCCCTGGGCTGAGGATTCACTTCGAGAGTGGCGTGCCCGGAGCGGCGGCGCTACTCGAAGCCGTAGGCGCTACTCGGAGCCGTAGGCGCGCAACCGGTTGTAGAGCGTCTTGAGGCTGATCCCGAGCATGTCGGCCGTACGCTCCTTGGCACCGTCGCAGTAGGCGAGCGTCGCGATGATCAGGTCACGCTCGGCATCGGCGATGGTCGAACCGACGCGGACCTGGACGAGAGGCATCTCGCTCGCCTGCGGCTTTTCCGACTCGGACTCCGGCGCAGGCGATGGCCGCGCTTCGGCCGCAGGACCGTCTCCGGCGCTGGCCGCCGGCTGCGCGCCGCCCTCGGGATAGCGCTCCGCCACGCTGCCGGATCCGACGGTGCTCTGCACTTCGAAGGGCGGCAGGGAGTCGACGTCGATGGCCTTGTCGTCGACCATGATCGCCGTGCGGTGCATGAAGTTGCGAAGCTCCCGCACGTTGCCGGGCCAGTGGTACGCCTTCATCCGCTCGAGCGCGGCATCGGTGATGCTGAGCTTGCGCCCTTCCCGCTTGGCATAGGAGGCAAGGAAATGCCGCGCGAGCAGCGGCAGGTCCTCCAGCCGGTCGCGCAGGGGCGGCAATCCGATCTGGAAGACGTTGAGCCGGTAGTAGAGATCCTCGCGCAACTTGCCTTCGCGCACGGCAGCGAGCGGCTGGCGGTTGGTGGCGGCCACGACCCGCACGTCGCTGTGCAGCAGCGTGTCCGAGCCGACGCGGCTGAAGGTGCCGGTCTCCAGGACCCGCAGGAGCTTGACCTGCAGGTCCAGCGACATCTCCGTGATCTCGTCGAGGAAGAGCGTGCCGCCGCTCGCCCGCTCGAAGAACCCCTTGTGCTGCTTGATGGCGCCGGTGAAGCTGCCCTTCTCGTGACCGAAGAGCTCGCTTTCGATCAGCTGGGCCGAGATGGCGCCGCAGTTCACCGCCTCGAACGGCCCGTTGCGGCGGTGGCTGAACCGATGGATGGATTCCGCCACCAGTTCCTTGCCGGTGCCGCTCTCGCCGACGATGAAGACGCTCACCGAGGTGCGCGCCACCCGCTCGATCTGGGTGAAGACGGCGCGCTTGCCCTGCGAGACGCCCCACATGCCGCCGAAGGAGTCCTCGGTGCGGCCGCCGGCCGGCGGCGCGGCCTCGCCTTTGCGCCCCGGCCGCGGGGCTTCGCCCGGTACTGCCT
>JAEWEW010000320.1 GCA_023389175.1 Pseudomonadota bacterium | reverse complement strand
CCGCAGGCGGCTTCGACCGCGCCGGCTGCCGGCCGCCGTGGCGAGGCGCCGCACGATTGCCGCGGACTGGAGGGCGTGTCCCGCGAGGTGTGCGTGCAGTGCGCGGACGTGCCGATCTACAAGCGGGTCGTCTGCGAGCAGAAGGTGTTCTGGTCGCTCTGCAAGGGCAAGCGCCTCTTTACCGACGCGTACTGCCAGCAGAACCAGTCGCTCGGGCGCGGCGAGGGCGGCTGAGCCGACGAGCGGGCGTCCGGCCCAGGCTCTTAGCGGGTGAGCTCGCGCATCGCGCGCTCGAGCCCCGCCATCGTCACCGGGTACATCCGGTTCGACATCAGCTGCCGGATCACCGAGATCGACTGGCGGTACCCCCAGACTCCCTCGGGCTCGGGATTGAGCCACGCGAAGCGCGGGAAGTGCTCCGTGAGCCGCTGCAGCCACACGGCGCCGGCTTCCTCGTTGTTGTACTCCACCGAGCCGCCGGGCTGCAGGATCTCGTAGGGGCTCATGGTGGCGTCGCCCACCAGCACCAGCCGGTAGTCGCTGTTGAACTTGCGCAGCAGGTCCCAGGTCATCAGCCGCTCGGCATGACGGCGCCGGTTGTTCTTCCACACGAAGTCGTAGACGCAGTTGTGGAAGTAGTAGAACTCCAGGTGCTTGAACTCGGACCGGGCGGCGGAGAACAGCTCCTCGGTGCGGGTGATGTGGTCGTCCATGGTGCCGCCGACATCGAGCAGCATCAGCACCTTGATGGTGTTGTGCCGCTCCGGACGCAGGCGGATGTCGAGGTAGCCGGCGTTGCGCGCGGTGGAGGCGATCGTCCCGTCGAGATCCAGCTCGTCCTCGGCGCCTTCGCGGGCGAAGCGCCGCAGCCGGCGCAGCGCCACCTTGATGTTGCGCGTGCCGAGCTCGACCTCGTCGTCGTAGTCCCGGTAGGCCCGTTGCTCCCACACCTTGACCGCCGTGCGGTTGCCGGCCGAGGGACCGCCGATGCGGATTCCCTGCGGGTTGAAGCCGCCGTTGCCGAAGGGCGAGGTGCCGTTGGTGCCGATCCACTTGCTGCCGCCTTCATGCCGGCCCTTCTGCTCCTCGAGCAGCTGGCGCAACCGCTCCATCAGCTTGTCCAGGCCGCCCATGGCTTCGATCGCGGCCTTCTCCTCCGGCGTGAACTCGCGCTGGAACTGGCGCTTGAGCCAGTCGAGCGGCAGGTCCAGCTCGATGCCCGGGATGGACTTCACGCCCTTGAAGTAGGCGGCGAAGGCGCGATCGAACTTGTCGAAGTTGCGCTCGTCCTTGACCAGCGCGGAGCGGGACAGGTGATAGAAGTCGTCGACGGACGCGCCGATCACCCCCTTGCTCAGCGCTTCCAGGAGCAGCAGGTACTCCTTCACCGATACCGGCAGCTTCGCCGAACGCAGGTGCAGGAAGAAATCGATCAGCATGCGCCGGCCTCACCGGCGTGCCGCCGGCGCGTCGCCTCGATCGTCGTCGGCTCCGGTTTCGCTGCCATCGCGCCCATTCTAAGCCCGCGCGGCCTCAGCGCCGTCCGGCGGGCGCGGTGCGCACGCTCGCGGGCGGCTCCCAGGGGCATTCCGGCTCGAACGTCCCCGACAGCAGCTCCGAGCGGTACTGCTCGAAGCTGCGCGGCACCACGTCGGCGACCGACACCAGGCGGTAGATGCCCCAGCCATGGGTACCCTTGACCGGCTGCGGCCAGGTCTGGCCGGGCTTGAGCGAATCCAGCATCTCGCGGGTGGCCCGGGCCCAGCGGCAGCCGGCATGGTTGCCCAGCGCGCCACCCCTGGTCGCGCTCTCGGCATGGGTGGAATGCTTGCGGGCCATCTCCTCGAAGCGCGCGCCGCTGCGGATCTGCGCGATCAGGCGGCGTGCCAGCGCCTCGTCCGGCACGCGGATGTACCCCACCTCGTAGCGGCGCAGCCCCGCGACGCTCGCGAGGTAGTCGCGGTACTCGCGCTGCAGGGTGGCGTCATCGATGATCGGCGGCGCGCCCGACGCCGTTACCGCCGGCCTCGCCGCCGATCCGTCCTGGGCGAGCGCCGCACCGGGCAGGGCAGGGAAGACGACCGGAAAGAGGAGGGCAGCCGCGGCGATCCGCCAGGCGTGCCCTGCGCGGCCGGGCCGGGGCCGGCGTGCCGCCTTGGCCGCGCCGCCGCTTCGGATCAGGCGCGCTCCAGCCGGAAGGCGAGGTTGTTGCGTACCGCGGGCCATTCGTGGGCGATGATGCTGTAGACGCAGGTGTCGCGCAGGCTGCCGTCCGGCATCACCATGTGGGCACGCAGCACGCCGTCGAGCTTCGCGCCGAGCCGCTCGATGGCGCGGCGGCTCTCGCGGTTCATGAAGTGCGTGCGCAGCTCCACGCCGAGGCAGCCGAGCGCCTCGAAGGCATGGGTGAGCAGGAGCAGCTTGCTCTCGGTGTTGACCGCAGTGCGCTGCACGCTGCGGGAGTAGAAGGTGTGGCCGATCTCGAGCCGGCGGTTCGCGGCGGCGACGTTGAAGTAGCGGGTCGCGCCCACCAGGCGGTCGTCACCGGCGCGGCGGATGACGAACGGCATGGCGCCGGCCTCGTCGCGCTGCGCGAGGGCGGCGTCCATCCATCCCCGCATCGCCTCCGGCCGGGGCACGCTGGTGAACCAGAGGTTCCACAGCTCGCCGTCGGCGGCGGCCGCGACCAGCTCGTCATGGTGCTCTGCCGCCAGCGGCTCGATGCGCACATGCCGGCCTTCGAGGGTGATCGGCTCGATCCAGCGGTTCATCGTGGCTCTCGGCACGCGCGGGCGTCCGGTGGCGCGCCGCGGTCAGCGGTTGTGGCGCGCCATGAAGACGAGCCGCTCGAAGAGGTGGATGTCCTGCTCGTTCTTCAGCAGTGCGCCGTGCAGCGGCGGGATCGATGCCTTGTCGTTGCTGCGCAGCGCCTCCGGCGGGATGTCCTCCGCCACCAGCAGCTTCAGCCAGTCCAGCAGCTCGGAGGTGGACGGCTTCTTCTTGAGGCCGGGCAGCTCGCGGATCTGGAAGAAGCTGTCGAGCGCCTCCTTCAGCAGCTGCTTGCGCAGGCCGGGGAAGTGCACGTCCACGATCGCCTGCATCGTCTCCCGGTCCGGAAAGCGGATGTAGTGGAAGAAGCAGCGGCGCAGGAACGCGTCCGGCAGCTCCTTCTCGTTGTTCGAGGTGATCATGACGATCGGACGATGCTTCGCCCGGATGGTTTGCCGCGTCTCGTAGACGTGGAACTCCATCCGGTCGAGCTCGCGCAGCAGGTCGTTCGGGAACTCGATGTCGGCCTTGTCGATCTCGTCGATCAGCAGCACCATCGGCTGATCGGACTCGAAGGCCTGCCAAAGCACGCCCTTGACGATGTAGTTCTCGATCTCCCGGACCCGCTCGTCGCCGAGCTGTGAATCGCGCAGGCGCGACACCGCGTCGTACTCGTACAGCCCCTGCTGCGCCTTGGTGGTGGACTTGACATGCCACTGCAGCAGCGGCAGGTCGATCGCGGCCGCCACTTCCTCGGCGAGCATGGTCTTGCCGGTGCCGGGCTCGCCCTTGATCAGGAGCGGTCGCTGCAGCGTGATGGCCGCATTGACGGCCAGCTTGAGGTCTTCGGTGGCGACGTAGGAGGAGGTACCTTCGAACTTCATCGGGGCCTTGGCGACGGGATTTTCGAACCGGACCCGGACACCGGTCCAAGGCCTGCTTGCAGTATACGAAAAGCCGATCGGCCGGTACAATCTTCGGTTTTGCAGGCATCGGTCGGAGAAGACGAGCACATGAGTGCACGCAAGGACGGGGAAAGTGTCGGGAAGAGAGTCGGGGAAAGTGGCGGGGAAACCGACGGGGAAACCGACGGTGAAAGGCTCCAGGAGAACTCGGCCGGAATGATGGCTGGAAGCAGGACCGGGATCATGTCTGATGTTCCGGGCCGGACATTGTCCGGGCTGCGCCGGGGCTGCGTCGCGGCGCTTGCCGCATCTACCCTGATGGTCGCAGGCGGCGTGGCCGCTCAGGAGATCAAGGGCGATCCCGAGGCCGGCGGCAAGAAGAACGGCATGTGCATCGGCTGCCACGCGATCGAGGGCTACAAGGCCTCGTATCCGGTGGTGTACTCGGTGCCGAAGATCAACGGCCAGACCCAGCGCTACATCGAGCTCGCGCTGACGGCCTACCGCAACGGCGACCGCGACCATCCGACCATGCGGGCGATCGCGGGCAGCCTGACCGACCAGGACATCGCGGATCTCGCCGCCCACTACGGCAAGGCGCTGGAGTCGCGATGATGTCCCTTCTTCCTCCCACCTCCGCCATGGCTTCCTTCGTGCGCCTTCCGTTCGCCTCGCTTGCTGCCGCCGTCGCCCTCGGACTGGGCGCGCCTGCCTTCGCCGCCGATCTCGCCGCGGGCGCCCGGCTCGCCAATGAACGTTGCGCGGCCTGCCACGGCAAGGACGGCAATACGCCGATCGATCCGTCCTATCCGCGCATCTCCGGCCAGTACGAGGACTACCTGGTGCAGTCCCTCAAGGCCTACAAGGTCGATCGCCGCAAGAACGCGATCATGGGCGCGCAGGCGAAGACGCTGTCGAACGCCGACATCGAGAACGTCGCCGCGTACTATGCGCGCCAGCCGGGCATGCTGACCCACGAGCGCTGAGCGGATGCCGTGAAGCAGGGCGCGGGCGCGCAGGGGACCGGCGGCACGCCTGAGTCCGGCGGCACGCCCGGGGCCCGCGTCACGACTCGCGGCTTCGGCGCCGACGCGCGCATCGCCGGCCTGGTCGGCGTCGGCCACGCCGTCTCGCATTTCTACCAACTCGCCTTCGCGCCGCTGTTTCCGCTCTGGCGCGACGAGTTCGGGCTCGACTGGACGCAGCTCGGGCTGGTCATGACGGTGTTCTACCTGGTGTCCTGCCTTGGCCAGGCGGGCGCCGGCTTCGTGGTGGATCGCCATGGGCCGGGAGCCTCGCTCTTCGCCGGCTTCGTGCTGATGGCGGCCGGGGTGCTGGTCGCGGCTGCCGCCCCGGGGTACGGCTGGCTGCTTGCCGCCGCGGTCGTTATGGCGATCGGCAACAGCGTCTTCCATCCGGCCGACTTCTCCCTGCTCAACCACCGCGTGTCCGACGGGCGCATCGGTCACGCCTTCAGCCTGCACGGAATCTCCGGGACCCTGGGCTACGCCAGCGCGCCGATCCTGGTTGCCTCGCTCTCTGCGCTCTGGGGCTGGCGCACCGCGCTGCTCGTCGCCTCGGGCGCAGGGCTCGCGATGGCGGTGGTGGTGGTGCTCTGCCGCGGCGCCTATGCGGTGGCACCGGCCGCGCGCGCGGCCGGCGAGCCGCCCCGGCCGGTCGGGCGGCAGCCGGCGCTCGCCTTCTTCAACTTTGCGCTCGTCGCCTGCATGCTGTTCTTCGTGGCGATCAACATCGCGGGCATGGGCGTGCAGAACATGGGCGTGTCGCTGCTCGAGTCGCTCGGCCGGATGGATGCCACCGCAGCGGCCGGTTGGATCACCACCTACATCTGCGCGGTGGCCGCCGGCATGGTGATCGGCGGCTTCGTGGCGAGCTCGGCCCGTCGGCACGAATGGATTGCGGTCGCGGGCACGCTGTCGGCGGCCGCGCTGCTGCTCGCGCTCACGCATCCGGCGGTGTCGACGCTCGCGACCGGCCTGCTGCTCTGCGCGGCCGGGGTGTCGCTCGGCATCGTCACGCCCGCCCGCGACATGCTGGTGCGGTCGGCCGTGCCCAGGTCGGCCACCGGGCGGGCCTACGGTATCGTCTATTCGGCGGTCGACATCGGCGCTGCGCTGGGCCCCGCGCTGATGGGATGGTGGCTGGACCGGCATCTCGCGGCTGCCGGCTTTGCCAGCGCGGCGTTCTTCCTGGTGCTCGCCGCGATGGCCGGCTGGCTGATCGCGGCGCAGGTCCGCCGGCTGGGTGCTCCGGTCGCCGCCGCGGTCCCGGTTGCCATGGCCGCGGTGCCGCCGGTCACGGATACGGTCACAGAAGGCCGCTGAACGGGATCACCTCCACCCGGTCGCCGACGGCGACGTCGCCCGAGTCGTGGGCGAGCACCATCATGCAGTCCGCTTCGCTCATCGAACGCAGCACGCCCGAACCCTGGCTGCCGGTGATGCGGACCTCGACCTCGCCATCCGCGCCGCGCCCGAGGATGGCACGCTGGTACTCGGTGCGGCCCGGCCGCTTGCGCACCGGCGACACCGACCGCGCCCGAAACGACGGCAGCGGCTGCGGCGCGGCGCCCATCAGGCGCAGCAGCGCATCCCGCACGAAGAAGCAGAACGTCACCATCACCGCGACCGGATTTCCCGGCAGCCCGAAGTAGTAGGCGCCACCGACGCGGCCGAAGGCCATCGGCCGACCCGGCCGCATCGCGATCGTCCAGAAGGCGACATCGCCCACCCGCGCCATCACCGCTCGCGTGAAGTCGGCTTCCCCGACCGAGACACCGCCCGAGGAGACCACCGCGTCGGCGGCGCGTCCGGCCTCCACCATCGCGCGCTCGAGCGCCTCCGGGTTGTCCGCAACCACCCCCATGTCGATCGGCTCGACGCCCAGACGCGTGAGCATCGCAAGCAGGGTGTAGCGGTTGCTGTCGTAGACCTTGCCCGGGACCGGCGGGTCCCCGAGCGAGAGGATCTCGTCGCCGGTGGAGAAGAACGCCACCCGCACGCGCCTCCGCACCGGAATGCGGGCGAGGCCGAGCGAGGCGGCAAGGCCGAGCTCCGCCGGCCCGAGCCGCTTGCCGGCGAGCAGCGCCGGCTTGCCGGCCGCGAGATCCTCGCCACGGCAACGCCGGTTCTGGCCGACCTGCTGGCCGGGCGGGACGATCACCTTCGGCTGGCCGCCGTCCGCGTCCACCACGCGCGCGACTTCCTGCAGCACCACGGTGTCCGCCCCGGCCGGCATGACGCCGCCGGTCATGATGCGGACCGCCTCGCCAGGGCCGAGGGCTGCCTCGAAGGGACGTCCCGCAACCACCCGGCCGACGACCGCGAGGCGGGTCTCGCCGTCGGCGGCGAGGTCGCCGCCACGGACCGCGAACCCGTCCATCGCCGAGTTGTCGTGGGGCGGCACGTCGATCGGCGAGACGATGTCCCGGGCGAGCACCCGCGCGAGCGCTTCGCGAACCGGCACCTCCTCGACCTCGCCGACCGGCCGGATGAACCCCTCCATGATCGACTGTGCGCTCGCGACCGGCAGCGCCTTCGGATCGTAGCCAGGGGCGCGGCGCGAGAACGCGTCGATGCTGCCTTCGGCGGTCGTGCCGGGGCGCGCCGACTCCGCGGCCCGCAGCTCCTCGGGCGTGTTGATGTTGTCGAAGGCGGCCGGATCAGGGAAGTCCACCGTCACCGCGCCGAGCGACGCGTACCAGCGGTCGATCTTGCGGCCGCCATCCGCGAGGTAGGCCTCGAGGCTCCCGCGCAGCGACGTGCTAACCAGCGCGAAGACCGGATGCGGCTGGCCGCCGGCGCGGGCGAACGAGATCGGCGAGCCGGCGGCCTCGGCCGCCGTGGCGAGTCGCTCGACCAGATCCTCGGGCAGGAACGGCGAGTCGCAAGGCACCGTCACCACCCAGCCGCTCCGGGCCGCCACCATGCCGGCATGAAGGCCGGCGAGCGGTCCGGCGAAGCCCTCGACCGCGTCGGGCACAACCGGATGGCCGAAGGCCCGGTAGCGCTCCAGGTTGCGATTGGCGTTGACCAGGATCGCGCCCACCTGCGGCTCGAGCCGTGCCAGGACATGGGCCACCAGCGGCGCACCGCGCAGGGTCACCAGGCCCTTGTCGATCCCGTCGCCGCCCGCCTGCATCCGCCGGGCGAGGCCGCCGGCGAGCACCAGTGCCGTGACTTCCAGCCTCATGGACGCGGCCCGGTCGCGCCGGGGCGGCGGAACCGCTCGGCGCCGGTGAAGAGCAGGTAATGCCGCCCCTGGCAGCGGCCGATCATGGTGATGCCGACCCGCTCTGCGATGCGATGGCCCATCTCGGTCAAACCCGAACGCGAGAGCAGGACCGGGATTTCCATCTGCGCGCACTTGATCACCATCTCGGAGGTCAGCCGTCCGGTGGTGTAAAAGATCTTGTCATGGCCGCAGACGCCCTCGAGCCACATCCAGCCGGCGATCGCGTCGACCGCGTTGTGGCGGCCCACATCCTCCACGAACCGCAGGATGCGCGGGCCGTCGGCGTCCACCACGCAGAGCGCGCAGCCGTGCACCGCGCCCGCCACCTTGTAGATCGACTCGTGCCGGCGCACCAGGTCCATCACCCCGAGCAGCGCCTGCTCGTCGATGCGCATGTCCGGGTTCAGCCGGATCGCGTCGATGTCGGCCATCAGGTCGCCGAAGACGGTGCCCTGCCCGCAGCCGGTGGTGACGGTCCGGTGCGCGAGGCGCTCGCCGGCGGCATTGTCCGGCGACTCCCACAGGGTGGTGCCGGTATCGGCGAGGTGGCGGGTGGTCACCGCCACCGCGTCGACGTCCCAGTCGACCTGCACGCGGGCGATGGCGGCAATGTCGTCGACCAGGCGCTGGTTGCGCAGGTAGCCGAGCGCCAGGTGCTCGGGTGCGCCGCCAAGCGTCATCAGCGTGACCAGCTCGCGCTTGTCGAGGAAGAGCGTGAGCGGATGCTCGCCGGCGATCGCGGTCGGCACCGTCTCGCCGCGCTCGTTCACCGCCGGGACGGTGGTGGTGGCGGGGCGGGCTTCGTCGGAAACGATGGGCAGCGCCGCGGCCGCGGCGGCCTTCGGGCGGGCAGTTGCGCTCACCGGATCACCCGCCGATATAGCTCATCTCGATCTTGCGACGGTCTGCCGTCTGGCTCGCGCGGATCTCCGAGTAGCGGTCGCTGCGCACGCTCCACAGGGCCGCGATCGCCCCGGCGATCTGGTCGTCGCTGAAACCGCCGCGCAACAGCGTGCGGAAGTCGTGGCCGCTGTCGGCGAAGAGGCAGGTGTACAGCCGGCCTTCGGTCGAGAGCCGCGCACGGGAACAGTCGCCGCAGAAGGGCCGGGTCACCGACGAGATGACGCCGATCTCGCCGCTGCCGTCGCGGTAGCGCCAGCGCTCGGCCACCTCGCCGGCATAGTTCGGCGTGAGCGGCTCGACACCGAAGGCCTGGTCGAGGCGATCGATGACCTCGCGGCTCGGCACCACGTCGTCCATGCGCCAGCCGTTGGACGCGCCCACGTCCATGAATTCGATGAAACGCAGGATGTGGCCGCTTCCCTTGAAGTGGCGTGCCATCGCCAGGATCTCGCCGTCGTTCAGGCCGCGCTTGACCACCATGTTGACCTTGATGCGATCGAAGCCCACGCGGGTCGCTTCCTCGATCCCCTCCAGGACCTGCGCGACCGGATAGTCGGCATCGTTCATGCGGCGGAAGACGGCGTCGTCGAGGGCATCGAGGCTCACCGTGAGACGGCTGAGCCCGGCATCACGCAACGCGCGGGCCTTGCGCCGCAGCAGCGAGCCGTTGGTGGTGAGCGTGAGATCGATCGGCTCGCCGGACGCGGTGCGCAACCCGGCGAGCTGCTCGACCAGACGCTCCACGTGCCGCCGCAGCAGCGGCTCGCCGCCGGTGAGGCGCAGCTTCTCGACGCCGTGGGCCACGAAGAGCCGCGCGAGCCGCGTGATCTCCTCGAAGCTCAGCAGGGATGCCTGCGGCAGGAACTGGTAGCTCGAATCGAACACCGACTTCGGCATGCAATAGGTGCAGCGGAAGTTGCATCGGTCGGTGACGGAGATGCGCAGGTCGTGCAACCGGCGTCCGCGCGCATCGGCGAGGAGCCCGACAGGGGCGACGGGAGCGTCCGGAATCGCGGGCAGCCTCGCCTGGTAGCGAAGATCCGCAATGGGGATGATGCGTTCGGTCATGGGGCGGAGGGTATACTGACTTTCATGTTAGCAGGGAGCGCAAGGCCATCTCAGCAGCGTCCTTGCAGGGCTGGCAAGGCAGGCGGAAGGAGCGAGACGAGGTGGCAGTCGACATGACGCGGCCCGTCGGCGAGATGCACAGCAAGGTCTCGTTGGGAGTGCGTCTCGTTTACGAGCCTTCACGCGAAACCGGTCCGAGCGACGTGGCCGGCTGGCGGCTCGTCGGCATGCTCCCGGAGGACGTGGGCCTGGAGCCGGCCGACCTGGCTGCGGCACGCGTGCTCGGTTCGCCGGTGCAGCTCACGCTGAGTCGCGACGAGGCCCATGGCTACTACCTGAACCTCACCTCGCCCGAGCCGTCGCTCTTCGTCCTGCCGCGGCTGCCGGATGTCAATGCCGCCACCGCGATGCGTCGTTTGCCGGCGCCGCCGGAAGCGGTCGACATCACGGTGAGCTATGCGGAGGGAGCGCGCTGGATGGACGGCGGCATGGTGGTGGTGCGCACCGCGCTGCCGGAGGCGCTGCTCGGCTGGATCGCGGAGTTCACCCAGCACCACATCCCGATCGAGGGCCCGAAGAAGCGCAGCCGCTACCGGCCGTCCTTCCTCAGCCGGGAGGAATTCGGCCAGGAGGCCGCCCGCGCCATGGCAGAAGCGAATCGCGCGCGCAGGCATTGACCGGGGCTTCACAGTCGATGCGCCGAGTTGCGGGCGCGGGTTGCAGAACGATCGTCGAGGAGGCGAAGTAGGCCGGATGGCAGTCGAAGGATTCCTGGGGCGCTGGTCCCGACGCAAGCGCGAGGCCGAGCGCGAATCTGCGCCGGAGGGCGCTCGCGACAGGGTCGATGAAGCGGTTCGCGATGCCGCGCAGGAGCGGGCGGAGCGCAAGGCGGAGCTGCCGCCGCCGGTCACGGCATTGGACGCCGCCTTGGACGCGCCGCTCGCCAGGGACGGCCGTGCCGCGGCGCCGGACCTCGGGCCCGGCCCGCAGCACGCCGACGACGCAACCGTGCAGGTTGGCACGGACCCGCACGGTGGCACGGACGCGGCTCCCGGCCAGGCTGCCCAGGGCGACCCGTCGGCACAGTCTTCGCGTCGGATGGCTGCAGCACAGGCGCGCGCTCCCTCGATCGCCGACGCGCTGCCCGACATCGCCACGCTCACCGGCGACTCCGATTTCTCGCCGTTCATGCGGGCCGGCGTCGATCCGAAGCTTCGGGTTGCCGCACTGAAGAAGCTGTTCGCCGACCCCCGCTTCAACCGGATGGACGGGCTGGACGTCTACATCGACGACTACGGCAAGCCCGACCCCTTGCCGCCCGGCATGCTGCGCCGGCTCGAGCAGGGCCGCAGCCTCGGGCTCTTCCGCGACGAGGAAGAGGAGGCGAAGGTAGCCGCGGCAGAACCCGGCGCAGCCGGCGATGTGCCGTCGCGATCCGACACGACCGACGGCACCCAACCCGTTGCGAGCGAGGACGACGTCGACGAGGCTGCCGAGGACATGGCAGTGGCAGCGAGCGGGGCCGCCGCGGATGGCGGCGCAAGCGGCGGCAGCGCGGACGGCGACCAGCTGCGCGCGGCAGGTGACGGAATCCTGGAGAGCGAAGGAAGCGTGGACGGCGGAGGAATGGAGCAGGGCGGAGGACTCGCGCAAGGCGAAGGAACCACAGGTATCGAGCGTACCGTGTCCGGCGAGCCGGACCGGGGGGCACACGCATGAACGCGCGCGTCCTCACCTGCAGCTGCAACGGCACCGTCGATGTCGACGGGACGGCGCTCGGCCGCTCGCTCAAGGCCGCCGGCGTGCCGGCCGACGTCGTCATGTCCGGAACCCAGCTCTGCCGGCGGCAGCTGCCCGAAGCCGCGAAGTGGCTCGAGGGCGTGGACGACATCGTGCTCGCCTGCACGCAGGAGCGGGTCCTCTTCGACGAGGCCGCGCACAAGGCCGTGGCGCCGATTCGCTTCGTCAACGTCCGCGAGCAGGCCGGCTGGGGCACGGAGGGCGCCCGGGCGCGTCCCAAGATCGCCGCGCTGGTCGCCATGGCGGTGCGGGACGTCCGCGAGCCGGTGCCTGCGGTCTCATACGAATCGTCCGGAAGGCTGCTGCTGATCGGCCAGGCGGACGCGCTGGCCTGGGCGAAGCGCCTGGCGGCGCTGCCGGATTCGCCGCTGGCCGTCTCGGTGCTGATCCCGTCGGATGCCACCGGAGGCGGCGCACGGCTCGACGCGGTCAGGGATTTCCCTGTGTTCAGCGGCGTGGTGGAACGCATCTCCGGCTGGCTCGGCGCCTTCGAGGTGCACTGGCGGCAGGCGAATCCGATCGACCTCGAGGCGTGCGTACGGTGCGGTGCCTGCGTGAGTGCCTGTCCGGAACAGGCGATCGACGAGTCCTTCCAGGTCGACCTGGACCGCTGCCGCAGCCATCGCGCCTGCGTCGCGGCCTGCGGCGAGATCGCCGCCATCGACTTCTCCCGGCGCGAGACGCGGCGGGACGCGCTCTTCGACCTGGTGATCGACCTGCGCGAGCAACCGGCCTTCGCCCAGCACCAGCTGCCCCAGGGCTACTGGCACCCGGGCGCGGATGCGGCACGGCAAGCCGAAGCGGTGCTCACCGCGACCGGCATGGTGGGCGATTTCGAGAAGCCCAAGTTCTTCAACTATCGGCCGGACATCTGCGCGCACGAACGCAACCGCATCGTCGGCTGCACCCGCTGCATCGACGTCTGCTCGGCGCGGGCGATCTCGCCGCATGGTGACCTCATCCGCGTCGAGCCGCATCTCTGCGTCGGCTGCGGCGCCTGCGCGAGCACCTGCCCGTCGGGCGCGATGACCTACGCCTA
>JAEWEW010000314.1 GCA_023389175.1 Pseudomonadota bacterium | reverse complement strand
CCCTCCTGGCGCTAGCGCGCCATCCTCCCCGAGGGAGGTGAGCGCCGCCTTCGGGCGGCCGGGCGGCGGCGCTCATCAAGCGATCTGCTGGAGCGCGCGCCTGGCCACGTCGATCGTCTGGTCGATGTCGCTCGCGGTATGGGCCGACGACAGGAAGAACGCCTCGACCGGCGACGGCGGCAGGTACACGCCGCCCTCGAGCATCAGGTGGTAGAACTTGCGAAACCGCTCCATGTCCTGGTCCAGCGCCTGCGCATGGCTCCCAGGCGGCGTCGACCGCAGGTACAGGCCGCCGAGCGCGCCCGCGCCCTGCGCACAGAACGCGACGCCGGCCTCCGCGGCGGCGGCCTGCAACCCGTCCACCAACCGCTTCATCGACGTCTCCAGCCGGTCGTGGAAGCCCGGCTTGCCGATCAGCTCGAGCGTCGCGAGCCCGGCCGCCATCGCAATCGGGTTGCCCGAAAGCGTGCCCGCCTGGTAGACCGGGCCGAGCGGCGCGAGCAGGTCCATGAGCAGGGCCGGGCCGCCGATGGCGCCGACCGGCATGCCGCCGCCGATCACCTTGCCGAAGCAGGTCAGGTCCGGCGTCACGCCGTAACGTGCCTGGGCGCCGCCGAGGGCGACCCGAAAGCCGGTCATCACCTCGTCGAAGATCAGGACGGCATGATGCTCGTCGCAGAGCTCGCGCAACCCCTGAAGGAATCCGTCCGCCGGCATGACCAGGTTCATGTTGCCGGCGATCGGCTCGACGATGACGCAGGCGATCTCGTCCCGGTGCTGCTCGAAGAGCCGGCGCACGCTGTCGAGATCGTTGAAGTCCGCGACCAGCGTATGGCGTACCAGGTCCTCCGGCACCCCGGCCGAGCTGGGCGTGCCGAAGGCGAGCGCGCCGCTGCCCGCCTTGACTAGCAGGCTGTCGGCGGTGCCGTGGTAGCAGCCCTCGAACTTGATGATGCCGTTGCGCCTGGTGTAGCCGCGCGCGAGCCGCAGCGCGGACATCGCCGCCTCCGTGCCCGAGCTGGTGAAGCGCACCCGGTCCACGTGCGGATAGAGCCCGCAGATCAGCTCCGCGAGCTCGGTCTCCATCGGGTTGGGCGCACCGAACGACAGGCCGCGCAGCGCCGTCTCCTGCACCGCCTTGACCACCCGCGGATGGGCGTGACCGACGATCATCGGTCCCCAGGAGCCCAGGTAGTCGATGTACTGGCGGCCCTCGACGTCCCACATGTACGCGCCTTCGGCCTTGGCGATGAACCGCGGGGTGCCGCCCACGGCGCGGAACGCCCGCACCGCGGAGTTGACGCCGCCGACCAGCACCTTGCGGGCCCGGTCGAACTGCTCCGAGTTCGTCATGAGCCCTCCTGTCGCGAAGCGCGCCATCCTCCCCGAGGGAGGTGAGCGCCGCCTTCGGGCGGCCGGGCGGCGGAAATCACTTGATGGGCCCTCCTGGCGCTAGCGCGCCATCCTCCCCGAGGGAGGTGAGCGCCGCCTTCGGGCGGCCGGGCGGCGGCGCTCGTCATTTCGCGAAGAGCCGCGACGGATCGCCGAACGCCTTGAACTCGAGCGCGTTGCCGGACGGATCGAGGAAGAACATGGTGGCCTGCTCGCCTACCTCGCCCTTGAAGCGGACATGCGGCTCGATGACGAACTTCGTGCCGGCGGCGGTGAGGCGGTCTGCCAGCGCCTGCCAGGCCTGCGGCGACAGCACGACGCCGAAATGGCGCACCGGTACCGCGTCGCCGTCGACCTGGCTGGTGGCGCGATGCCCGACCTCGTCCGGCGCGAGATGGGCGACGATCTGGTGGCCGTAGAGATTGAAGTCGACCCAGTCCTCGGCGCTGCGGCCCTCGGGGCAGCCGAGAAGCCCGCCGTAGAACCGGCGCGCCGCGGCGAGATCGTGGACAGGAAACGCCAGGTGGAAAGGCTGGCTGACATCGTAGCCGCTCATGAAACCTCCGGGTAAACCCTATTGTAGTGAATCCGCCCGGGTCACCCGTACCGCGCAGTACTTGAACTCCGGAATCTTGCCGAAGGGGTCGAGCACCGGGTTGGTCAGCAGGTTCGCGGCCGCCTCGGCATAGGCGAACGGAATGAAGACGTTCCCAGGCGCGACGCCGTCATCCGCCCGTGCCTTCAGCCGGATACGCCCGCGCCGCGATGCCACCTCCACCGGATCGCCCGGCGCCACGCCGAGCCGCTCGAGGTCGCTGCCGTGCATCGAGGCGGTCGCCTCGGGCTCGATGGCATCGAGCACATAGGCACGACGGGTCATCGCGCCGGTGTGCCAGTGCTCGAGCTGCCGCCCGGTGATCAGGACGAAGGGATAGGCTTGGTCGGGCGGCTCGTCGCCCGGCACCAGCCCGGCCGGCACCAGTCGCGCCTTGCCGCTCGCGGTCGGGAACCGCTCCACGAAGACGACCGGCTGGCCGGGATCCTCCGCCGTGGTGCAGGGATAGGTGACGCTGCCCTCGCGTTCCAGCCGCTCCCAGCTGATGCCGGCGATCGAATCCATGCCGGCGCGCATCTCCTCGAAGACCTCGCGCGGATGGCCGTAGCGCCAGTCGAGCCCGAGCCTGCGCGCCATCTCGTTGATGATCCACAGGTCCTGGCGGGCGTCCCCGGGCGGAGCGAGCGCCGGCCGCGCAAGCTGCACCATGCGGTCGGTGTTGGTGAAGGTGCCGCCCTTCTCGGGAAAGGCCGAAGCCGGCAGGATCACGTCGGCGAGCCAGGCAGTCTCCGTCGGGAAGATGTCCTGCACCACCAGCAGCTCCAGCGCGGCCATCGCCTCGCGCGCATGCCGCAGGTCGGGATCCGACATTGCCGGGTTCTCGCCCATGATGTACATGCCGCGGATCTCGCCGCGCATCGCGGCATCCATGATCTCGACCACCGTAAGCCCGGGCTCGGGATCGAGGCGGGCCTGCCACATCGCTTCGAAGCGGCGGATGGCGTCGCGGTCGTCGACCCGCCGGTAGTCGGGGTACATCATCGGGATGAGCCCGGCGTCGGAGGCGCCTTGCACGTTGTTCTGCCCGCGCAGCGGATGCAGGCCGGTGCCCGGGCGGCCGATCTGGCCGGTGACGAGGGCGAGCGCGATCAGGCAGCGCACGTTGTCGGTGCCGTGCACGTGCTGCGAGACGCCCATGCCCCAGAGGATCATCGAGGCGCGGCTGCACGCATAGAGCCGCGCCACCTCACGGATGGTTTCGGCGGGGATGCCGCACACCGCCGCCATCCGCTCCGGCACGAAGGCGGCGACATTGCGCCGGATCTCCTCGAAGTCGAGCGTGCGTCGCGCGACGAAGTCGTGGTCGACAAGATCCTCGGCGATGATCACGTTCAGCATCGCGTTGAGCAGCGCCACGTCGCCGTCCGGACGGAACTGCAGCACGTGCGCCGCATGCCGCGCGAGCTCCGTGCGGCGCGGATCGGCCACCACCAGCGTCGCACCGCGGGCGGCGGCATTCTTGATCCAGGTGGCCGCCACCGGATGGTTCGCGGTCGGATTGGCACCGATCACGAAGATCACGTCGGCCAGCGCCACGTCGCTCACCTGGTTGGAGACCGCGCCGGAGCCGATGCCCTCCAGCAACGCCGCGACCGAGGAGGCATGGCAGAGCCGCGTGCAGTGGTCGACATTGTTGCTGCCGAAGCCGGTGCGCACCAGCTTCTGGAACAGGTAGGCCTCCTCGTTGCTGC
>JAEWEW010000243.1 GCA_023389175.1 Pseudomonadota bacterium | reverse complement strand
GCCTCGCAGGTGTTGCAGCGGATGCAGATCTCGGGATCGATCACGTGCTGCCGGATGACGGCACTTTCAGCAGCCATGTCCATCAGGTCTCCTTGCCGGGCGGCCGGGCCAGCCCTCTGTGGCCGGCCGGCGGCCGATTCAGTTGAAGCGAACGTACTGGAAGTCGATCGGCTGGCGGTTGATGCCCACTGCCGGCGGAGCGATCCAGCCGGCGAACTTGCCCGGCTCCACCACCCGGCCCATGAGCGAGGCAACGAAGGCCCGGTCTTCCGCGGTCGGCAGCCACTCGTGCTTGCGCGCCTCCCACTCGGCCTTGCCGAGCACCTCGCCCTCGGGCGACACCTCGATGCCGGCCAGGGTCCCGATGTTGCGATGGAAGGCCTTGTGCGGCACCGTCAGGCGGAACGGGATGCCCGCTTTCTCGATCACGCGGTTCCAGCGGCCGACGCCGGCCACCGAGTCCTTGATGAAGTCGTCCCGCAGCACCTCGTTGAGCGCGTTCAGCATCGGCACCTCGCGCTCCGCGAGCTTGCCGTCCTTCACCTCCAGGACGCCGTAGCTCTGCGACTTGAGCACATGGTCGTCGCCGCGCTTGCCTTCCTCGAAGCGGCCCTTGAGGCCGGAGCTGTAGAAGGCGGCGGCGTTGCTCGACTGGTCGGCGCCGAAGAGATCGATGGTCACGCTGTAGTGAAAGTTCAGGTAGCGCTGGATGGTCGGCAGGTCGATCACTCCGGCGGCGCGAATGCGGTCGACGTCGTCGGTCTTCAGCTCGTTCATCACCTGGCAGGTGCGCGCGATGGTGCGGGAGACGCCGCTCTCGCCGACGAACATGTGGTGCGCCTCCTCCGTCAGCATGAACCTGGTGGTGCGCGCGAGCGGATCGAAGGCGCTCTCCGAGAGCGCCGCGAGCTGGAACTTGCCGTCGCGGTCGGTGAAGTAGGTGAACATGAAGAAGGAGAGCCAGTCCGGGGTCTTCTCGTTGAACGCCCCCAGGATGCGCGGGTGGTTCTCGTCGCCGGAGCGGCGCACCAGCAGCTCCTCGGCCTCTTCCCGGCCGTCGCGGCCGAAGTATCGATGCAGCAGGTAGACCATCGCCCAGAGGTGGCGGCCCTCCTCCACGTTCACCTGGAACAGGTTGCGCAGGTCATAGAGCGACGGCGCGGTCAGCCCCAGGTGGCGCTGCTGCTCCACCGAAGCCGGCTCGGTGTCGCCCTGGGTCACGATGATGCGACGCAGGTTGGCGCGATGCTCGCCCGGCACCTCCTGCCAGGCCTTCTGGCCGAGGTGGTCGCCGAAATGGATGAGTCGCTCCCCGTCCTGCGGCTGCATGAAGATGCCCCAGCGGTACTCCGGCATCTTGACGTAGTCGAAGTGAGCCCAGCCCTGCGGGTCCACGCTGATCGCGGTGCGCAGGTAGACGTCGTAGTTGGCCGACGCCTCCGGGCCGACGTCGCCCCACCAGTTGATGAAGTTGGGCTGCCAGCCCTCCAGCGCGCGCTGCAGCGTACGGTCGTCCTGCAGGTTGACGTTGTTCGGTATCTTCTGGCTGTAGTCGATCGATGCCATCACTGGTTCCTCATGACGTTACTTGAATCCGGTCCTTCCAGGGGCAGGCGCACGGTTCGTCTATATCCCGGCCGGCGCCGGTCACGAATTCCCATTCACACCCGGTGAAGGTCGAAACCGACCTTCTCACCGGTGCCGTAGACCTTGAGCGCGCCGCGCTCGCCAACCGCGTTGGGCCGCTGGAAGATCCAGTTCTGCCAGGCGGTGAGCCGCCCGAAGATACGGGTCAGCATGTTCTCGCGCACCGGAAACCGCAGGTTCGCCTCCAGGCCGGTCAGCGCATCGGGGGACATGGCGACCCGCTCCTCGATGGCGATGCGGATCTCGTCCTGCCAGTCGATGTCGTCCGGCGCCGCGGTGACCAGCCCGAGCGCGTAGGCCGCAGCGGCGTCGAGCGGCTTCAGCGCAGCCGCGCGCGCGGCCTCCATCGGCTCGCTCTCCTCGTGGAAGCGGCGCTGCAGGCGCGACTGGTCGTTCACCATCGGATAGAAGCCGAAGTTCATCTCGGTGAGCACCATGGCGGGCGCGCCCGCCGGGTCGTCCTGCAGCGCCAGCATGTAGGTCCGGTCCGCGGCGAAGGCGAGCTCCGCCAGCGTGCCCGCAAAGCATGAGCCGGGCTTCACCAGCGCGAACAGGCTGCGCGAGGAAACGTCCAGCCGCGCGAGCGTTCGGCGCAGCAACCCGATCGTCTGGGTCACCAGCCAGTGGTCGCCGTGCGCCAGCATCGTGGAATCGACGGCGAGCACCGCCGAGGCATCCCCTGCCGTCTCGAGCAGCCAGACGCCGATGTCCAGCTCATTGGTGCGCATGGACAGGATCGCGTCGTCGAGCTCGCGCGCCATCGCGAGCGGCCACCAGGCGGCGCCGGCCGCCTCGATGCCGGCGACGTCGCCCGGCTGCGGCGTATCCGGCGCGCGCACGGTGAACGTCGCGGTGCGCCTCGCGCGGTCGATCGCGACCGAAACATGGCGGTAATCCAGCGCATCGGCCGACGCCTTGCGCTCGAGGCGAGGCAGCTTGACCGGATTTGCGTCGCGCGGGCGCTTGCTGTCGGCCGCGAGGCGAGCCGCCCGGTCGTTGACGGCCGCGGCGAACTGGGCGGGCTTGACCGCGGCATCCACCAGCCGCCATTCCACCGCACGCTGTCCGCGCACGCCTTCGACGCTGGTGCAGAAGAGATCCGCGAGGTCGTGCCGCACGCGGCGCTTGTCGGTCACCCGCGTGAGTCCGCCGGTGCCCGGCAGCACGCCGAGCAGCGGCACCTCCGGCAGCGACACCGACGAGGACCGGTCGTCCACAAGGACGATCTCGTCGCAGGCGAGCGCGAGCTCGTACCCGCCGCCGGCGCAGGCGCCGTTGACCGCGGCCAGGAAGCGGATGCCGTCGTGGCGCGACGAGTCCTCCATGCCGTTGCGGGTCTCGTTGGTGAACTTGCAGAAGTTGACCTTCCAGGCATGGCTGGAAAGCCCGAGCATGAAGATGTTGGCGCCCGAGCAGAAAATGCGGTCCTTCGCGCTGGTGACGACGACCGAGCGGACCCGCGGATGCTCGAAGCGGATGCGGTTGAGCGCATCATGAAGCTCGATGTCCACGCCGAGGTCATAGCTGTTCAGCTTCAGCTTGTAGCCGGGCCGGATGCCGCCGTCTTCGGCCACATCGAGGTGCAGCCGGGCGATCTCGCCGTCCACCTGGAGCCGCCAGTGCCGATATTGGTCGGGTTCCGTCCGATAGTCGACCCGCGGGGAGCTGGTGGCATCCGGTCTGGTGGTGTCGTCACCCATGTGCATCTCCTGTGGCGCCGTGCCCGGACCGACGGTGTCGGCACGGTGGCTTTGAGGTTCGGTGAGGCTCGGCGCCTCGGGGGTCGCCAGGCCGGCGACTGGCGGTGGCGGGACATCGGCGGTCCGAAGGCGCAGGGCGTCTCCCGGCGAAGGCAACGCCTGATGGAGCTCCGGCACCGATCGAGAAACGCATCATACTGCACGCTCGCGAACCGGTCAACCCAAAGGGTTATGCAGAATACTGCATTCCCTCGAGACGCTGGGCGAGCCGCTCCCGCACCAGCCCGAGCAGCAGCGCAAAGGTCCGCGCGAGATCCTGCCGGCTGGTGTCCAGCGTCACGTCCGCCTTCGAGTAGAAGGCGGCACGACCCGACAGTATGCGCTTCAGGTCCTCCATCGCCTCGCTGCTCGCCGCCATCGGCCGGGTGTCGCCCTGCGCCGCCACCCGGCTCATGTGGTCGGCGGGATCTGCGCGGAGCCAGACGGTGGTGCAGCGCGCGAGCACCAGGTTGAAGCTGGCCGGATCGGAGACGATACCGCCGGGGGTCGCGATCACCGCGTCCTCGCACGCGGCGACGATGCCGTCGATCGCGCGCCGCTCGTAGCGGCGGTAGGCGCCGGTGCCGTAGAGATCGTGGATCTCGCGGATGCTGCAGCCGGCCAGCTTCTCGATCTCGCGGCTGAGCTCGATGAACGGCACGTCGAGCGCATCCGCAAGCATCTGGCCGAGGGTGGACTTGCCGGCCCCGCGCAGGCCGATCAGGGCGATGCGGCCCTGCCTGCCGCCGTCCCGTCCCTCGCGGCCGAAATGCTCCGACAGCAGCAGCCGCGCGCGGCGCAGGTCCGCCTCGCCGCGCGATTGCAGCAACTCGCGGATCATCAGCCACTCGGGCGAGCGGGTGGTGACGTCGCCGATCAGCTCCGCCATCGAGCACTGCAGCGCCTGGGCCACCTGCTGCAGGACGAGGATGGAGACGTTGCCGATCCCGTACTCGAGGTTGGCGAGGTGGCGCTCCGACACGTCCGCGGCCAGGGCGACCGCCTTGCGGGTCATGCCGCGCCGCGCGCGCAGCGTTCGCACGCGATCGCCGAGCGCCACGAGCAACGGATTCTTCCCCGGACCCTGGGTATCGCGGACCCGGTCCGGGTGATGACGTGCTTCGGCATGGCTCTCTGGCATCGGTCGCTCCGGTCTGATTTTGGCACTATACTTCATTCACCTGAATCCGTCGCGGCCGGGCGGTCGCTGCCAAACGAGGAGACAACGCGGATGGCCAACATTGAAGCGACCCGCTATCCCGGGCCCCTGACGCTCGGGGAGCGCGACACCGTCCTGAGAATCGACACGCTGGAGAGCACGCCCTGGCAGGACGAGGGGCTGCTGCCCGGCAATGCGTACCGGGAGCTCGCGGTCGGCGCCGCCACCGGCGGCCGCGTCGGCCTTCGCCACCTGCGTGCCACCGAGGCCTTCCGGGAAGAGACCGGCTGGCACTGGCACGACATGGACGTGCACGCCGTCTTCGTGATCCGGGGCCACATCGCCTTCCGTTACCGGGACGTGCCGGGAGAGCATGTGGTGCGCGCCGGTGAATGCATCACGCAGCCCGCGGGCGTGCCGCACAACGTGGTGGATCGCTCGCCGGACCTCGAGCTGATCGAGCTGACCCTGCCGCAACGCTTCGCCACCGTCGAGCTTGGCGATGCGCCCGCGGGCGTCGCGGAGGCGGCCCGATGAACGCCAACGATCCCGCCGTCGCAGGCGGTTCCTCGCGCACGCTCTTCGCCCGCCCGGCGCTGGCGGTCGAGCGCCGGCCGGACGGCACGCAGATCGCCCGATCGCGGGAGCCGCTCGGCGCCTATTCGCGCTGCATCGGCGAGTGGCTCGTCCACTGGGCAGGCGAGACGCCCGAGCGGACCTTCCTCGCCGAGCGCCGGGACGGCGAGTGGACCCGGATCAGCTATTCGGAGGCGCATGCCACGGTCCTCGCGCTCGCCACCGCCATGCTGGAGAACGGACTGGGCGCGCAGCGGCCCCTGGTGCTGCTGTCGGACAACTCGATCCAGCATGCGCTGCTGAGCCTCGCGGCCATGCATGTCGGCATCCCGGCGGTCCCGGTCTCCCCGGCGTACTCGCTGATGTCACGGGACCATGCCAAGCTCAAGGCGATCATCGAAAGCCTTGCGCCAGGTTTCATCCATGCCGCGCCGGCAGCGCGCTTCGGGCCGGCACTGGCCGCGATCGACGGGCTGCACGATGCCACGCTGATCCTCGACGACCCGACGGCGGTGGCCGCAGGAAGGTCCCGCCGGCTGGACTTCGCCGGCCTGGCCGAGCGCACCGACGATGCGCGGGTGCAGAACGCCTTCCAGGCGATCGACGGCGACACGGTGGCCAAGGTGCTCTTCACCTCCGGCTCCACCGGCATCCCGAAGGGCGTCATCAACACCCAGCGCATGATGTGCGCGAGCCAGCAGGCGAAGCTGCAGGTCTGGCCGTTCCTCGCGGCGACGCCGCCGGTCATCGTCGACTGGCTGCCGTGGAACCACACCTTCGGCGGCAACCACAACTTCAACATGGTGCTGCGCAACGGCGGCACGCTCTACATCGATGGCGGCAAGGCCGCCCCGGGACTCTTCGATGCGACGCTCGCGAACCTGCGCGAGATCTCGCCCACCATCTACTTCAACGTGCCCCGCGGCTACGACTTCCTGGTTGCCGCGCTCGAGAAGGACGAGGCGCTGCGCAACCGCTTCTTCGCGCGGCTGCAGGTGATCTTCTACGCCGCGGCCGCCCTGCCCCAGCACCTGTGGGACGCGCTCCTGCGGCTCAGCCGCGAGGCCACCGGCCAGCCGCTGCCGATGGTGGCGGCCTGGGGATCGACCGAGACGTCGCCGCTCGCGACCGACTGCCATTTCCAGGCCGAGCGCACCGGCGTGATCGGCGTGCCGGTGCCCGGCTGCGAGCTCAAGCTGGTGCCGTCCGGCGACAAGCTCGAGGTGCGGGTGCGCGGTGTCAACGTCACCCCCGGCTATTGGCGCGACGAGAAGCTGACTGCCGCGGCCTTCGACGAGGAAGGCTTCTATCGCATCGGGGACGCGGTGCGCTGGCTGGACCCGAAGCATCCGGAGTCCGGCCTGCTCTTCGACGGACGGATCGCCGAGGACTTCAAGCTCACCTCCGGGACCTGGGTGAACGTGGGCATGCTGCGGGTGCGGGCGCTGGAGGCGCTCGCGCCGGTGGCGCAGGACGTGGTGGTCTGCGGCCACGATCGCGACGATGTCCGGCTGCTGGTGTTCCCCAATGCCGCCGCCTGCCGTCAGCTCGCGGGGCTGGACGCGCAGGCGCCGCTGGCCGATGCCATCGACTCGGCGGCGGTTCGCGCGGTGGTGTCGAAGGGCCTCGCGCGGCTGCGCGACGAAGCGACCGGCTCGTCCACCCGGGTGGTGGCGGCGCGCCTGATGGAGGAGCCGCCGTCGATAGACGCCGGCGAGATCACCGACAAGGGCTACATCAACCAGCGGGCAGTGCTGGAGCGGCGGCGCGAGCTGGTCGAGGCGCTCTACCGCCCGCCTGGCGAGGGCAACCTCACCGCATGAGCCTCCCGCCGTTGAGGTCGAGGGTCGCGCCGGTGACGAAACCCGCCTGTGTCGAGGCGAGATAGACGGCCGCCGCCGCCACCTCCTCCGGCTCGCCGAAGCGACCGACGGGAATGGCGGACGCAAGCGCCTGCCGCCGTGCCGCGTCGAGCGTATCGAGCTGCGGGCCGCGCACGGCCGAGGGGGCGAGCGCGTTGACGGTGACCCCATGCGGCGCGAGCTCCTGCGCGAAGCTGCGGGTGAGCGCCACGATGCCGGCCTTGGAGGCGGCATAGTGCGCGCCTGATGCGGCGCTCGCCTGCTGCCCCGCGATCGACGCCAGGTTCACGATGCGCCCGTAGCCGCGGTCCCGCATGTGGCGGCCGGCGATGCGGCAGCCGAAGTAGCAGCCGCGCAGGTTCACGGCGAGCACGTCGTCCCACTCGCCTGCGGGGATGGACCAGAGCGGCGTCGGCGGCGAGACCGCGGCATTGTTGACCAGGATGTCGACACCGCCGCCCTCGGCGGCGGCGCGGTCGAAGGCCGCCTGGAAGGCGACCTCGTCCCGCACGTCGAGCGCAAGCGCGACGGCATCCAGGCCTTCGTCGCGCAGCGCCCCGGCCGCCTGCTCCACCGCATCGAAGGCCAGGTCCGTGAGCACCACCCGCGCGCCGGCGCCGGCAAGCCCGCGCGCGATGGCGGCGCCCAGGCCCCTTGCCGCGCCGGTGATGAAGGCGGTCCGACCCGCGAGCGAGAACACCGGTCCGCGCCTCGTTCAGCCGCGCCGGCGACCCGGGCGACCGGGCATTGCCTGCTCCCGATCCCAGGTATCCTGCCGCACGCCCCGCTCGCGCAGCTTGTACTTCTGCACCTTGCCGTTCTCGGTGCGCGGCAGGTCCGGCAGCAGGTCGAGGTACCGCGGCACCGCGAAGTAAGGCAGGCGCGCTTCGCAGTATTGCGAGAGCTCGGCGGGATCGATCGCCATGCCGGGGCGGACGGTGATTGCCGCCATCACCTCGTCCTCCGCCAGCTCCGAGCGCACCGGATAGACCGCCGCGGCCGCGACCGCCGCGTGTCCGAGCAGCACCTGCTCGACCTCGAACGACGAGATGTTCTCCCCGCGCCGGCGGATCGCGTCCTTGATGCGATCGAGGAAACGGAAGGCGCCATCGGCGTCGCGGACGACGCGGTCGCCGGTGTGGAACCACAGGTTGCGCCAGGCCGCGAGCGTCTCCTGCGGTCGGTTGTGGTAGCCGCTGGCGAAAGCGAACGGCTCGTCCGCGCGCAGGAGCAGCTCGCCCGCCTCTCCGGCCGCGAGTTCGTTGTCATGCGCGTCCGCCACGCGGGCGTGGAAACCCGGCCGGAGCCAGCCCATCACGCCGTCGCGCGGCGAGTCCGGCGCGGTTGCGATCACGAAATTGGTCTCGGTGGAGCCGTAGCCTTCGAGCAGGCGCACGCCGGTCCGCTCGCGGAAGGCGTTGCCGGCCGCGGCCGGCACGCCGGGACCCAGGCCCGTGCGTACCCGATGGTCCCGCTCGCGCGGATCGGGCGGCTGCGCGAGCAGGATCGGCACCATGGCGCCCAGCAGGTACACCACCGTGGCGCCGCAGGCCCGCATCGCAGGCCAGAAACCCGACGCCGAGAAGCGGGACTCGTACACCACCTCGCAGCCGGTCACCAGCGCCTGCGCGAAGGTATTGAGCGCGTTGATGTGGAAGAGCGGCAGCGTGGTGCCGAGCACGTCGGTGGGGCCGATGCCGAGGATGTCGGCGCTGTTCACGCCCCACCAGTAGTACTGCGCATGCGGACAGACGACGCCCTTGGCCGGCCCGGTGGTGCCGGAGGTGTAGAGGATCGCGAGCGGATCGCCCGGGCCGAGCTCCGCCGGCGCGATCGGCGAGCCGGCCTCGGGGTAGGCATCGATGCGCGCGCCATCCGGCAGCCGCGGCGCCCGGGAGAGCTCCGCCTGACGCGGTTCCGCATGCGCGCCGCCCGCATCGTCCTGCGCGGTCGCGACCACCCAGACGGCGGCGAGCGCCCCGCCCGCCGGCCCGGCATGCGCCAGCCGCGGAAGGAAGCCGGCCTCGATCACCAGGAGCCGCGCCTCGCTGTCGGCAAGGTAGTAGCCGATCTGCGGCCCCATGGAGGCGGTATTGATGGGCACCGCAACCGCCCCGAGCCAGGCGCAGCCGAGGAACACCTCGAGGAACTCGCTGCAGTTGCCGCACATGACGGCAACGCGATCGCCGCGCGCGACGCCGGCCGCCGCAAGCGCGCCGGCCCGCGCCGCCGCGATGGCCAGCGCATCGCGATACGACCACCGCTGCCCGCCGACGCTGACCAGGCGGCGGTCGCCATGCCGCTGCGCCTGGCGCGCCAGCATGGCCGGCAGGTGCCGGGATGGCGACGGCAGCTGCTCAATCATCCTGCGTTCCCGCGCCGAGGTAGGTGGCCTGCACCCTCGGATCGCCGGCGAGTTCCGCGGAGGCGCCCGACAACGCGACCTCGCCGGTCTCCAGCACATAGCCGAAGTCGGAGGTCTCGAGCGCGGCACGCGCGTTCTGCTCGACCAGCAGGATGGAGACCCCGTCGTCGCGCAGCGTGCGCACCATGGCGAGCACGTCGCGCACGATCAGCGGGGCGAGCCCGAGGCTCGGCTCGTCCAGCATCAAGAGCCGCGGCGAGGACATCAGCGCCCGCCCCACCGCGAGCATCTGGCGCTCCCCGCCGGAGAGCGTGTCTGCCCGCTGTCCGCGCCGCTCCGCGAGGCGCGGGAAGCGATCGAACACCGAATCGAGCTGCCGCCGGAGGCCCTCCCGGCGCAGGCGCCGGGCGAAGGCGCCGAGCTGCAGGTTGTCCAGCACCGTGAGCTCGCCGAAGAGCTCCCGCTTCTCGGGCACCAGGCACATGCCTCGCTCGACTCGCGCCTCCACGTCGAGCGGCTGGAGATCCTCGCCCTCGAAGCGCAGGATTCCGCGGCAGGGCAGCAGGCCCATGATCGCGGCGAGCATGGTGGTCTTGCCCGCGCCGTTGGGACCGATCACCGAGACGATCTGGCCCGGCCGCAGCGAGAGCGAGACGCCCCGCAGCGCCTCCACCTGGCCATAGGCGACATGAAGGTCGCCTACCTCGAGCATCGGCATCGCCGCGCCGCCTTCGGGCGGCCCTCCGACATCGCTCATGCGACGCTCCCGAGATAGGCGGCCTGCACCCGCGGGTCGGCCCGTACCTCCGCGGGCGCGCCTTCCACCAGCTTTGCGCCGAAGTTCATCACCACCAGGCGATCCACCAGTCGCATGACGAAGTCCATGTCGTGCTCGACGATCAGGATGGTGACGCCTTCCTCGCGCAGCCTGCGCAGCAGCGCGGCAAGCGCCATCTTCTCCTTGCGGCGCAAACCGGCGGCCGGCTCGTCCAGCACCAGCAGCACCGGATCGGCGGCGAGGGCCCGGGCGATCTCGAGGATGCGCTGGGTGCCGAGCGGCAGGCTGCCGGCCATCTCGTGCGCCCGATCGCCAAGCCCGATGCGATCGAGCTGGCGCTGGGCCTCGTGCAGCACCTGGCGCTCCTCGCCCCGGTCCAGCCGCAGCCCTGCGCGCAGGATGCCGCTGCGGGCGCGGGCGTGCGCGCCGAGCGCCACGTTGTCCAGCAGGCTCATGTACGGCCGCAGCTTCACGTGCTGGAAGGTCCGCGCGAGGCCCAGTTGCGCGACCTCGCGCTGGCGCATCCCGCTGATGTCCTGGCCGAGGAAGGTCACCTTCCCGGCAGTCATCGGCAGGGTTCGAGTGAGCAGGTTGAACATCGTCGTCTTGCCGGCACCGTTGGGCCCGATGAGGCCGAGGATCTCGCCCGCCTTCAGCTCGAAGCTCACGTCGTCCACCGCCACCAGGCCGCCGAAGCGCTTCACCACGCCGCAAACCGACAGCAGCGGCGTGCCGCGCGGGGGCAGCTCGCGCTGCGGCAGCGGATCGGGGGGCGAGCCCACTGCCACCGCGGGCCCGCGCCGCCAGCGCTCGCCGTAGCGGCGCGCGAGGAAGCCCATCAGGCCACCGCGGGCGAAATGCAGCAGCAGGATGAACAGCGTGGCGAAGGCGATCGCCTCGAGCTGCCCTGCCCGCTGGGTGAGCAGCGGGAGCAGGTCCTGGACGCTGTTCTTCATCACCAGCACGAGCCCCGAGCCGACCAGCGCGCCGGTCAGGTGCCCGAGGCCGCCGGCGACCGCCATCAGCAGGTACTCGATGCTCGCCCGGACATCGAACGGCGACGGGCTGACGAACCGGTTGTTGTGCGCGTAGAGCCATCCGGCGAAGCCGGCGAGCAGGGCCGCGATCACGAACAGCGCGAGCCGCACCCGGAAGGCATCCGCCCCGACGCTCGCGAGCAGCGTCGCCCCGCCCCGCAACCCGCGGATGGCCCGCCCGGGCCGGGACTGCAGCAGGTTGCGGCTGAACAGGAACGCCAGCGCGACGATTCCCCAGATCAGGTAGTACATGGCGCGCCGGTCGCCGAGCGACCACGGCCCGATGCTGATCGCCGGGATGTTGGAGATGCCGGTGTGCCGTCCGAGCGCGTCGACGTTGCCGAACACGATCGCGATCGAAAGACCCCAGGCAATGGTGCTGAGCGGCAGGTAGTGGCCGCCGAGGCGCAGCGTCAGCAGCCCGATCGCGAGCGCCGACGTGCCGGTCAGGGCCAGCGCGAACACGAGGCCGAGCCAGGGTGACAGCCCCTGGCTGGTGGTCAGCCACGCCGTGGAATAGGCGGCGATGCCGACGAAGGCGGCCTGGCCGAACGAGGTGGCGCCGCCAACGCCGGTGAGCATCACCAGCCCGAGCACCACCAGCGCCCCGATGCCGATGTCGTTCAGCAGCGAGACGGTGAAGTTGCCGGCGAAGACCGGCACCAGCGCGAGCACCACGACGACGACGATCGCGGCGAGCCGGGGCAGACGGAGCGCGCCGCGCATCATCGGTATAGCCTCCCCGTACCCTCCGGTCGCGAAGCGCGACCACCTCCCCGAGGGAGGAGAGCGCCGCCTTCGGGCGGCCGTGCGGCGGCGCTCACTGATCCAACTCCTCGACCTCTTCCTCGGGCGTCGCCGCGAGGAAGGAGCGCAGCAGCAGCACCGGGATGAGCAGGCTGAAGACGATCGCGTCCTTGAGCGCCCCGCTCCAGAAGGAGGCGAAGCTCTCCACCAGCCCGACTGCAAGCCCGCCGAGCGCGGTGAGCGGATAGCTCACAAGGCCCCCGATGATGGCCGCGACGAAGGCCTTCAGCCCGATGATGAAGCCCGAGTCGTAGTACATGGTGGTGACCGGCGCGATCAGCACGCCGATCAGCCCGCCCAGCAGCGACGCGCCGCCATAGGCGAGCAGCGCGGTGCGGGCCGGCCGGATCCCCACCAGGCGCGCGCCGACCCGGTTCACCGCGGTGGCCCGCAGCGCCTTGCCGGTCACCGTGTGCTCGAATGCGAGGAAGAAGAGCCCGCTCAGCACCACCGCGGCGCTCACCATCAGGATGACCTGTCCGCTCACGCTGTAGCCGCCGAAGGTGAGCGCCCCTTCGGCGAGCGCATTGGTGCGCGAGCCTTCCGGCCCGAAGAAGAGCAGCCCGAGGCCGGAGAGCAGGAAGTGAAGTGCCAGGGAGACGATCAGCAGCACCAGGACCGAGGCATCCGCGATCGGCTGGAAGACGACCCGGGCAACCAGCGGGGCGAGCGGCACCACCAGCAGGACGGCCGCTGCCACATGCACCGCCGCGGGGACCGCGGCGCCGGCGACCGACCAGGCGATGGCGCAGGGAATCGCCGGCAGCAGGCCCCAGGCGAGGATCGCCCGGGGAATCCGCCGGCCCTCGCCCCGCCGCAGCAGGCTGCCGACCTCCACGATGACCGCAAGCACGGCCATCACGCCGATCATCGAAATCGTCGCCGGCATGTGTCCCCGCTCGAACGCGGCGAGGCTCAGCGCGGCGAATGCGGCGATGTCGCCGAACGGCACGAACACCACCCGCGTCACCGAGAAGATCAGCACCAGGCCGAGTCCCGCGAGCAGGTAGACGGCCCCGTTGGCGAGGCCGTCGATACCGAGGATGAGGGCGATGTCCCAGGTCATGGGCAAGCGGTCAGGGCGCGAGGATCCACTTGCCCTTCTCCAGCCGCACGATCACCCGCGCGCGCTCGTCCACCCCATACAGG
>JAEWEW010000215.1 GCA_023389175.1 Pseudomonadota bacterium | reverse complement strand
CTGCGCGATCCGCGGCATCGGGCCCTGGACGGCGAACTACATCGTCATGCGAGGCCTCGGCTGGAGCGACGCGTTTCCGCCGGGCGACGTGGCGGCGCGCAACGCGCTCGGTGCGACGAAGCCCGCCGAGGCGCTGGCGCTGGCGGAGCGCTGGCGCCCCTGGAGGGCCTATGCGCTGATGCACCTCTGGCGGCGCGCGGCGCAGCGTCCCGGCGGACGGGCACCGCAGGCGGCCGCGCCCGGCTAGCGGCCTACTGCATCGGAGCCGAGCCGACCAGGATGCGGCCGTCGGGCAGCGCGAGCAGCACCGCCTGCAGCTCGTCGCGGTACTCGTCGCGCGTGATGCGCCGGTAGACCACCACCTGCACCGGATCGTCGAGCGAAAGCAGGCCCGGCTCGTCCACCAGCCGCCGGGTGAGCCTCCCTCCCAGTGTCACTTCGACCAGCCCGCGGCGCTCGCTCGCGGCGAGCAGCGTGAGCGTCGGACGTGCCTCGGCATCCTCGAGCGCCCGCATCCACTCCCGGTCCCGCGGCATGCGCAGGTTCCTCGGCACGCGCAGCGTGAGTCGGACATGCGGAAAGCCGATGTAGGCCTGCACCAGCCTGCCGGCAAGGTAGTACGGGTGAGCGAAATCGTAGAGGCCGTTGAACCCGTGATGCGCCAGCGCAGCCCGGGGAAGCGACACGACGTGAAGCAGGCCGGCTGCGCCGGCGCGAAGGCAAGCCGCGACGAGCCGGCGGCGGCCTCGAGCCAGGGCGCGGGAAGGTGGCGAGGGAAGGCTTTCGGTTGCTGGCAAAATAGCGGTTTCCGGACCGGCGCGCGCTGCGCGCGGCGTCGGGCAACTCGCGCTTCGACGCGCACGGCCGAGCATAACCGCTCGGCGCTGCCGGTGCGAGAGCCGGCCCGCCGGTACCGCGCCTCGGAAGGAACCGACATGCGCGCGAAGCGCCTCCTCTTTCTGCATGCGAACGGCTTTCCGGCCGGCGTGTATCGCCGGTTCCTCGACCGGCTTGCGACCGGGCTCGAGGTGCTGCCGCTCGCGGTGCTCGAGACGGAGGCGGCAACGCCTGCCGCGCTACGCTGGCGGCGCATGCGGGAGCAGGTGGAGGAGCGCCTGCTCGCGCTCGACGCCGAGGGCCCGGGCACCGCGCTGGTCGGCCACTCCATGGGCGGATATCTCGCGCTGATGGCGGCGGCCCGGGCGCTGCCCGCGCGGCATCCGATCGTCCTGGTGGACTCGCCGATCCTCGGTCCCGGGCGCGGCGCGCTGCTCAGCTTCGTGCAGAGCACCGGCCTGATCGCGAAGCTCGGCCCGGCCCGGGTGGCCGCGCGGCGCCGCTACACCTGGCAGGACCGCGCCGAAGCGCGCGAGTTCTTCGGGGGCAAGCCCTTCGTGAAGCGCTGGGCGCCCGGGGTGCTGGACGACTTCATCGAGCATGGCCTGCGCGACCTGGCGCCCGCGCCCGGCAGGGGCACGGCCGGCGCCACGCTGCGCATACCGCGCGAGGAAGAGCGCGACATCTACGCGGGCCTGCCGCATCGCGAGGCGACGCGCGCGCTGCATCGGCTGCGTGCTGCCGGCAATCCGGTTGGAATGGTCGCCGGCAAGGCTTCCGAGGAGATGCGCATGGTCGGCTTCGAGCATAACCGCCGCCTCTTCGGCGACCGCTTCATCGCGCTCGACGGAGGACATCTGCTGCCGCTCGAAGCGCCGGAGGAATGCGCGCGTGCCGTGCTGGCGTTGCTGGACCGTCACGCGACGAGCGGGCAGAATCCGTGAAGGCTGCCCGCGCGGCGGCTCGACGAGGAGACTGATGGAGAAGACGGAAGCACAAGCCGCCGCGCCGGCCCCGCTCTGGCGGCCGACGCAGGAGCGCATTGCCCGCGCGCCGATCACGCGGTTCCGCCAGTGGCTGGCACAGCACCGCGGCCTGGAGTTCGACGACTACGAGTCCTTGTGGCGCTGGTCGGTTGCGGACCTGGAGGCGTTCTGGCAGGCGATCGCCGACTTCGCCGAAGTGCGCTTCCATTCGCCGCCGGGACGCATTCTCTCGCAGCGGCGGATGCCCGGCGCGCACTGGTTCGAAGGCGCGAAGCTCAACTACGCGGAGCACCTGCTGCGCCGCGCCGACGCGGCGGATGCCGCCACGCGCCCGGCAATCGTTTTCCGCAACGAGGCGGGCGAGCGGCGCGAGATCACCTGGGCGGCGCTCGCCGGCCAGGCCGGATCGATCGCAGGGACGTTGCGATCGCTCGGCGTGGTGCCTGGCGATCGCGTGGTCGCCTACATGCCGAACATCCCGGAGACCGTGGCGGCCTTTCTCGGCGCCTGCGCGGCGGGCGCGGTGTGGTCGAGCTGCGCGCCGGACCTCGGGCCGACCAGCGTCATCGACCGCTTCCGGCAGATCACGCCGAGGGTGATGTTCGCGATCGATGGCTACCGTTACGGCGGCAAGGCCTTCGACCGGCGCGACGTGCTGGCCGAGCTGTTCGAGCGGCTGCCCTCGCTGGAGGCCGTGATCTTCCTGCCCTACCTCGATCCCGGTGCCACGCTCGCGCCGGCACGAGCGCTGCGGGTGGTCGCCTGGGGCGACGCCATCGCCGACCCGCGGCCGCCGGTGTTCGAGTCGCTGCCGTTCGAGCATCCGCTGCGGATCGTCTACTCTTCCGGCACCACCGGCATGCCGAAGGCGATCGTCCACGGGCACGGCGGCGCGCTGCTGATGGGCACGGTGGATCTCGCGATGCACCTGGGGGTGGATGCCGAGGACCGCATGATGTGGTTCTCCTCCACCAGCTGGATCATGTGGAACCTGTGGGTGTCGGCGCTCGCCAGCGGCGCGACCCTGGTGCACTACGACGGCAGCCCCGGCCATCCCGACCTGTCGCCGCTCTGGCGCGTGGCCTCCGAGGAGCGGGCGACCTTCTTCGGCACCAGCCCCGCCTTCATCGGCCAATGCATGAAGGCCGGCTTCGTGCCGAAGGACGCCTTCGACCTGCGGGCGCTGCGCACCGTCGGATCGACCGGTTCGCCGCTCACCGACGAGGCGTATCGCTGGATCTACCGCAACGTGAAGGAGGACCTGCTGCTTGCCTCCATCTCCGGCGGCACCGATCCGGGCGCGGCCTTCCTGACCGCCTGCCCGATCCTGCCCGTCTACGCCGGCGAGATGCAGTGCCGCACGCTCGGCGCGGCAATCGCCTCCTACGACGAGAACGGCAGGCCGCAGGTAGGTCAGGTGGGCGAGCTGGTCTGCACCGAGCCGATGCCCTCGATGCCGCTCTACTTCTGGGGCGACGAGGACGGCAGCCGCTACCACGGCAGCTACTTCGAGACCTGGCCGGGCGTCTGGCAGCACGGCGACTGGCTGGAGCTGATCGAACGGCCCGAGTCGGTGACCGCCCGGATCTACGGCCGCAGCGATTCCACCATCAACCGCCACGGCATCCGCATGGGAACGAGCGAGCTCTACCGGGTGGTGGAGGACTTCGACGAGATCGCGGATTCGGTCGCGATCGATCTCGAGTATCTCGGCCGGCCGTCCTTCCTCGCCCTTTTCGTGGTGCTTGCCCGCCCCCCGGGTGCCCAGCCGCCGCCCTCCGGCGCGGCGGCTGCCCGCGGCGAGACCGGCGTCGACGACGGGCTGCGCCGGCGCCTCGCCGAGGCGATCCGCACGCGCCTCTCGCCCCGCCATGTGCCGGACGAGGTCTATGCGATTCCCGAGGTGCCCCGGACCCTCACGGGCAAGAAGCTGGAGGTGCCGATCAAGCGCATCCTCCTCGGCCACCCGGTGGAGAAGGCAGTGAACCGCGATTCGATGGCCAATCCCGGGGTGATCCAGTGGTTCCTCGATTTCGCGGCGGCACGGCAGGCCCCCTGAGCCGATCCAACCTGATACGATAACCATTCTCGTTTCAGAAATCGGATCCGGCGGCAGCCCCGCCGCCCCAAGGAAGCAGGAGCCTCATCGTGTACTTCGCATCGTCGCCGCGCGCCGCCGCGCGCCGCAGGATCTCGCTCGCCGCCGCCCTGGTGACCGCCATCGGACTTGCCGGTCAGGCGCCCCAGGTGAGCGCCCAGGACAAGGTGCTCAACGTCTACTCCGCTCGCCACTACCAGACCGACGAGCAGCTCTACGGCGGCTTCACCCGGCAGACCGGCGTGAAGATCAACCGGATCGAGATGGGCGACCAGCCGCTGCTGGAGCGGCTCAAGGCGGAGGGGGACCGCAGCCCGGCGGACGTGGTACTGCTGGTCGATGCGACCCGGCTCACCAATGCGCAGAAGGAGGGACTGTTCCAGCCGGTTGACTCCAAGGTGCTGGCCGAGCGGATCCCAGCGCATTTCCGTGCGGGCGACAACAGCTGGTTCGGCTTCTCCAGCCGCGCCCGGGTGATCGTCTACAACAAGGACAAGGTCGAGCCCGGCGACGTCGCAACCTACGAATCGCTCGCGGACCCGAAGAACAAGGGCAAGCTCTGCACGCGCTCGGGCAGTCATCCCTACAACCTGTCCCTCTTCGGCTCGATGATCGTGCGCCACGGCGTCGAGAAGACGGAGCGCCTGCTCGCCGGGTACGTGGCCAACCAGGCGCGCGCGCCCAAGGGCGGCGACACCGACCAGATCCGCGCGGTCGCGAGCGGCGAGTGCGGCGTCGCGCTCACCAACAGCTATTACTGGGTGCGGCTGCTGCGCTCGGACAAGCCCGAGGACAAGGAGGTGGTATCCAAGGTCGCGATGGTGTGGCCGAACCAGGACGGCGCCGGGGCGCACATGAACCTGGCCGGCGGCGCGGTCGCGCGCCATGCGCCCCACCGGGACACGGCGATCCAGTTCCTGGAGTACCTCGCGACCGACGAGGCCCAGCGCTACTTCGCGAATGGCAACAACGAATGGCCGGTGGTCAAGGGTGTCGATGCCGGCAACGAGACGCTCGCGTCGCTCGGGTCCTTCAAGGCGGACACGATGCCCACCGACCAGATGGCCGCGCGGGCTGCGGATGCCCAGAAGCTGCTCGACAAGGTCGGCTACAAGTAGGCCGGCCCCGCCCCGCGGGGCGGGCGGCCGCCTAGCGCCCCGCGACGCTGGTCGCCTGGGTTGGTCCGCTGCCGCCCGGGACCGCGGCGAAGGTGACCACATGCTCGGTATCCAG
>JAEWEW010000106.1 GCA_023389175.1 Pseudomonadota bacterium | reverse complement strand
GATAGCCTTCGGCGGTGAAGTGGATGCCGCCGCCCAGGCTCACCCACTTCACCTTGCGGAACACGCCGCCGAAGCGCGACTCGGCCAACCCGAGGAGCTCGTTGAATCGAGCGAAGTCGCGGTTCTCGCAGTTGTTGTGGATCATGACGCCGTCGAGCCGGTCCGCCACGGCTTCGACGCGGCCGACATCCCGTTCACCGAGGCGGCTGAACCGGCGTGCCGGATCGGCGAGGTCGTAGCCTGACGAGCTCGCGCCCGGATTCAGCCGCAGGCCGCGGCCCTTTCCTTCCGCGCGTGCCTCGAACCGCCGCAACTGCCCGACCGAATTGAAGATGATCTTGTCGCAATGCGCGATCACCTGGTCGATCTCGTCGTCGGAATAGGCGACGCTGTAGGCATGCGTCTCGCCGCCGAACTTCTCGTGCCCGAGCTTCACCTCGTAGAGGGATGACGAGGTCGTCCCGTCCATGTGCTTGCGCATGAGGTCGAATACCGACCAGGTGGCGAAGCACTTGAGCGCGAGCAGCACCCGGGCCCCGGCATGGCGGCGCACGTGGTCGACCTTCAGCAGGTTCTGCTGCAGCCGTTCCTTGTCGATCAGGTAGTAGGGCGTCGGGATCATTCTCGGACGGTGGTGAAACGGGGCGCGAAACGCGCTGCCGGCAGCCAGCCGGCATGGAAGCTCGTGTAGTCGGTGCAGCGCCCGGCGCGCGCGGCGCGGCCCGGATTTCGTCCGCGGGGGGGCGGGACTAGCAGGTCAGACCGGTGCCGAGGCGTCGCCGAGCGCCACAGGGGCGCTGCGGAACGGCGATCCTAGCCAGGCCGAAGGCCGTGGCATTGCGCCAGGGCCTTGGAGAGGCGACTCAGGTTGGCGGACCATTGCGGCGCGCGGCAGGCCACGGCGGCCGGCATCGCCAGACTCGCAACCAGGCCCCTGCGGGTTCGCGGCGCGATACGCCTGAGCGCCTTCGAGGCGAGACGTCCGAGCGGCTTCGGCGCGGGACGCCCGAGCGATTTCGGTGCGAGACGCCCGAGCGATTTCGGCGCGAGACGCCCGAGCGATTTCGACGCGAGACGCACCAGCGCCTTCGGCGAGCGGAAATCTTCCTTTTGGGCGGCGCTCCGAGAACCCGAGACGATCCCCAATTGGAAGAGGGCGTCTGTAGACATGGCGTCCCCCCCAACCAGCAGATGAAAAAGTTCCCGCGCGCGGCGGGATCGGCAATGTTACCTGCTTGTTGAGAGCGGTTCAAGAATCGGCAAGTCCGGTAGGGACATGAGGGGATGTGAAGGCGTCGCCTTTCCGTGTCGCACAATCACCATCGCGGCGAGCTTCGGCTTGGCATGCGCCGCTGCGGGTCTTCCGGCTGCTAGACGCTGAGCGCCTCGGTCCGCGCGACGCACGGACGCGGCCCGCGCAACAAATCCCGGAGGAATGGTGTTGAACACGATTTCCCGCCATTGGCTGGCGGGCATGGGCCCGCTCCTGTTCGCGCTGGCGGCCTGCGGTGGCAGCAGCGACGGAGGGTCCGGCAGCGTTGCGCCGCCCGCAGGTGGTGGCGGTGGCACAGGCGGCACCAGCACGCCCCTCTCGTTCGCGCAGGCGCCCGCGCTCGCGCCCGCGCCTTCGGCGTTACCCGTCGTCGCTGCGCGCAACATCTGCGAGAACGTGGCCCTGGGCAATCGGCGGGTCGAGAACCTTCGGGTTCCGGACGGTGCGGCCTGCGTGCTCGACGACGGCACGGTCATCGACGGCAACATCGAAGTCGGATCGGACGCATCCCTCTTCGCGAGGGGCGTGCGGGTCGACGGCAACATCCAGGGACAGCGTTCGCGCGACGTGGTCGTGGAGCGATCGCTCCTTCAAGGTTCGGTTCAGATCGAGGACGGCGGCTCCGTGGGGGTCTATGAGTCGACCATCGACGGCAACATCCAGCTGGACCGCAGTGCCGGCGGGCTCTACGTCCTGGGCAACCGGTTGGACGGAAACATCCAGCTCTTTCGCAACCGCGCCGGTGCGACGGTGAACGACAACCGGCTCGACGGTAACATTCAGATCGAGGAGACTCGCGGTGCTCTGGAGATCAGTCGCAACCGGGCCAACGGCAACCTGCAGTGCAAGCAGAACGACCCGGCGCCGACCGGCGCCGGAAATATCGCCGACTCTCTCGAGGACCAGTGCCGGGGTCTCGCCTGACCGCTACGACGATCCGCAACCGGAGATGTCACGATGACGCAGAACCCGCCTGTCGAGGAGTACACCACCCCGAGCCCGGTCACTGCGACCGAGGATCAGTCCATCGACGAGCTGCGACAGCTGATGCAGTCCCACGGCGTGCGGCACCTGCCGGTGGCACGCGACGGGACGATCGTGGGCGTGGTCAGCGACCGCGACCTTCGGGTGGCGGAGGGCCTGGGTGCCGAGCATCGAATCCAGGTGCGTGCCGGTGACATCATGGCCGACGAACTGGTCACGGTCACGGCTTCCACGCCCCTGGACGAGGTGGCTTTCATCATGTCCGACCGCAAGATCGGCAGCGTGATCGTCAACGACGAGAACGGTGAGCCCCTGGGCATCTTCACCGTGACCGATGCATTGAACGCACTGATAGAGATCAGCCGCTCGCAGCGACGCGGTTGACCGGTGCGGTAACGCCCCGGCAGTCGGCCGAGCCTTCGCTACAACGAAACCGCGAGCCGGGTGGCCTGGTCGATCGCGCGCAAGGCATCGAGCTCGACCGCGACGTCGGCGCCGCCGATCAGGTGCGACCGCAGGCCGTGCGAGCGCAGCGCTTCGAACAGCGCACGGTTCGGTTCCTGGCCGGCGCAGACGATGACGTTGTCCACCTGGAGCAGCCGCCGCTCGCCGTCAACGGTGTAGTGCAAGCCGCGGTGGTCGATGGCGTCGTAGGTGACGCCGGGTGTCATCGATACGTTCGCCTGGCGCAGCTTTGCCTTGAGAATCCAGCCGGTCGATTTGCCCAGGTTGCGGCCGAGGGATCCGGGTTTGCGCTGGAGCATGTGCACCTGTCGTCGTGGCGTCGGTCGGGCCGGATGGCGCAATCCGCCGGGCACGGCGATGGTCGGGTCCACGCCCCAGGCATCGGCGAAGGCCGCCGGGTCGGTTGCCTCCTTCGGTTGACCGACCAGGAACTCCGCCACGTCGAACCCGATGCCCCCCGCACCGATGATGGCGACGCGCTCGCCGGCCTCCACCTCTCCAGCCAGAAGCTCGGCATAGCCCAGGACCATGGGATGGTCGATACCGGGAATACGCGGTGTGCGCGGCACCACGCCGGTGGCCAGCACGATGTCGTCGAACTCCCCGCCCGCCAGCAACTGCGCGGTTGCGCGAATCCCGAGCCGGACCTCCACCCCGGCGCGCTCCAGCGACACCTGGAAGTAGCGCAGCATCTCGTGGAACTCGTGCTTGCCCGGTACCTGCTTCGCGAGGTTGAGTTGTCCGCCGAGCGCCGGTTGTGACTCGAGCAGCGTCACGCGATGGCCGCGCCGGGCCGCTTCGAGGGCGAATGCCATGCCGGCCGGGCCGGCGCCGACCACGGCGAGGCGGCGTGGCGATCGCGCCGGTCCGTCGTGGAACTCGACCTCGCGGCCCGCGCGCGGGTTCACCAGGCAGGTGGCGACCCGGTCGGTGAAGATGTAGTCCAGGCAGGCCTGATTGCAGGCAATGCAGGTGTTGATCTCGTCGGCGCGACCCGCCCGGGTCTTGCGGGCGAAGTCGGGATCCGCGAGCAGTGGTCTTGCCATCGAGACCAGGTCGGCGGCGCCTGAGGCGATGATCCCCTCGGCGACCTCCGGCGTGTTGATCCGGTTGGATGCCATCACCGGAATCGGCACCGCCTCCTTGACGTTGCGGATCGCCGCCAGCCAGGCGGCGCGCGGCACGGAGGCGGCGATGGTCGGCACGGCCGACTCGTGCCAGCCGACGCCGGTGTTGATCAGGTCCGCGCCTGCATTCGCAACCGCGCGCGCGAGCCGTGCGATCTCGCTCCCGGTCATCCCGCCTTCCATCAGGTCGATCGAGGAGATCCGGTAGATCAAGAGGAAGCCCGGCCCCACCCGGGCGCGTACCGCCTTGACGATCTCGACCGGGAAACGGATTCGCCCTTCGAACGATCCGCCGAAGGCGTCGTCGCGATGGTTGGTGATCGCCGCGGTGAACTGATTGATCAGGTAGCCTTCGGAGCCCATGATCTCGACGCCGGTGTAGCCGGCCTCCTGCGCAAGCGCTGCCGTCGTCGCATATCGCTCGATCGTTTCCCACACCTCGTCGGTCGACAACGGGCGCGGCGCATGGGCATTGATGCGGGCCTTGCCGGGCGACGGCGCCACGCAATCCTTCCGCCTGGCGTAGCGGCCGGCATGCAGGATCTGCAACACGATTCGTCCGCCAGCCTGGCTGACGGCCGAAGTGATCGGCGTGTGCTCGCCGAGCTGGCTCGGGTCGGCGAGGTACATGCCGCCATCTTCCATCGTCCCCTCCGGTATCGGCGCGTAGCCGCCGGTGAGGATCAGTCCGATCTCGCCGCCGGCGCGCCTTGCATAGAACGCAGACAGCCGTTCGAGCGGGCGATCCAGCGTCTCCAGCCGGGTATGCATCGCCCCCATGACCATGCGGTTGGGAAGCGTGGTGTCGCCGATGCGGAGCGGCGAGAGCAGGTTCGGGAAGGCGGTCATGAGGCGTCGTAGTGCGGCGTGCAGACGTGCGGATGCTACGTCATCCCGCGACCCGATCACCTTCATCGGACGGCATCGGATCCGGAGAGATCCGGGACGTTTTGCGCGTCCATGCCCGGTTCGTGGCAATCGCGTGCTGTGCGGTCTACGATATGTCCATGATTTCCGAGCGTGGATTGGCCGGCCAGCGGTACGTGCGCGATCGGCCCGGCGACCGCTGACGTGCGTCGCATCGTGATCGTGGGCGGTGGATTCAGCGGTGCGGCTGCCGCGATTCACCTGAGTCGCGCCTGCGGCGTTCCGCTGGAGATCCTGGTCGTCGAGCCGCGCGCCGCCCTCGGCGCGGGCATCGCCCACTCCAGCCCTGAACCGGACCATCGCCTGAACGGCCCGGACAGCATCCATTCACCGTATCCGGACGAGCCCGGACACTTTGCCGCCTGGCTTCGCCGAAGCGGCACGCTGGCTGCCGATCGGGAGTCGGTCGCGGCGAACGGGCTGGTGTTCGCGCGCCGGCACGCATTCGGGCGCTACATGGGCGAGGAGATCGCGCGCCACGCGCTCGGCAATCCCGGTGCTTGCCGGATCGAGCATGTCCGACAGGCGGCGCGCCGATTGAGCCTGCGACCGTCCGCCATCGAGGTGGAGCTTGGCGACGGCTCGCGCCTCGGCGCCTCGGCCTGCATCCTGGCCCTGGGCTGGAATGCGGTCGGCACTCCGCGGGAGTTGCTGCCCATCACCGGTCATCCCGGCTGGATCGGGGATCCGTGGCGCACGCAGGCGTTCGACACGATCGCCAGCGGGGCGCCGGTGCTGCTGGTCGGCTCCGGTCTCACGGCCTCGGATGCATTCGCGGCGCTGACCGCCCGCGGCCACCGGGGACCGGTGCTGTCCCTGTCGCGGCACGGACTGCGCCCCGGTTCCCAGAACCCGCACCGGTCGCAGCGCTCCGTCTGGGATCGCGTCTTGGAGCGGGAACCGGCGATCCTGCGACGAGGCGGCGTTCCGGCGTCGGCTCGCGCGGCGGTCCGGCTCCTGCGGCGCGAGATCGCCGCCATCGATCCGGCGGCGTCGAGCTGGCACGTGCCGTTCGACGAGCTGCGCGACGCCTGCTGGCTGTTCTGGAGCCGATGGCCGGATGCGGAGCGGCGGCGATTCGTGCGGCATGTCAAAGCCTGGTACGACGCCTTCCGCTTCCGCAATCCGCCGCAGGTGGAGCGCATCGTGGACGACGGCTTGCGCTGCGGGCGCCTTGCCTTTGCAACGGGCCGCCTGCGCAATTCCCGTGGGGACGGCAGCACGATCGTGGTCGAGTACGAATCCCCGCACGGGGCAGGACGGCGAACCGTCCGCGCCGCTGCGGTGATCAATTGCACCGGTCCGCGGCCTCGGCCCAGCCAATCCGGCAACCCGTTCTGGGAGGCGCTTCTGCGTGACGGCATCGCGCGTGACGATGCCGCCGGCCTGGGTGTCGACGTGGATCTGCGCGGGCGGCTGGTCGATGGCCACGGGCGGCCCCACGACGCGATCTTCGCGGTCGGCCCGCCGACCCTCGGGCGATTCGGCGAGGCGGCCGCAGTCCCCTACGTCGTTCGAGGGATCCTCGATGCCACGAGGCAGATCGTCGCGAGTGGGGAGCGACCGGCGGAGCCGCCCGGCGGAGAGTAGGGCGCTCTATTGCCCGGGTTCGACATGGGCCAGGAAGTGGGCGAGCGCCGTCAGATCGGTGTCACTCAGGCCGAAGAGGGCCGCAGCCATGATGGTGTCTCCGCCCTTGCGCTGATCGTCGCGGTAGGCGCGCAGTTCCGACAGCAGGTAGTCCTCGCGCTGGCCGGCAAGACGAGGCACCTGCTTCTGCCCCTGGAAGTGCTCCAGGTGGCAGATGCCACACCGCAGGGCGCTTGCCCGCTCGCGGCCGCGCCGCATCCGCTCCGCGTCGGGAGGGTCGGTGGCGACACGGCGCGCCTTGAGGCTCGAGAAGTGCTCCGCCAGCGCCGCGATCTCCTCGTCGGCCATGCCCTTGACGATCGGCAGCATCTGCGGCGCCTCTCGGATCTCCTCGCGGATCAGCACGAGTTGCGTTTCCAGGAAGAGGCGCGGCTGGCCGGCGATCGACGGTACTCCGGGCGTCGTCGAATTGCCGTCCGGGCCGTGGCATGCCGAGCAGGCCGCCTGCGACATGGCAGACGTGATGCCCAGCGCCGCGATCAGGCCGGTCGCGGCTCGGACGAAGAGGAAGCGCTTCAATGTGCCGCTGCCCCTGGGCTACTGCTTCTGATAGCTCACCCGGTAGATGGCGCCCACCTGCTCGTCGCTCACCAGCAGCGCGCCGTCCGGCATCTGGGCGACATACGCGGGGCGACCCCAGAACCGATAGGCATCGCTCGACTCGCTGAAGCCGGTCAGGAAGGGCGTCATCTTCGCGTTTCGCCCGTCGGCGTCTGCGCGCACGGCAACCACGTCGAAGCCCGAGGGCTTGCTGCGGTTCCAGGAGCCCTTGCGGGCAACGAAGGCGACATCGCGGTACTCCGCGGGGAACATGCTGCCCGTGTAGAACTTGACGCCCATCGCCGCCGCGTGCGGGCCGACCAGGAGGACCGGGAGGGTAACCCCCTTGCACCCGTCCGGCTTCGCGACCTCGGAATCTGCCACGCCGTCGGCGTGGCAGTAGGGGAACCCGAAGTTCTGGCCGACCGCCGATATCCGGTTCAGCTCGTCCGATGGGGTGTCGTCCCCCATCCAGTCGCGCCCATGGTCGGTGAACCACAGCTCGCCGGTTCGCGGGTGCCAGTCGAAGCCAACCGAGTTGCGCACGCCGGTCGCGATGACCTCCATGCCGGAGCCGTCCGGGTTGTAGCGGCGGATCTGCGCGTACTCCGGCGGCGGCTCACAGATGTTGCAGGGTGCGCCGAAGGGAGGCGGCGCCTGGCGATCGCGCCCGGCGTCACGCTCTCGGCAGCGACCGCTCAGGGAACGAGATGTCTTCCGATCAGCTCGATCTTCCCACCCTGGTCCGCCGACCGAACGACCGCGAACTCGCCCTGCTGCAGGTAGACACCGACGAAAGCGTCGATGGTGACCCCGTGGGAAACGTAGACATCGACGGCTGCGGGACGAACTGTCGCGATCCCGGCGAGCACCTCGCGTTGGTGCTCTGACTGTCGGCTGCGATCGCGCAGGAGGTTGGACAGTGCGGCCCAGCTCTCCGAGCGGCCGAAGGCGAGCATCGCTGTGTCGATCGCCCGGCACCAGGGCGATGCGCGCACCGATGTCGGCCGGATCCGATTGGCCTCGAACCATTGACCAAGCCTGCGCGCCTGCGCTCGCCCGGCTTCGCTGAGATTGCGCTGGGTGCTGCAGTCATCGATCCGGAAGCCGGGCGGATCGCCGACGCCGGGCATCGTGGGCGAATGGCGCACCAGCACCACGACGCCACCGCGCCGTATCGCGTCTGCCAGCCGCGCCGCTTCCACGCCTGGAGCGGTAGGCGCCGGAACGGCAACGGGCGCCGGTGCGGCGGAAGTGGCCACGGCAACTGCCGGCACGAGCAGCAGAGCGGCCAGCAGCAGGCGATCGACGACCGCCCTCGCGCTGTCGTGAGCGTGACCCCGAAACCTGTACCTTCGCATGGATCTCCTCCGGCCTCCGGCGCCCTCGATCGGCTCAGGGCGCCCGGTCAGCTTCCGCCGATCGGCCGCACTGGAGCACCGCGACAAGGCTCCCTCAAGAATGCCTCAGTTCGCCGGCAAGCGCCGTGGAACCCGACCCTGCAGATCGATCCCCTCGCGTTGACGGGGTAAGGGACGGGCAAGGACAATCGCGCCCAGGCGTGGGGCCCGTCGCGCCACGAGACGACATCGAAGTCACAACGACAGCGAGGGGACAGGAATGAAAAGGACGACATCGAAAGCGGTGCTCACCGTCGCCTCTGCGATCGCGCTCGCCGGATGCGCGGGAATGGACTCACCGCAGGCGCAGGACGAAGGCATGACCTTCTTCGTGACCAGCGCCGGGCCCGGCAAGGGCGCGGATCTGGGCGGGCTCGAGGGCGCGGACCGGCACTGCCAGTCGCTTGCAGCCTCCGCCGGCGCAGGCAAGCGGACCTGGCGCGCGTATCTGAGCACCCAGGCGCCGGCGCTGGGCGATACCGGCTTCGTCAATGCGCGGGACCGGATTGGCAGTGGCCCGTGGCGCAACGCGAAGGGCGTGGTCATCGCCCGCAATGTCGCCGAGCTGCATTCCGAAGGCAGCAAGCTCACGAAGGAGACCGCGCTGGACGAGCAGGGCCGGATGGTCAACGGACGAACCGAGAAACCGAACAACCACGACATCTTGACCGGATCCCGTCCCGACGGCACCGCGTTCCCGGGTGCGCCGTTCCAGGACATGACCTGCGGCAACTGGACCAAGGGCGGTACCGACGGCTCCGCGATGACCGGCCATCACGACCGCGTCGGGCCGGTGGACAATGCCTGGGCGAAGTCCTGGAACTCGGCGCACCCGACCCGCGGGTGCCATCCGGAGGGCTTGCGCAGCACCGGCGGGGCGGGGCTGTTCTACTGCTTCGCGGCGCAATGACGTCGCGTCGGCAGGCCGCTGCCGCGACCGTCGGATGACGTCGGGCTCGAGCTCGCCACTGCTCGAGCAACGGGACGGCGGAACGCTGCGCCTGACGCTCAACCGTGCGCACAAGGCCAACGCGCTCGACGCGACCCTGGTCGACGCGCTGCTGGCCCGCGTCCAGGCTGCGTCGGAGGATGGCACGCGGCTGCTGGTGCTGCAGGCCGAGGGCCGCCACTTCTGCGCCGGCTTCGACTTTACCGGCATCGACGACTGCAGCGAGGGTGACCTGCTGCTGCGCTTTGTGCGGATCGAGCAGTTGTTGCAGGCGCTCTACCATGCGCCGTACGCGACAGCCGCATTCGGCCACGGGCGGATCCTCGGCGCCGGCGCCGACCTGTTCGTTGCCTGCGATACCCGGGTCGTGGCGCCGCGGGGGTCGTTCGCATTCCCCGGCGCTCGCTTCGGACTGGTGCTGGGCACCAGGCGTCTGGCCTCACGGATCGGCGCGGACGCGGCGCGGCGTATCGTCACCGGTGGTCTTTCGCTCGAGGTCGCGCAGGCGCTCGAGCTCGGCCTGGCCAGCGAGTCGATCGAGCCGGCGCAGTGGCCGCAGCGGCTCGACGAGCTCACCCGGCAGAGCGGCCTGCTCGACGCCGTCACCCGGGAACAGGTGCACCAGGCAACGGCCGCCGACTCGCGCGCCGCCGACATGGCCGCGCTGGTGGCATCGGCGTCCCGTCCGGGGCTGAAGGAGCGGATTCGGGCGTACCGTTCCTAGGCGGCCGCTGGAAGCCGAGCGGAGCCTTTGCCGCCGACCGCTTCCAGGGAGCTACCGCGTCATCAGGGCGAATACCCCCCAGCCCAGGTACTCACGCGTGTAAGTGGCGTAGCGCTCGGGCTCCGAGGTCAGTCGGGCGCGGACCTCCGTGGCCATCTCGTCGTCGGGGTTGGCTTCGAGCCATCGGCGCATGGTGAGCCATTTGGCCGCCTCGTATCTGTCCCAGTCGTCCTGGTCAGCCAGGACCATTTCAACGACGTCGCAGCCATGGCGGCCGAAAGACTCGAGAAGACGTGGAAGAAGGAGAAAGTCGGAGATCGAGCTGGCAAGACAGCCCTTGGCGACCTGCTCGGTCGGCGGCAACTGCCGCCAGTAGGGCTCGCCGATGAGGATGATCCCCCCGGTTCGCAGGCTCCGCGCCAGAAGGTCGATCGTGCCGGCAACTCCACCGCCGATCCAGGTGGCACCGATACAGGCTGCCACGCCGACCTTCTCGTCAGAGACATGGCCGCCCGCATCGCCATGGATGAACTCGACTCGATCGGCAACGCCGAGCTCCGCAGCGCGTCGCCTCGCTTGCTCCGTGAACAGCGGGCTCTTGTCGATACCGGTGCCGATGACGCCATGATCGCGCGCCCAGGTGCACAGCATCTCCCCGGAACCGCTGCCGAGATCGAGGACTCGCGTCCCCGGATCCAGGCGTAGCGCCCTGCCGAGCGTGGCGAGCTTCTCGGGTGAGAACGGGTCGTGGATCCGGTGGGCGCTTTCGGTGATGTTGAAGATCCGTGGAATGTCCACCGCCGGACTCCTTACAGGGGGCATTCGGTACTCTACCCTCGCACCGTCCCCAAGGAATGTATTGACCGACCGACTACCCCGTGATCGACGATCCACTCGGGCTCGGCGGGGCCGCTCGGGACTGGCGCCAGGGGTGGGTCTGCTGGGATCGTCAGGGCCGGTGGGGAGTGGCGTGCCAGCAACGCGAGACGCACCTCACGCCGGGCGGCTCCGGGCAGGAATTCGTCTACCGTTTCTGCCGAGGGGCTGAATCCGTTAGTCATCCGTTGGTTCCCTGGCCGTAGTGTTCGCTCGTGGTCTTCGTCGCATCAGGGACGTCGCCACCAACAGCAACCAGGTCCTTTGAGGAAACCGACCATGAGAACCGCCACTCTCGCCTCTTTCGCCGCCTTTGCCGCATCACTGCTGGCGCAGCCGGTTTTCGCGGAGCCCCCGTCCGTCGCGATCCACGGCGCCCCGGCAGCAATCCCCGGGTACGCCCCGGAGTCGCCGGCGGCTGCCTTCGATCGAATGCTCGCGCCCCGTAAGGTGATGCCGATCCAGCCGCTCGCGACGCGATCGGTCGGCGGCTTCGAGCGCCACTTCCAGCGCGCCCTCTGGGGCGCGGACATCGCGACGCCGAAGCTCGTCGCCCGGGCCGAGCACCGCCCGGTGGAGGTCCGGCGATGATGCTGCATCCGACGCTGCTGCTCGTGCACGTTTTCGGCGCGCTCGCGCTGGGCACGGGAATCGTCGGCGGACTGCACGCCGACGAGTGCGCGCGCCGTGCCCTCACGCCGGGGCAATTGGACCGGGCCCTCGAGCGGGCGCAGCGGTGGCAACGCCGCGTGCTGATTCCCGGCACGGCGGCGCTGCTCGTCTCGGGCATCGGACTGGTCGTCACGTACTACGGCTGGGCGTTCCTCGCGCTGCCCTGGCTCGCGGCGATGGTCCTGCTCTACGTCGTCGAGGCCGTGCGGGCGAACACGCTGACGCGCCGGCGCCATGCCGTTCGGCTCGCCGAACTCGCGCGTCAGGCGCGCGTACGGGGCCGCTTCCCGCCGGAACTCGAGCACGTACGCCGCGACCGCGCGGCGGCGTTCCTGCGCTGGCTCGAGCTCACGGTGTTCCTTCTCGTCGTCGCGCTCGGCCTGTACCGACCGATGGCGTGGTCGACGATCGCCGTCGGCGCGGCGGTGGCGCTGCTCGCGGCTGCCGTGCCGGCGATCTACGTCGCGAGGCCCGTGCTTGCGGCGGTAAGCTCCTTCAGCAGCGCTTCGGTCGACGGCGACGGGCGCACCTGAAGTGACGAGTCGAGAACCTGGCGGCATCGCCGGTACGTGCTCTGCACGTCGGCGAGCCGGCCCAGGCTCGCCTGCAGGGTCATCAGCTGTCGATAGAACGCTTCGACGGTGTCGTCGACCTGCAGCGCGCCTTCCAGGCACGCAATTGCCTGTTCTTCGCGATGCTGCAAGCCGTGCTGCCGGGCCAGCGCCGTAGCCATCTGCACGAAGCGCGCACGCAGGCGCTCGCGCGGCGCGATCGCCCAGACCGCTTCATCACCGGCGAGAAACGCACCACGGTAGAGCGAAGTGGCGCGTCGGAGATCCTCGAAGCCGACCGCCGCGGGATCGACCGATTCGAATGCCCAGGCGTCGACGTGGCACAGCTGCCGATCGAGGCTCAGTTTCCCTTCCTGCAGCCGCAGCGCATCGCGGTGCGCGAGCATCTTGCGCAAACGCTGCAGCGTGGTGACGAAGGCGTTGTGCGCATCGTCGCCCTCCGCGTCCGGCCACAGCGCCTGCGTGAGCTGTGCCTCGTGGACGGCTGTCCCTCCGAATGCGACGAGCGCCCTGAGGAGCTCGAGCGGACGCTTCTGCACCTTGCCGGTAAAGCGCAGCGGTTCGCCGTCCACCTCGATCTCGAATCGGCCGAACGTGCGAATGCGCAGCGGCCAGGGCCAGATCTCGAGTCGCGCCGCCGACCCTTCGGGGCGCAGCGCCCGACGCTGGATCAGTCGACGAACGTAGTCGGTTTCGATGCCGTGCTCGAGCGCGAACAGGCACAGCCGGGCCATCGGCGCGCTGCGCCACCAGGCCGAGTTGACGAACCCCTGCTCGCGCATCACCCGGAACAGCGAGCTCACTGCGACCAGCTGCCCGTTGACGTCGCCTTGCGCGCCGGCGAACTGGGCCTCGAGTTCATGCACGTAATAGCGCGCGTTGCTGCAGCCGATCCGACGCGCGATTCTCATCGTCGCCGCGAGCTCGCGTCGCGCGCCTGCGACATCGCCGTCCAGGAACAGCGAATGCGCGAGCGCGGGCCTCGTATAGACCTCGCCCCAGAGCACCCCGGCTTCGATCGCGCACGCGAGCCCCGCGTGGGCGTGCTCGCGCATCGCGTTGCGGTCGTCGCGCCGCGTAGCCTCGTGAAAGCAGGCGAAGTGGTAGTGCACGCCGTCGAGCCGGCGCTCGCGTGAGATGCTGGCGTTCATGCGGCGCAGGTAAGCACCGGCGACGTCCGGATCTCCGCTCGTCGCGGCCGCGAAGGCGCCCTGTCCGGCGAGCATGAAATCCCACAGGTGCGCGCCGGTTTCGTCGGCCAGCGCGAGACCGCGCTCGACGGTGGCAAGCGCATCGGCATTGTCCGCGCTCATCCATTGCGAGATCGCCAGGATTGCCTCCCAGGCCAGGCGCACGAACGGCCCGACCGTCTGCGCATTCGCGAAGGGCTCCATGCGGCGCACCACCTCGTTGGCCGCGTCGAGGCGACCGACCCACCACTCGTAGTACAGCACGAGGTGGTTGGCCGCGATCATGCGCATGGACGCGTCGATGTCCTGCGCGAGCAGTTCATCGACGCGAGCCGCCCACCGCGGCAACGCCGGATCCTGGGGCCGACGGTACATGAGGATCGAGAAGATGGCGGCAACCGCGCGCACCTCGATCTCGCGCGACGGGAACTCCGGGTGTCGCACCCGCAGCGCTTCGAACTCCTCGATCCAAGGGTCGGCGAGTTGGAAGTCGCTCCAGGCGTAGATGAACGTGTCGACGATGCCCGACCACGCGAGATACTCGCCGACCGGATGCGACTTCTCACGAAACGCCGCGTAGGCGCGCGCGAGGTACTCGCGCGCTTCGCCCGGATCGAAGGGCATGCGGCATGTGCCGAGGTAGTAGTCGAGCCAGGGAACACCGGCGCGGTGCGGCGGCGGGATCTCGCCGATCCATTCGGCGAGCGTCCGGAAGCGACCCTTGCGTAGCAGCTCTCCGGCGTGCTGCAGCACCATCGCGACGATCGGTTCCCAGTCTTCGGTTTCGCGCAGCAGCGACATGCTGGAAGGCAGGTCGCCGTCTTCGGCGAGCAGCGTCGCCGCGAGGCGCTTGCTGCGAAGCTGCTCCGCGGGCGGCAGGAGCTCGCGCGCCTTCGCCAGCAGGAACTGGCGGAACAGCGGGTGGTACTCGTAGGTCGGTTCCTTGCCGGGGGTGCGATGGCGAACGACGAAGAAGTTGCGCCGTTCGAACTCGGCGAGCCGTTCGGCCGCGTCCTCGACCCCCGTGAGCCGCGCCGCAGCGTTCGCCGACAGGCGCGGCAGCGGTGCCGAGCGCAGGAGGAAATCCTGTCGCTGCGGATCGATCTGCGCGAACACCTCTCCGGCGAAGTAGTCGAAGACGAGCGGATCGGCCGGCGCCTTCGTCGCGTCGAGCGACATCTCGGCGCCGTGCTCGAGCATCAGCACGAGGCCCGCGAGCCAGCCCTTCGTGTGCCGATGCAGCTTGCGCAGGGTAGCCTCGTCGGGTGTTCGAGACCCCATGCGCCGACGCGCGACCGCGACGCACTCGTCCTCGGTGAGATTCAGCGCTTCGCGATCGATGAGCGTGAAACGGCCCAACGTGCGCAGGCGCGTTAGCAGCGGCGGCGGATCGAGTCGACTCGTGACGATGACGCTCACGCCCGGCGGCAACTCGGCCAGTCCTTCACGCAGGGCGACGTGCACCGGCGAGTCCGCGTCGATCTGGTGGTAGTCGTCGATGACGAGCAGGGACAGCTCACCCACCAGGGCGAAGAATCGGCGGAACCAGTTGCGCGCGAACGCCGCGAGGCCTGCGAGGTACTCCGGCGTGAACGCCGGCAGTGCTTCGCCGGACTTTCGACCGGCGCCGACGGCGAGCTGTCCGAGATAGAAGAAGAACGTGGCGGCGTCGCTGTCTGCGCAGTCGGCGTGGAACCACGCAGCGCGGAGCCGTCTCGCCTGGACGTAGTTGGCGACCAGCGTGGTCTTGCCCGAGCCGGCCGGAGCCGTGATCCAGATGACGTGACCGCGGCGTCTGGCGGTATCGAGCTTTTCGAATAGCCGCGGCCGCGCTTGGACGCGCCCCGCTTCCGGGGCGGTGAGCTTCGGGAGGCCGCCGGCAAGGCGGACGGTGCGGGTCATGGAGCGGAATGACCACAACGTCGCGGTGGATATTAATTCACTCTATTCTCCCCGCGCGTTCCTGTCAAGGCCGCGCGCATGAGGTCGCCTTCACGTCCTACTCAGTCCTCACGCACGCAAAGACGGTGTACTCGTCGTCTCGCAAGCCATACCGTTCCTCGTGCAGCGCGAAACCGGTCTCACGCAGAGTGCGTCGCCAGGTCTCAAGCGAGAAGATGCCCATGGTCCAGCGATCGGTCTCGATCCTCAGTTGTCCGTCCTGCCGGATGAGGTAGATGATCGTCGTCTCGTAGCGCTCGTCCGTGGGGTCGGGGTCATAGACATTCTCGACGAAGACGACTTCCACCCCGTCACCAGTGGCGGGAGTCGTCGTCGTCCTGTTCTGCACGAACGTCTCGGTCGTGACGTCGGGGGTGGCGATGAGAACGCCCCCCGGTTTCAGGTGCGCATGAGCTGTGCGGAACGCCGCCGTGAAGTCCGTGAGGCTGTTCATGTGTGAGATGGCATCGTCCATGAGCACGGCGTCGAAGGTCCTGCCGAGCCGACATGACCGCATGTCGCCCTCGACAAAGGCACATTCCGGATTCAGGTTCCTGGCCTGCTCCAGCATGGCGGGGCTGAGATCGACGCCGGTGACGTCGAAGTCCCGCTTCAGGTTCAGGGCGTTCTTGCCGCCCCCGCACCCCATGTCGAGCAGGGTGCCGACCGGCCGTTTCGCGTACCGACGAATCCAGGCGGCAACGTGCTCGCAATAGTGCGCATACTCCTGGCTGGCATCGCCCCACATCGGCCACAGCCACGCAAGATCCGTGTACAGGCGGTAGGTGTCACTCATGCAGTCCTCGCGATCGGCGCTTTCACCTCGCGGGCTCACTCGTGTCGCAGCGCTTCGATCGGATCGAGCCGCGCCGCGCGTCTCGCCGGGAAGTAGCCGAACAGGACGCCGATGGCTGCCGAGAAGAGGAAGGACACGAGGTTCACCGTCGGGTCGAACACGTAGGGTACCTTCATCACGCCGGCCAGCACGGTCGACGCGCCGGTGGCGAGAACGACCCCGACCAGACCGCCGAACCCGGCCAGCACGACCGCCTCGATCAGGAACTGCAGCAGCACCTCGCGCTCGAGGGCGCCGATCGCGAGGCGGAGACCGATTTCGCGTGTTCGCTCGGTCACGCTGACCAGCATGATGTTCATGATGCCGATGCCGCCAACCATCAGGCTCACCGCGGCGACGGCGCCGAGCAGCATCGTCATCACCCTGGTCGTGCCCGACAGCGTGTCGGAGAGCTGCCGCGTGTCGAGCACGTTGAAGGTGTCTTCGTCACCGGGGGCCAGCTTGCGGCGCTCGCGCAGCAGGTCACTCAGGCTCGACTTCACGCTGTCGGCATTGCTACCGTCCTTCATCGAGACGAGCAGCGTCGAGATCCTGGTATTGCCGGTCACGCGCCGTTGCAGCGTGCGGATCGGCACCAGCACGACGTCGTCCTGATCGTTGCCCATCGCGCCCTGTCCCTTGGCCGCGAACTGGCCGACGACTTCGCAGGAGAACTGCCGGATGCGCAGCCGCTGCCCGAGCGCCGGAAGCGATCCCCAGAGCTCCCGGCGGACCGTTTCGCCGATCACACAGACGGCCGCGCCGGCGCGCAGCTCGCCCTCGCTGAAGCCTCGGCCCGAGGCGAGTTCCCAGTTGCTCGTCTGCAGCCAGGCGTTGGTGCTGCCGGTGACCGTGGTCATCCAGTTGCGGCCGTTGGCGATCACGGTGGCGCTGCTGCGCGATTCGGGGGCGACGGCCAGCACGCCACCGATCTGCGTGGCGATGGCGTCGACGTCGCTCGCCTTGAACGGCGGCGACGTGGTGCCGCCGCCGCCCGGCCCCAGGCGTTGGCCCGGGCGGACCATCAGCAGGTTCGTGCCGAGGCTGGAGATCTGCTCCCGGACCGCCAGCGTCGCGCCGTTTCCGACGGTGACCATGGTGATGACGGCGCTCACGCCGATGACGATGCCCAGCGTCGTCAGGAACGAGCGAAGCAGGTTGCGCCGGATGGAACGCAGCGCCAACTGTAGGGTGTTGAACAGCATCAGCCTGACCCGTCGCCCGGCCCGGCTCGCTCCGGGTTCAGCGTGTCGCTCTCGACGACGCCGTCGACGAACCGGACGATGCGCCGCGCCCAGGCCGCCATGTCCGGCTCATGGGTGACCATCAGCACGGTGATGCCGCGATCGACATTGAGCCGGTACAGCAACTCCATGACCTCGCGGCTGCGGTGGGTGTCGAGGTTGCCGGTCGGTTCGTCGGCCAGCAGCACGGCCGGCTCGGTGACGATCGCGCGCGCGATGGCGACCCGCTGCTGCTGGCCGCCCGACAGCTCGGAGGGGGTGTGGTGCTCCCAGCCTTTCAGGCCAACCGAGGCGAGCGCACGGGCGGACGTGGCGTGGCGCCTGGCCGCCGGCTCGCCACGATAGAGCAGCGGCAATTCCACGTTCTCCTGCGCCGAGGTGCGCGCGAGGAGGTTGAACCCCTGGAACACGAACCCGAAGTACTGCCGGCGCAGCAGGGCGCGCTGGTCCCGGCTCAGCGATTCGAGTGGCACCCCTGGAACAGGTACTGGCCGGCGCTCGGCGTATCGAGCAGGCCGATCGCGTTCATCGCCGTCGATTTGCCCGAGCCGCTCGGGCCCATGATCGCAACGAAGTCGCCGGCCTCCACGTCGAGATCCACGCCATTCAAAGCGAAGAGCGTGGTCGGGCCTTCCCCGTAGACCTTGATCAGGCCGCGCAAGCGGATCAGCGGCGCGCCGGCCTCGCCTGTCCGGCTCATCACGGCCTCCCCGAAGACAGCTGTTCGGTGATGATCTGCATGCCGGGCTCGAGGTCGCCTCCGGTGATCTCCGTGAACCGACCGTCGCTGATTCCCACGGTGATCGTGACCGGGTGCGCAACGCCGTCCCGCAGGATCCAGACCCGGCGTGTTCCGCCGCCGGTGCTGTCCATGCTCCGGGTCGGGCGGGCCGAGCGCGGCGCGCCTTGCGGACGGGTCGGCATCAGCCGCGACAGGATGCCTCGGCCGGACGGCGACGCGCCGGAACTCCCGTCGAGCGCGGCTTGCGTCGGAGTGAAGCGCAGGGCCGTATTGGGCACCCGCAGCACGTCATGGTGCTCGATGGCGGTGATCGTGGCCGACGCGGTCATCCCGGGGCGCAGGCTGCGATCGCTGTTGTCCACCTGGAGCAGCGCCACGTAGGTGACGACGTTGTCGGTCGTCGTCGAACCGAAATCCACGCGCTCGATTCGGGCGGGGTAGCTGCGCGAGGGGTAGGCGCTCACCGTGAACGTGGCCGACTGGCCGGGCTGCACGGCGCCGACGTCGGCCTCGTCGACCATGACTTCGAGCTGCAGCTGCGACAGGTCCTCGGCAAGCGTCATCAGGGTGACGGCCTGCAGCGTGGCCGCGACGGCTTGACCCGGCTCGACGCTGCGGGCGAGCACGACGCCGTCGATGGGCGAACGGATCGACGCCTTCGACAGGTTGGTCTCGTCGGTGGACAGCGCGGCCCTGGCGTCCTCGACGCTTGCGCGCGCGACGGCCTCGTCGGCCCGGGCGCGCGCGAGGGTGGCGCGCGCGGTATCGAGCTCGGTCGCCGAAGGAACCTTCCCCCCCGACAGGCGCGCAACCTCCTGGTGGCGCCTCAGGCTCGCCTGCGCCTCCTTGACCGTCGCACCCGCCTGGTCGACCTTGGCGCTCGCCGAGGCCAGCGCGGCGCGGGATCGCTCCACCTGCGCCGCCAGCTTCGCGGTATCGAGCTGGAGCAGCACCTGGCCCTGGGTGACCGGATCGTTGACGTCGACCATCACCTGTCGGACCGTGCCGGACAGTTCGCTGCCGATCGTGACCGAGCGCGTCGGCGACAGCGTTCCGTCGGCGCTCACCGAAAGCTTCAGGTCACCGCGCTGCACCGGCTCGGTGAGGTAGCGCGGTGTCAGGGCTTCGGTCTGCCGGTTTGCCAGCCACAGCGACAGTCCGACGACGGTGAGCGCGAACAGCAGGAGGCCCAGCCAGGTGGCTCGCCGTTGCCACCACGGGCGTGGGCGCGCATCGGCAATCAGTGCTTCGATCTGTTCGGCTGACGGGCCGACTGCCTGCCGGGCCCCGGCCGCGGACGCGAGGTCCTGCGTCACGGCACGCTCCGGGGAGGCGGGATCGCCTGGCGATGTCCACGCGGCTCGGCAGCCGGATCGTCGTCGTGCCAGCCGCCGCCGAGCGCCTTGTAGAGTCGGACATGGTCCGCGCTGACACTGGCCGCGGTGCTTGCGACGCCGTCCTGCGTGCTCAGCAGGCTGCGCTGGGTGTCGAGAACGACCTGAAAGTCGATGAGGCCGCTGGTGTAGCTGTTCTGCGCCAGCAGCGCGGCGTTGCCGGCCGCATCGGCGGCATTCTGCAGATGGGTGAGGCGCTCGCGATTGCCGCGCAGCGCGACCAGCGAATCCTCGACCTCGCGCAGCGCGCCGAGAACCACCGCCTGGTAGCCGAGGCGCGCCTGTTCCAGCGCCGCGCCCTGCGCGCGCACTTGCGCGCGCGTTGCGCCGGCGTCGAACAGCGGCACCGAGACTGCCGCGAGCAGCGAGCTGATTGTCGTCGCGCCGCTCGAGGCCAGGCCGCTCAGCGTCAGGGCGCTGAGGCCAAGCGAGCCGCCGATCCGGAAGCTCGGGTACCGCAGCGCGTCGGCCTGCGCGGTGCGCGCCAGCGCCGCCGCAACGCGGTGCTCGGCGCCGCGCACATCCGCGCGCTGGCGCAGCGTTTCGGCGGGAAAGCGCAGCGCCAGCGTATCGACGACCCGCGGCACCGGCCGTGCAGTCGCCAGTTCGGCGTGCAGGGCGCCCGGCGGCTGCCCGGTGATCACCGCGAGGCTGTTCAGTGCCTGGCTCACCTGGATCTCGAGCGCCGGAATCTGGGCGGCGGTCTGCTCGCCTTCGGCGCGCGCCTGCTCGACGTCGGTCGACGGGACCAGGCCGGCCTTCGCCCGCCAGCGGGCGATCTGCAGCGTTTCGGACTGCAGCGCGAGATTCTGGCGCGCGATCGCCAGCCGGGACTGCAGGCCGCGCAGGCCGATGTAGGCGAGTGCCGTCTCGGCGGCCAGCGAGACCTGGGCATCGGCGAGGCTCGCGCCGGCCACGCGGGCGTCGGCCTCGGCCGCGTCGACCGCGCCGCGCCTGGCCCCGAACAGGTCGAGCTCCCAACTCGCATCGAGGCCGGCCTGGAATCTGTTGGAGCTGCCGGCCTCGCCAAGGCGGCTGCGATCGGCCGCGATCGAGCCGCCGAGGCGAGGGCGCAGCGCGGCTGCCTGCACGTCACGAAGTGCTCGCGCCTGCTGAAGCGAAGCGCGCGCGATGCCGATCGTCGTGTTCGCAGCCAGCGCACGCTCGATCAACGCGTCGAGCTGCGGATCCTCGAAACGCCGCCACCAGCCGGCGAGCTCGATGGCGGAAGCTGCCGGCTGCGGGCGCTCGGCGCCGGACCAGGAGGCCGGCACCGCCACTGCCGGCAGACCTGCATTCTGGATCGGCGCGACTGCACAGGCGCTCAACGCGACTGCGACGAGCGGGGCGACGGTGGCGTACCCGATGTAGGACGACCGCGGGGCAGGGCGCCGCACGGTGCCGATTCGGGAAGCAGAACGCATGTCGGAGTCCGCCGGCTGGCCCCGGCTGCAGTCCGAGCCGGTCCGCCACCGAGATCGTTGACCAGTCGATATTCTGTCCGCCGGCGGACTGGTCCCCATTGATGTGCGTCAACGGCTCCGATCGGGAGCGCCGCATCGCGATCGTGACCGGCCGGCACGGTCATCCGGCGCGGAATCACGTCACCCGCATCAGCGGAGGCCCTACCCCTACATCAGCGCGGCGCTGGACAAGCGCACGATGCGCAGCCGCGGTGACATTGACGCCCGAGATGTGCGGATCAATGGCTAATCATTGGATAATTCATGTACCATCGAATAATGGATGAAACCGAGGTCGTCAAGTCGCTTGCTGCATTGGCTCAGACCGTGCGCCTGCGTGTGTTTCGCGCGCTGGTTGTAGCTGGCCCTGCCGGCCTCACACCCGGTGCACTGAGTGGTCAGCTGGATGTGCCCGCAACGTCCTTGTCGTTCCACCTCAAGGAGATGATGCACGCGGGCCTGGTGTCCCAGGAGCGCGATGGACGTCACCTGATCTACCGCGCGGATTTCGCCCGCATGACCAGCCTGCTTTCCTACCTCACGGAGCATTGCTGCCAAGGCGATTCCTGCAGCGTCACGGAATCTCTTGCCCGAAAGCAGCGCGCCGCCGCCGCGCGCTCCGCCACCTGATACCAGTACACCGTGAAACGCTTTGCCATGTTCCCGAAGGCATGCTGAGCCGCCTTGCCTGCAGGCCGAGCTCAAACGAATCGCCCGAAGCCGGGCCCGGAGCACGACATGGGCTTGTTTGAACGTTACCTCAGCGTCTGGGTGGCCTTGGGCATCCTGGCTGGCGTCGCCCTGGGCCTTGTAGTGCCGGATCTGTTCCAGGCGATCGCGGGCATCGAAATGGCGCACGTCAACCTCGTCGTGGCTGTGTTCATCTGGGTGATGATCTATCCGATGATGATCCAGATCGACTGGTCGTCCATCAAGGACGTGGGCCGCAAGCCCAGAGGCCTGATGCTGACGCTGGTGGTCAACTGGCTGATCAAGCCATTCACCATGGCTGCCTTGGGCGTGCTGTTCTTCAGATACCTCTTCGCCGATTGGGTGGATCCGCAATCGGCCAGCGAATACATCGCCGGCATGATCCTGCTGGGCGTGGCGCCCTGCACGGCCATGGTGTTCGTGTGGAGCCAGCTGGTCAAGGGCGATGCCAACTACACGCTGGTGCAGGTGTCGGTCAACGACATCATCATGGTGTTCGCGTTTGCGCCCATCGCCGCCTTCCTGCTTGGGGTCACCGACGTCACCGTGCCATGGGAGACGCTGCTGCTGTCCACGGTGCTGTACGTGGTGCTGCCGTTGCTGGCGGGGGTCCTCACGCGCAAGGTGCTCACGGCGCGCTCATCGCAGGCGCTGGCCAGCTTCGTGGCCGGCATCAAGCCCTGGTCCGTCGTCGGGCTGATCGCCACCGTCGTGCTGCTGTTCGGCTTCCAGGCCCACACCATCGTCGAGAAGCCGGGCGTCATCGGACTGATTGCTGTGCCGCTCATCCTGCAGACTTACGGCATCTTTCTGATCGCCTACCTGGCAGCCCGCTGGCTGAAACTGCCGCACAACGTGGGCGGACCGGCCTGCCTGATCGGCACCTCCAATTTCTTCGAGCTGGCCGTGGCCGTGGCCATTTCGCTGTTCGGCCTGAACTCGGGCGCCGCATTGGCCACCGTGGTGGGCGTGCTGGTGGAAGTTCCGGTGATGCTCTCGCTCGTAGCCATGGTCAACCGGAGCAGGGGCTGGTACGACGAGGGCGTCGGCCGGGCATGAGACCCTCTTCACGCGGGCATCGCGCGAGCAGCCGGCAGACCAGCCGTCACACGTCGTCAGGTTCCTGCATCCACGCCGGGATGTCCCGTTGGGCATGCAGGACTCGCCAGATATCGATGTGGCCCGGGCGTTCGACGTAGAAGACGAGATAGGGGTAGCGCGCCAGCGGCCAGGAGCGCAGGCCCGGCAGGTTCAACTCGTGGGCGTAGCGCGGCGATCCGGTAGCCGGATGGCGGCCGATGTGGCTATACGCCTTTCAGGGCATCGATGAAGCTGAGCGCGGCTGCGGCGGCATCTTCAGCCAGGTAGTGCGCGACTGCATCCTCGACGTCCTGGCGGGCTAGCTCCCGCGGGACGACGGGCTTGGTCTTCACGACTTACCGCGGGTCTTGCCTGCCGGTCTGGCCGCCGCGCACACGCTCACGCAGGTCCTCGAAGTAGCTCTCGTCCGCCGTCGCTGTGCGGGCGGACGACGCGCCCGCGAGGAGCAGGTTGCGGAACTGCAACCGGTCCTGATCGCGGTGGATCAGTTCGCGCACGTACTCGCTGCTGGTGCCGTAGCCGCGCCGACTGACCTGCTCGTCGACGAAGGCCTTGAGGCTGTCGGGCAGGGAGATGTTCATCGTGCTCATGCAGGCAGGTTAGGTGATTTGGCAAAAATTGGCAAAAGTGGCCCGGGATCAGCGCACGGATGTGAGCATTCTTGATCGCTTGCGGCGAATGGGATCCGCATCGCCGCACTGTATGCGGTGAATAACTTGGCGTCTGCGGAGAATACCCCGCATAATCTCCGCATGAGCAGCGGCGATTACAAGTACATCTGGCAGGCCAGCGACTGGCCGAACTGGCGCTTCGACCTGGAAGTGTTGGCCGGGCCCATGGCCGCGGTCAGTCGTGCCCAGGGGCTCCTGATGGGGCGCCTGGTCGACGTGGGCATGGCGCTGCGCGACCAGGCGAGCCTGGCGGCGCTCAGCGAGGACGTGGTCAAGACCAGCGAGATCGAGGGCGAGCAACTCAACGTCGAATCCGTGCGGTCGTCCATCGCGCGCAGGCTGGGGGTGGACATCGGCGCGCTTGCGCCGGTCGATCGGCGCGTCGAGGGCGTGGTCGAGATGGTGCTGGATGCCACGGCCAACTGCCAGGCACTGGTAACGCGGGAGCGTCTGTTCGGATGGCATGCCGCGCTGTTTTCCACCGGCTACTCCGGGCTCTCCAAGATCAAGGTCGGCGGCTGGCGCGACGATGCCACAGGCCCGATGCAGGTGGTGTCCGGCCCCATCGGTCGCCAGCGAGTGCATTTCGAAGCACCGCCGGCCGATCGCCTCGAGGCCGAAACCAGCCGCTTCCTCGACTGGCTGAATGATGTCTCGTCGAACGAACCTCCGCTGCTCAAGGCCGGACTCGGGCATCTGTGGTTCGTCACATTGCATCCGTTCGACGACGGCAACGGACGCATCGCTCGGGCCATCGGCGACCTTTTACTGGCGCGCGCCGACGGCAGCCCGCAACGCTTCTACAGCTTTTCAGCGCAGATCCAGCGGGAACGCAAGGCCTACTACGACATCCTGGAGCGGACCCAGAAGCGCTCGATGGACGTCACCGAGTGGCTGGCCTGGTTCCTCGATACCCTCCATCGCGCTGTCGATCAGGCGCAGCACAACCTCGACGCCGTTCTTGCGAAGGCGCGCTTCTGGCGGCATTGGGCGGCCACACCGTTGAACGAGCGACAGGCGATGCTGCTCAACCGACTGCTCGATGGCTTCGAGGGCAAGCTCACCAGCAGCAAGTGGGCGGGCATCGCCAAATGCTCGGCGGACACGGCCCTGCGCGATATCAACGACCTGCTTGCGCGCGGCGTGCTGCGGAGATCAGATGCGGGCGGGCGCAGCACCAGCTACGTACTGAACGATCTCCCCGAGTAGCTGCGTATTCTGGAGTTGACCTGGCTCGCCGGCGGAACAGCTCCTTCATGGACTCCAGCCAACTCATTCGGACGGAGGATCGGGCAAGAAAAAACCCCAACCGCGAACGGTTGGGGTTTCATGATTGGTGGGCCGGCGTCTACCACATCATCGCCGGAGAGCCGCACCAATGCTGGTTCTACCGCGTGGACGGATTCGCAGTTGCCCCCAATGTTGCCCCCAAGCGGGTAACGCTACCCATTGCGGCGGTAGCACGGTCCGATGCATGCTTCCGCAAGTAGCGGACGCTCAACAAGAACCCGAAACAGGTCAGGGAGGAATATGAAAGCGGCAACAGTGCTGGTCCCGTTACTTCTCGCCGGATGCGCTGCGCCACAACTGCGAGTGACTTACACTTCCGATCCGCCCGGCGCCACGCTCTATCAAGACGGCACGCCGCTCGGGTACACCCCATACACCATGGTCTACCAGGACGCGCGGTGGGCTGCCGGCAGTTGCATGCGGACGCGACCGATTGCAGTCAAATGGGTGAGCGGCGCCGAAGCTGGCGGCCAGCAGATCTACTTCTGCCCGTCTCAGGGCAACAACCTCACGTACGGTTTCAGCCGGCCGGACGCACCAGGTCGCGAGCTCGACGCCCAGATGGGCATGCAGTTGCATCAGAGCCGCGTCGCTGCCGACGCGCAGGTGCGTAGCGCCGCCGCGATGGCGCTCGGCGCGCAACTACTGGCGCCGCCGCAGCCGGCGTTCGCGCCAGTGCAGATGCCGCCGCCGATGCAGCCGGTGGCTCAACCGCCGCGGCCGATCAACTGCACGACGACTCGCATGGGGGCGTACCTCAACACGAGCTGCTACTGACCCGTTGAGCGACGGCTCGCTTGCTGCAGGCGCGTATGAGCGTCGAAGACTGGCACTTCACCCGCATGAGGCCGACCACCATGCCCTTCGCGCGTATTGCTCCGGTTATCGGGCGGCCGACAGGCGGTAGCCGCGTAAGGATGCGCTTTACGATCTGCCGGGTAAGGAATTTCGTAGCTTGAGCGGCATCTTCGAATCACAGGCTTTCGAGCGCGCCATGGCTCTGGTCCGGGACCTATTCATGATCGCCTTTTTACTCGCTGGCGCGATTCTCATGCTCGTCGGAGCTTTCATCCTCCTGTGGCAGTGTTGGCGATGGCTGGAGACCGGCGCGTGGCCAAGTCTCTCGCTCATCGACGGCTGGCTTTACGCCTGGGGCTGCACTTGGGAATGCAACTGGCTCATCCAGCCCGATCGCTGGATCGGCCTTCATAAGATCGTGTCCGCCGTTCCGGTGTCAGTTGGAGCCTTCATGTGCGGCGGTGCTTTGTGGGTCGCCGCTCGGCTTATGGAGATGCAGGCTGAACAGGAGCGCCAGGCAGCGTTCAATCAGCGGCTCCGCCACTAGCTCGACACCTCGCGCGTAGCGGTCCCGCCCACCGCATAGGGCTACTTGCCGGGGTGCCTCCACCAATGGGCAATAACGGCCAGGACGGCGTTCGCATGAACGGTCCGACGCTCTAGGCTGGCGTGCATGCCCCGTAGGGCGGGCTCTACGGGGGCCAGGGCGCGCCGCACGGGCTCAGGCGGCTGTATGCCTTCGAGCAAGCACCAAGGCAGCGTCTACGGCTTCCTGCGGGCTCAGACTTGCGATGACGCCTTCCGGGTCGCGGACCAGTTCGGAAGCAGCGCAGCACCGCACCCAGGCGACGCCCTCGACGCTGGCCTGCGCCTGTAGCAACTCGGCGTCGCGCTCGGAGAAGACGGGGCCGAGCGCCAGGGCGGCCGGCAGCAACTCGGGGTCGGTGTCGGCCCACGGTGCGGGGGCGGCCACCGTGCCGGGGTAGCGCGCCTGGATCGTCTCGCGAGACTCAGCCGGCCAGACGGTAATCTCGCGAACCGAATCGCCCTCGATCAGCCGCCAGCGGGTAGCGATTTCTTCGTTCGGAGGACTTGCGACAGTGACAGTTGCGACACTTGCGACAGTTGACTGAGTTTCGCGGCCATGTGTCGCAACAGTCGCAAGTGTCACTGTCGCAACCCCTGCGGATGCGCTTGCCGGCTTGCCCCGGATCAGGTCGGCGAGGCTCATTGTTCGCACCTCACCAGCGCCGGGTGCACGAAGATCAACTTGCGCTTACCGTCCTTGCCTTCGCGGGCTCGGTCCAGTTCGGCCAGCACGCGCAGCGCCGCGGTCAACCGCTCGCCGTCGCGCACCGGGCCGGTTCGCTGCGCCTCGCGCCGGTCAGCGTGTCCGACTCGTTGGCGGCGACTATGTTCGATCAGCCACGAATCAAGGCGCCCAGCGTCGTACAGTTCGGCCGGCAGAGCCAGCTCGCCGAAGAATCGGCGCGCCTCGCTCAGGTGCCAAGCGACGATGCGCGTGGCCCTGCCCAAAGCATCGACCGCTATCGCACCGCCGCTGCCAGCGAACGCGTGGAACAGCGCGGCCAGGCGCGCCGCATTATCGGCGGCCTTCGAGGCCACGTCGCGCACTTCGTGCAACTCACCGCCGGCTCGAAGCTCGGCTTCGATTTCGTTATGGAAGCCCACCCATGCGTCCTTCGCGTCCGGTGTCAGCGGCAACACGGGCGGGGACAGCGCGCCGTCATCGATCGGTACGGGTTGCCTCAGAATTGCGCCGATCCGACGATGGAACGCGGACAGCGCCGGCCAGGATTCGGGCGCTTCGGCGAATCGGCGCTGCCCCTGCGTAGATTCGGGCCACGCCAATAGGAATCGTGCGAGGAATCCCGATCCGCGCGCGAGCGCCCCGGATCGGGAGAAGAACTCCCGGAGTGTTGCGTCCTGCACTTGAAGCACGACGGTCAGCCGAGCGCCGCGCACGGTGAACGATCCGCCTTCCTTCCTGCGGTCGAACGTTTGGGGCCGTCCGTCCCATAGCTCATTGAGAATCGCCAGATGGCGCATGATCGATTCGCGGCCCATGCCATGCGCACCGAGGATTGCGCCGGCTTCGCTCGAGATCACGCCACCTGACGGCCAGGACTTCGCCAGCCCGTACGTCAACGCTTCCGGTGTCGCGTCGCCATAGATCAGTCGGGGCACTCGCGGCCCTTCGGGCTTTCGACGTTCCAGGTCGACTAGGTCGGCGCGCAACTGGTCGGTGGGCTTGCGATTCCTTCCCGAGCCCTTAATCGAGGCTAGGATGCCGTCGCGCTCGGCGGTCCATGCCGCGATGGCCGCAGCGAAGCGTTGCAGCTCGGGCTTCGCCAGTTCGGCTTGCTCGGCTTCATACTCTCGAATCGCCGACGTGAAGAAGCCATCGCACGTCGTCTTGCGCTCACCGCTGTCGGCAATGGCCAGCAGGAACAGTCCGCAAGGGCCTTGCAGTCGTTCGGCGCGCTTCACGTCGGCTTGCGCTTGGCATGCCAGTGATAGCGCACCGAGCGCGGACGATGCGACCAGCGCGACAGGCGCTTGCACGAACCCCGCGACTTCCTGCACCGCTGCCCGGATACCGTCGGGCAGCGCGTCGAACGGGTAGGCTTCGGGATCGAGTCTGGCGGTCAGCGGTTGCGGTTCTGGCCAACCGGCAGAATCGACGATAACGGGATTTTCGTCATTGAACGCACCTCCGCCGGCCATTGCCGCTGCAATCGAGGCGTCTATGGCTCGTTTCACGGCTTCTTTGCCCCGGTGCGTGGCCATGTCGTTGAAGTCGGTTGCGCCCTCGGGACGCTCGGCCTCGAAGTCGGGGATGGCGAGCACTGCGCCGGTAGTGCATGCCGCCTCGACCGCTCGCGGGTCAGGTTCGCCGGTTGCGTCAAGCACGTCGGCCAGGACCACCAGCCGCGCCGCCGGGTGCCGCTCGCGCATGGTGCGCGCCACCGCCGCAAGCTGGCCGGCCGACAGGGCGGCAATCGCCGAGTGTCCCGTTGCCTCGCGTGCCGACAGTGCAGTTGCTACGCCTTCGGCAATCAGGATGCAGGAACCTTCGCCGTCGCCATCGGGCAGGGCCTGCGCGGCCCAGTAGCCGCCTGCCTTCGCCCCGCCGGCGAGTGCCGACTTCCGTCCGGACTCGTCGATCAGCTCGACAGTGGACGGCTTGTCGCCGATCACGACCGGGGCCAGCAGTACTCGACCGGCGAGCGGCTCACCTTTGGCCTTCGGGGAATAGCCGGCGATGCGCGCCACGTCGTCGGCCGGAAGCTCGCGCAGGCTAGCCACCGGCGCAACGCCTTTGCGAGTCAGGTACGGGTGATCCGCCCCGGCCGGCGTGCCGGCCTTCCACAGTGCAGCCGCCTTGCACGCCGCGTCGGCGTGTCGTTTCCCGCCCTCGGCTGCGCGCGCTTGGCGGATGGCCGCTAGCTTTTCACGATGCGCGGACTCCTCCTTCGGCGTGAGCCTGCGGCCCACGTCCGCGCGCCACGTCTGCGAGAGTCCGGAGCGCCAGTCGCCGAATGCGCCCGCCGGGATGCCGTCGTCGTGCGCGACGTACCAACCGGAATCGTCGCCGCGTTTGCCATTGACAGCGAAGCGCCGCAACTTGCCGTCAGCCACGATCACGTCGGGCGGATTCAGTCCTGCTGCCCGGATCGCCTCGCGAAATTGCTCGATGGGGCTATGCATCGCACGCCCCCTCGCCAGCACCTTGCCACCTGCGGGCCTGATGCAACTGCGCTCTCAGCGCGGAGCCTATCGGCAGGGCGCGGATGCTGGTCGCTGCCCTTACGTTGGTCGCGCTATGATCTTGCTTGCTCGAAGTGCCTTCCGGGGTCGCGCGGTCGCCACCGTCGCGGCCCTTTCCATTTCTGGGGCTTGCCATCGCTCTGCCCCTTACTCGCCGGCCTGCGCGATGAGTTTGAGAATGTCCTCGACTCGCCATGCGGTAACGCGCGGTGATAACTTGACCGGCTTGGGGTACCGTCCCGCCCTGACTCCGGCCCACCAGCTCGACTTACCGATGGGAATGACGGCAGGGATTGGTGGCTTCGCCTTGGCGTTGCCGATGATCTGGGAAAGGCGTAGATATCCGGTTTCGGGTAGTCGGTGCATTTGTCCATCCTTGGAGGAAGCCGGCCAATGTCGGCTATGGATGGAGTAGAAGCGCATCTAGCTTGCAGAAATCGGGGTCTCACCCCGAACTCTTAGGTCGAATTCTGCAACTTCCTCGCTCGGCTAGCCCGTTCACGGAGACTCTGAACTTTTCGTTCAAAGCTCTTGCCCACGGTGTGCTTTCCTTGCTCTTGGTGGACGAACTGCATGAAGTCGGTGAACACGGCGCGATCCGTGCGCAGTCTCAATTCGAGCCGCCCAAACGTGGCCAGTTTCAAAATTTCTTGGTCGGAAAGTGCGATGAGTCTTGGGCGTCCGCGCTTGTTCTTCGCGGCTATCTTCGAAGACTTGAGAAGTGATGCAAGAGTGACGCGTCGCGCTCTTATAGGTCGGCTGGATCGTGATTGCAGTTCCTCGCTCAGCTGTATGACTTGATCGAAGTCGCTTGAAAGTGACTCTGCGATCTCGAGGAGCTGGCCTAGCTTTCCGGTGAGGTTCTGGACTTGAGTTCGTAACTCGGTTGGCGTCCAGTCGGCTAGTGGCCTACCGATCTCCCCTTCAAGTTCCTTGAGTACGGGAAGGTTGGTCTGCACTTCCTGCAAGTTGCCGTTCGCGGCAGAGTCGCTATTTGCCATTCGCATGAAGTTGAATCACCGCCGCCCCGGCCTTCTGCTTGTCCAGCCAGTCGGCCCACTGCTGCATCATCTTCCGTCGCTCCGGAAGATGTGCCGTTCGGTTGTAGGCCCGGCCGTTCGGGTCACGGACCGCATGCGCAAGCTGATGCTCGATGAGGTCGGGGCGGGCGCCCAGTACTTCATCGAGGATCGTTCGGGCAACGGCGCGGAAGCCGTGTCCGCTCATTTCTTCCTTAGGAATGCCAAGCCGGCGCATCGCCGCTAGGATCGCGTTGTCGCTCATCGGCCGGCCGTTTGTGCGCGCACCGGGGAACACGAATTCGCTGCGCCCGGTTAGCTTGTGAAGGTCGCGAAGGATTGCGACGGCCTGGGTCGCGAGCGGCACGATATGCGCAGTTTCCGTCTTGGTGACCATGTATCGCCACTCGGCCGCCTCCAAGTCGATATCCGCCCAGCGGGCCTTGCGCAGCTCGCCGGGGCGCACGAAAACCAGTGGGGCGAGCCGCAGGGCGCATTGGACCGTGAACGTTCCTTGATAGCCGTCCAGCGCCCGGAGGATTTCGGCAAGCCGCTTCGGCTCGGTAACGGCCGCGAAGTGCTCGCCCTTGACGGGTGGCAGCGCCCCGCGAAGGTCGCCCGACGGGTCGCGCTCGGCCCGGCCGGTCGCGATGGCGTAGCGGAATACCTGCCCGCAGTTCTGCAACGTCCGGTGCGCAGTTTCTAGCGCGCCACGACCCTCGACTCGGCGCAGGACGGCCAGTAGCTCGGTCGCGGGAACTTCGGCCACCGGCCGGGCACCGATCCAGGGGAACACGTCGCGCTCAAGTCGCCGAATGATTCTGTCGCCATGCGCCGCGTTCCAATTCGGCGCTTGCTTAGCGAACCACTCTCGCGCCACTACCTCGAAGCTGTTCACCGCTCGCTCGGCGCGTGCCGTCTTGGTCGCCTTCCGATGCTCGCTTGGGTCGATGCCGGCGGAAAGCTGCTTCCGAGCCTCGTCCCGCAACTCCCGAGCGCCCTTGATCTTGGTTCGGCCCTTCGGTGAAGCCAGCGGAACGTCCGGATAGACGCCGAGCGACAGCCGCTTTTCCTTGCCCCCAATACGGTACTTCAGTCGCCAGTACTTGCCCCCGGTGGGAGTCACTTCCAAGTACAGCCCCCCAGAGTCGCCCAGCTTGTAAGGCTTGGAGGTCACCTTGCCTGCTGGCGTCTTTCCAGGTTTGGCGTTGCGGATCGCAGTATCGGTTAGGGCCATGTGGGGGCACCTTTCAGGCGGGTGGGTCGGATGCCCCCAATGTTGCCCCCGCCGACGGCTGGATGTCAATGGACACTATTGCCCCCAGATGGATCAAAAAACCAAAAGAAAACCCGCACTTAGGCGGGTTCTCGGATGCCGTCGGACGGCCTTGGATCGTGCATTGGTGGAGCCGGCGGGAATCGAACCCGCGTCCGGAAGTCTTCTGCGATCAGTTCTACGTGTGTAGTGACGTCTTTGAGTTCTCGTTGCCGTTACGCCGACGCACAGGCTCAACC
>JAEWEW010000163.1 GCA_023389175.1 Pseudomonadota bacterium | reverse complement strand
CCGCCCGCCCGCAGGCTGCGCCGCCGCGCCAGGCTCCGCCGGCAGGCCGGCGGCAGCCGGTTCGTCGTTCCCCGGGGCCGCGACCGGGGCGGCTCTCCGCCTGTGCCGGACCAGCGAGCCGAGCAGGCCTGCCGGCAGGAACAGGATCACCGCCACGAGGATCAGGCCGACGGCCGCCTTGCCGAGCACCGGGTCGAGCCCCGTGGTGAAGTAGAAGAGCAGGCAGGTGATCACCACCGCACCCACCGCGGGTCCGGCCCAGTGCCGGGTGCCCCCCAGCACGCTCATCAGCACCACCGTGAGCGGCACGGTGATGTTGAAGGTCTCCGCCACGGTGACGTAGGTGACGAAGAGTGCCTGGATGCCGCCCGCCACGCCGGCCAGCGCGCAGGAGATGGCGAAGGCGGCCAGCTTGAAGCGGTAGGTGGGCACGCCCATCACCTCGGCGACGTCCTCGTCGTCATGGATGGCGAACAGGCCGGTGCCCAGCCGGCTGCGGCTCACATGCCAGGCGACCAGCAGCGCTGCGGTCGCGGCCGCGAGCGACATCAGGTAGAGGGAGCCGGAGGCGGTCGGTCCGATGGCCGGCACCGGCACCGAATGCAGGTAGATTCCCGGGCCGCCGTCGACCGGGGTGTTGAGGATGATGGTGGCCACCACGAAGGTCACCGCGAGCGTCAGCAGCGCGAACAGCTCGCCGCGCACCGCCTTCACGCGGAACACCACCGCGCCGAGTGCGACCCCGAGCAGCGCCGCCGTCGCCGCCGCTGCCGGCAGCGTGGCGAGGAAGGGCCACTCGAGGTTGGCGGCGAGCCAGGCGGAGGTGTAGACCCCGACGCCGAAGAAGGCGCCGTGGCCGAACGAGAAGTAGCCGGAGTAGCCGGACAGGATGTTCCAGGACAGCGCGAGCACCATCCAGTGACAGACGAGGTAGAGGAAAGATTCGTAGAAGGCCGGCATGCCGAGCCACGGCAGGCTGGCGAGCGCGCCGGCAGGCAGCAGGATCGCGGCCGCGGGGAACATGCCCGCGCGCGGACCGGCGGCGCGTGTCATGGCCGGCCTTCCTGTCGCTCTCGCGACCGCCTCATCCGCGCAGCTTCCCGGGCCGGAACAGCAGCACCAGGATCAGCAGCGAGAAGGAGACGATCGGCGCCCACGAGGGCGAGGCTACCGCCATGGTCACGGCTTCGCTCACGCCGATCACCACGCCGGCGATGAGCGGACCGAGCGCGCTGCCGAGGCCGCCCAGCATGACGGCGGCGAACACCACGCCCACCCAGGCGAAGATCTGCGATGGCGACAGGGTGAAGCCGAGCGCGAGGCACACGCCCGCCACGGCGGCGAGCGCCGCGCAGGTGCCGGCGAGCAGCAGCGACATGCCCTTCTGGTCGATGCCGAACGCCGCGGCGATCGGCCCGTCCTCGGCCATCGCCCGCATGGCGCGGCCGAGCCGCGTATAGCGCATCGCCGCCCAGATCGACAGCGCGATGCCGGCGGAGAGCAGCAGCGTGATCAACTCGGGCACCGGCACGTACAACGAGCCGACGGTGAACCGCATGTCGGCGTAGTGGGACTCGAGCCGGCGAAAGTCGGCCGTCCAGAACCACTGGATGCCGCTCTCGATGATGACCGCGATGCCGAAGGTGACCAGCAGCGAGTTGAACGGCGTCACGTCGAAGCGGGCGAGCACCCACTGCATCGCCGCGCCGACCAGGAAGAAGGCCGGCGCGATGAAGAGCAGCGACAGGAACGGATCCATGCCGCCGACGCTCGCCATCTGGTAGCTCAGGTAGGCGGCCAGGAACACCAGGCCGAAGTGGGCCAGGTTGATCTGCCGCAGCAAGCCCCAGCTGAGCCCGAGTCCGAGCCCGATGAGGCCATAGAGGCTGCCGATGAAGATCCCGGAGAGGACGGACTGCAGAAGCAGGTTCAGGCTCGGCAGGCTCACCGCGGCTCCGCGAGATGCTGGCAGGCCGGCGCTAGGCCCGCAGCCGGGCCCCGGGCTTGGCGAACTCCTTGGGCCAGACCACCACCCACTCGCCGTCCTGGACCTGCTTGATCTTCATCAGGTCGTCGCCGTAGTTGCTGGGACCGTCGAAGCGCAGCCGGCCCTGGATGGTCTCGACCTGGTTCTTCCGGAGCCACGCGGCGATTGCCTTGTCCTCCAGGCTCTTCGCGCCGGTCACGCCCGCCTCGAGCACCTGCCAGGCCGAGAAGGAGGCGGCCGCCTGCACCTCCACCCGGGTGTCGGGCAGGTTCGCCTTCTTCGCGCGCTCGTTGAACACCCGCACGAAGTCGGCCGCGACCCGGTTGTCGGTGAAGGGCGGATGCTCCTCGAAGATGGTGAGCGACAGCGCGTTGTTGCCGTCGGCCGACTGGGTCATCGGCCCCGGGGCCGGGTAGAGGTGGAAGTGCAGCGGCGGGACGTAGTCGATCTTCTTCATCGCGTCCAGCAGCATGTTGCCCTCGAGCGCGATGTCCCCCATCCACACCAGGTCCGGCTTCGCATCCTTGACCCGCGCGGCGATCGGCCCGAAGTCCCGGTTGCCGAACTCCCATTCGAGGAACAGCACCTCCTTCAGGCCGCGCTTCTTCGCGATCTCGCGGCCGCCGAGCGAAAGGAAGTGGATCGACGGGAACTTGCTGGTCACGATGGCGATCGTCTTCGGCGGCTTCGGGAGCGTCTCCAGCGCGTCGAAGAGCGTATTGGGCACGGTCGTGCCGGGCGTCGGCCCGAGCGACCATGCCGGGAACTGCATGTCGTACTTCGCCAGCGACGGAATGCCGAAGGTGTGGTGCACCAGGACCTTGCCGTAGCGCTGCGCGACGCCCATCGCGGAGAGGATCGCGCCTGTGGCATAGGGTCCCATCAGCAGATCCACCTTGTCGGAGGTGACCAGCTGCTCGTAGAGCGTGCGCGCGAGGTCCGCCTTGGACTGGTCGTCCTTGACCAGCCACTCCACCTTGCGGCCGAGCAGGCCGCCGCGGCTGTTGAGCCCCTCCAGGTAGATCTCGCCCACCAGCTTGTGGGTGAGCGCGGTGGCGGAGAGCGGTCCGGTGAGCGCAAGCGTGCTGCCGATGCGGACTGGCCCGTCGGCCCCCCGGGCCGGAAGCGTGAGCGCAGCGGCGGTCGAGGCAATCCCGAGCGAAAAGTGACGTCTCGCGTGCTTCATGTGTGTCTCCCCGTTGATCGTGTTCTGTTCGCGTCGCGTACGGCCCGACGCGGGGCCCGGCCGGTCAGTCCACCCGGGCTCCCGAGCGGCGCACCAGGTCCGACCACTTCGCGATCTCCGCCGCCCCGAACCGCGCCAGCTCGTCCGGCTTCATGTCGCGCAGCTCCACGCCCTGCGCACCGAGCTTGCCCCGCACCTCCGGGCTGGCGAGCGCCTCGCTGGCCGCCTGCCGCAATCGCGCGGTCACCGGCTCGGGCGTTCCCGCCGGCGCGTAGAGCATGAACCAGGCGACCAGGTCGAAGCCCTCGTAGCCCTGCTGCGCGATCGGCGGCACGTCGGGCGCGGCCGAGCTGGGCGAGAGGCCGGAGGCGCCGAGCGCGCGCAGCTTGCCGGATTTCACATGAGGCATCACCGCTGCGGGGTGGTAGAACATGAACTGCACCTGGCCGGACATCACGTCGGACATGGCGAGCCCGCCTTCCTTGTACGGCACGTGCACCACCTCGCCGCCGAGCTTGGACTTCAGCAGCTCGCCGGCGAGATGGCCCGAGGTGCCGTTGCCCGCCGAAGCGAAGGAGATGCCGCCCGGCCTGGCCGCCTGCGCCGCCAGGTCCGCGAGCGAACGGATCCCCGAGCTGCCCGACACGACCAGCAGCGTGGGCGTGTAGCCGGCGAATGCGATCGGCACGAAATCCTTCTGCGCGTCGTAGGGCAGGCGCCGGTAGAGCGCGGTGTTGATGGCATGCGTGCCGACAGTGCCCATCACGAGCGTATAGCCGTCCGCGGGTGCCTTCGCCACCAGGTCGGTGCCGATGCTGCCGCCGGCGCCCGACCGGTTCTCGACCACGACCGTCTGTCCGAGCGACTTGCCGAGCCCTTCGGCGACCACCCGGGAGATGATGTCCGTCGTGGTGCCCGGCCCGAACGGCACGACCAGCTTCACCGGCCGCGAGGGAAAGTCCTGGGCCGCGGCGCTCCAGGAAACGGACCCGAGCGAGACGGCGGCAAGGGCACCGAGCACGGCGGCGATCGAACGGCGGCGAAGCGGTCGGATGGTCATTCTGTCTCCCTGGCTGGCGGCGACGCGCTGTTCCAGCCGTCGCGAAAGTCGTCGTCGTGCTGGCCGAGCAGCGGCGGCGCGGTCACGTCGAGCCGGCGCTCGTGGTCGAACGAGACGGGGGGGCGCACGGTGCGAAACCGTCCGCCGGCCGGATGGTCGGTCTCGACGAAGAGCTGCAGGTGCCGGGCCTGCGGGTCCTCCGGCACCTCGGCCGTGGTGTACATCGGCGCATGCGGCACGTCCTCGGCGAGCAGCCGCTCGCACCACTCGGTGCGGTCGCGCGCAAGGAAGAGCGGACCGAGCAGGTCGATCATCGCCTCCTGGTTCTGGATGCGGGCCTCCCGGGTTCGGAAGCGATCGTCGTCGAAGATGTCCGGTCGCTCCACCGCCCGCGCGAGGCCTTGCCAGAACTTCTCCGGCGAGGACATGTGCAGCGCGATCCACTTGCCGTCGCGGCACTTCATCACGTAGGACTGCGACACCCGCGGCCGGCTGTACGGTCCCATCACCTCGTTCTCCGAGAACAGGTGCGTGAACGCATCCAGGTTGAAGTGCACCATCGCCTCCAGCATGGACACTTCCACCGTGCGGCCACGGCCGGTGCGGTTGCGCTCGTACAGCGCGCCGAGGATGCCGTAGGCGGCGTAGAAGCCGGTGAGCGCGTCGGCGAGCGCCGGCCCGACCACCCGCGGGTTCTCCGGATTGACCAGCAGGCCCAGGAAGCCCGCAGCCGCCTGCGCCACCGTGTCGTAGCTCGGGCGTGCCGCGGACGGCCCGTTCGGGCCGAAGCCGCTGATCGCGCAGTAGACCAGCCGCGGGTTCATCTCGCGCAGGCGCGCCTCGCCGGCGCCGAGCCGCTCGGCGACGCCGGGCCGGAAGTTCTGCAGGTAGACGTCGGCATCGCGCACCAGCGCATCGAAGCGCTCGAGATCGGCCGCCTGCCGCGTATCCAGGGTGATGCTGCGCTTGTTGCGGTTGTAGGTCTGGAAGTGCGGGCTGTAGAGCCCGCCCTTGAACGCGCGGAACGGATCTCCGGTGCCGGGCATCTCCACCTTCACCACGTCCGCGCCCAGGTCCGCGAGCAGCATCGCCGCCGCCGGCCCGGTGATGAAGGTGCCGTGCTCCAGGACGCGCAGTCCTTCGAGGACGCGGCTCATCGGCGCATCCCGTGCAGGCTCAGGATCGACCCGGCTGGTCGAAACCCGGCGGCAGGTCGCCGGTGTACTCGTAGCCGGTGGTCGCCTGGTACGAGAGCGCGAAGCCGGCCGGCTGGGCGAGCTCCTCCGTGAGATGCGCGATCAGCCCGGCGGTGCGCGCGAGGATCGGCACGCCCTTGAGGGCGTCGACCGGAAAGCCGACGCCGAGCAGCACCGCCGGGATGGCGGCGGAGACGTTGAGCTTCAACTCGCGTTTATAGACGTCCGGGATCGCCGCTTCCACCGCCTCGGCGATCTCGATGTAGCGCTGGCCGCCGCCGGCCGCCCGGGAGACCTCGAAGAGCCGCGCGACCCGCGGATCGCGGGCCTTGTGCTGCGGATGCCCGTAGCCCGGCACCGCCTGCCGGCGCTCGCGCAACGACGCGACCGCGGCGCGTGCCGCGGCGGCGACGTCGCCGTTCCCCTGCCGCGCCGCCTCGTCGATCTGCACGAAGAGCCGCCCGGCGGTCTCCGACGCGCCGAGGATGACGGAGCCGCAGCCCAGGATGCCGGCCGCGACGGCGCCCTGCATCGCGTCGGGCGCCGCGGCCAGGGTCATCCGGGCGGCCTGCACGCTCGGCACCAGCCCGTGCTCGGCGATCGCGACCAGCGTCGCGTCCAGCACCGCGCTGGCCGCGGCATCCGGCCGCCGGCCGGTGAGCAGGAAGTGGAAGTAGTCGGCGAAGCCGACGTGGCCGATCAGGTCGTTGCACAGGTCCTTGCCGCGGACGACGATGTGGTGCTCGTTCGAGGTGCAGATCGCCGAGCGTGCGACCGTGGCCTTGCCGATCTTCAACTGGAGCTCCCTCGGGACCGGTGAACCGATCAGGCCGGCGCGAGCCGGAAGTCGTAGCGGGTGGAATGCCATGGACCCTCGAGCACCCGGCCGTCCGGTCCCTTGCCCGGCGGATGCTTCTCGTAGTCCACGACCAGGCTGTCGCGCACGCCGAACACCGCATCCGAATCCAGGTACGGGCTGTCCTTCGCGAAGAGATGCGTGGTGAGCGGGTGGTAGCCCGGCGCCTTCAGCATCATGTGGATGTGTCCGGGCCGGTTGGGATGGCGCCCCATCTTGCGCAGCATGTCGCCGGCGGGTCCGTCGGCCGGCACCGGGTAGAAGCTCGGCTTGATCGACCAGAACCGGTAGCCGCCGTCCGCATCCGTGCGCAGCCGCGCGCGCAGCATCATCTGCGCCTCCTCTCCGCGCTGCATGTCGTAGATGCCTTCACCGTCGCCCGACCAGATCTCCATCAGGCAGCCGGCGATCGGCTTGCCTTCGAGATCGGTCACCTTGCCGCTGTACCAGGCGGGCTCCCCGGGCGCCGCCCCCTGCAGGTTCGCGCCGAGCGGCAGCTCCGGCGCCCCCTCCCAGAAGAAGGGTCCCTGCACCGTGGCCTCGGTCGGCGCGAACGCAGCGGTGGACCCCGGCTGTGCCTTCAATCCCTTGGCCTGGGCGATCGCCACCACCAGCATCGAGATGCCGAGCGTGTCCGACAGGAGGATGAACTCCTGCCGCTTCTCGTCGCACATCTTGCCGGTCGCGGTCAGGAACTCGATGCCCTTCATCCACTCGTCGCCGGTGAGCTGCACTTCCTGGACGAACGCGTGGGCGTGCCGGACGAGGGACGTCATGATCTCCCGGAATCGGGGATCCGGCGATTCCTTCATGCGCGCGATCACCGCCTCGGCGAGTTCGTTCGCTTCGAGCTGGGCCATGGATTGCGTCTCCTGATCATCACGCCGGCGCGGACGACGGGGCGTCCCCGCCGCAGGCGAGGGCTTCAACCATATCACCGAAGCGGCAGCCGCGACAAACCTGGCGCGGCTGCCGCGAACACCGACGCGGCGCGGCCGGTGCGGTCCGGGCGGTCGGCGGCCCGGGCGGCCGCCCGCCGTCAGTCGAGGCGAATGCCGATGTCCTTGACCAGCTTCGACCAGCGCTTGACGTCGCCTTCCACCAGCGACCGGGCCTGCTCGGGCTGGAGCGTCAGCGGCCGGCCCCCCGCCTTGCGCAGCGCCTCCTGGACCTCCGGGTTCGCCGCCACCTTGGCGAGCGCCGCGCGCAGGCGTTCGGTCACCTCCGGCGGCGTCTTCGCGGGCGCGAACAGGCCGAACCAGGATTCGAGCTCGAGGTCCGCCGCGCCGCTCTCCCGGATCGTCGGCAGGTCCGGATGGGCCGGATTGCGCGCGCCGCCCGAGGTGGCCAGCGGCTTGGCGCGTCCGCCGGCGATCTGCCGGCTCGCCGTCGGGGCGAGATCGAAGAAGAGATCCACCCGGTCTCCCAGCAGGTCCTGGTAGGCGGCCTGCGCGCCGCGATACGGCACGTGGACCAGTTCGACGCCGGCGAGGTGCCAGAGCGCGGCGGCGATCACGTGCTGGCCCGAGCCGTTGCCGGCCGATGCATAGGTGAGCTTGCGCGGATTCGCCCGCGCCTCGGCGATCACCTCCTTCAGCGACGACTGTGGCAGGCTGTTGCGCGCGATCAGGGTGTAGCTGTAGCTGGCAGCCAGGCCGAGCAGCTTGAAGTCGCGCAGGCTGTCGTAGGGAAGGTTGGAATAGAGCCCCGGGTTCAGGGCGATGTTGGACACCGACCCGACCAGCAGCGTGTAGCCGTCCGGCTCGGACTTGGCGACCGCATCGGTGCCGACCAGCGTTCCCGAGCCCGGCCGGTTCTCCACGATGAAGGTCTGCCCCAGCTCCCGCCCCAGATGCTCGCCCAGCAGGCGGCCGACGAAATCGAAGCCGCCGCCCGGCGGCTGCGGCACCACCACCTTGACCGGGCGGACGGGATAGGACTCGCTGGCAAGCGCCTGCCCCGACGGCAGCGCGAACAGGGCGGCGCATGCGAACGCGGTCCTCGCGACCAGCGCGGCGCCGGCGATCCGGCCTCGGCGGCTGGCGCGGCGGGCGTGACTTGCGCCGCCTGCGCTGCGATCACGGAGCGAGCGGCGTGCCACTTTCTCGGATGTCATCATCGTCTCACCTCTCCAATGGGCCGCCGGCGAGCCAGTGCGCGCCGCGACGATAGAGCGCCTCCACCGCCGCGCCCTTCAGCATCGGCATGTCGAGCTTGACCTTGTAGCCGATCCGCGTCTGGATGTAGGCGAGGTGGCGATAGCCTTCGGGGAAGCTCGCGAGCATCTCGGGATCGAGCTTGGGCGCAGCCGCCGGATCGAGCGGATCGATGCGATCCTTCTCATAGATGGGCTGCCGGTGCAGCAGCTTCCACTCGCCTTCGTGCTTCTGGATGAAATCGTAGAAGCGGCCGGTGCAGACCACGTCGCAGGTGACGCCTTCCACCGGTCCCCGCTGCGAGATGGTCATCTTGGTCTGCGCGATGGCGCGGTCGCCGGCCACCTCGATGGCCGAGCCACCGAGGAAGTGAAGGATGCTCACGCCCTTGCTCCAGCCCTCCTGCGTCACGCGGATGAAGTCCTCGAACGGCCCCTGGAACCAGGTGGCCATCATGACGCCGTCCGGATGCCAGACCGTGCGGAAACGCTCCCAGTTCCCGGCGTCCCGCCACACTGCCCAGCGCTCCACCATGCGGCGTATGCGCGCCTCCTCCAACAAGCCGTCGTCCATTCCTGCGGTCTCCTCTTCTCGATACGATCCAGCCACTTGCCGATGCAGCGACTTGCGACTGCCAGTAGATCATGAGGCCGCCGGTGCAGTCCACCCTTGCTCCCGATCGACACGGGGCGTGGCATATCATGCCCACCGATCCACGCATCACGATTGCACGCCGACCATGGAACGTCCGACCCCGCATGCCGCGGTGCTCGTCGCTGGCGCGGGGCCCTGCGGCCTGATGCTTGCGAGCGAGCTCGGCCGCCGCGGCATCGATTGCCTGTTGGTGGATCCGCGCGATGCGGTGGCCGCGGTGCCGCAGGCCAATGCCACCCAGGCACGGACGATGGAGCACTTCCGCCGGCTCGGGCTCTCGGAGGCGATCCGCTCCCAGGGCCTGCCGCCGGACCATCCGACCGACATCGCCTACGTGACCCGCTTCGCGGGCCACGAGCTCGCCCGGCTCGCGCTGCCCACCGCGCGGCAGGCGCGCGAACAGGTCCGGCGGCTTACCGGCTCCTGGAGCGCCGCGGAGCTGCCGCACCGGATCTCCCAGCGTTATGTCGAGGCCACCCTCTTCGAGCATGTCCGCACCCTGCCGTCGGTGCGCCTGCACCTCGGCTGGATGCTGGAGGACTTCCGCGACGACGGCGCGCGGGTGACCGCGCGGCTGGCCGCATCGGATCGGGCCGACGACGGCACCGGACCGCCGGTACGCGGCAGCGACCCGGTCACGGTCACTTGCCGCTACCTGGTCGGCGCCGACGGCGCCCGCAGCTTCGTTCGCAACCGGCTCGGCATCCGGCATGGCGGCACCACCGGCGTCCGTCGCGACTTCATGGGCGGCCAGATGTTCGCGGTGCATCTTCGCGCGCCGGGCCTCGCGGAAGCGCTGCCGCATCGGCGCAGCTGGATGACGGTGACCATCAACGCCGAGCGCCGCGCCTTCATGTGCGCGCTGGACGGCGCGACCGAGTTCGTCTTCCACGCCGCCGTGCGCCCCGACGAGGATGCCAGCCGCTGGGATGCCGCCCATGCGCGGCGGATCTTCGAGGAAGCCATGGGCCGGCCCTTCCCCATCGAAGTGCTGTCGGTCGGCACCTGGACCGCCGGGCACTCGCTGGTGGCGGAGCGCTTCGGCATCGGCAACGTCTTCATCGGCGGCGATGCCGCTCACCTCTTCACGCCGACCGGCGGCCTCGGCTACAACACGGCGGTGGAGGATGCGGTGAACCTGGGCTGGAAGCTGGCCGCGGTGCTGCGCGGCGTCGCGCCCGCCTCCCTGCTCGCCACCTACGAGCGCGAGCGCAAGCCGCTCGCGCTGCGCAACACCGGCTACGCGCGGCGCTTCGCCGATTCCGTCGGCCACTTCAAGGCGACTCCGCTGCTCGAGGAGGACTCGCCGGCGGGCGCCGCCGAGCGCGCCCGTGCCGGCGCCTACCTCGACGCCCATGCGCGGCTCGAGTTCAACATTCCCGGCGTCACCTTCGGCGGCCGCTACGATGATTCGCCGCTGATCGTGAAGGACGGCACCGCGCCGCCGCCCGACGACGCGAACATCTATGTCCCGAGTGCGTGTCCCGGCGGGCGGCCGCCGCATGCCTGGCTCGACGACGGCCGCTCGCTATACGACGTTTTCGGGCCGGAGTGGACGCTGCTGGTGCTCGGGCCGGATGCGCCGGATCCCGGACCGTTCCGCGCAGCGGCGGCGACGCTCGGCATCGAGCTCGCCGTGGTGGCTCTTCCCGTGCCGGCGCTGCGCGATCTCTACCAGGCGCCGCTCGCGCTGATCCGGCCGGACCAGATGGTCGCCTGGCGCGGGCCGGACGCGAAGGCTGCAGGCGCGGTGCTGGGCCAGGCCTGCGGCCGGCACGACTGACTCGGGGGCGGCAGGCAGACCCGTCGCGGCTTGCCGCGCGACCGCCGGTCAGCGCGAGCGCGGCGTCCGGTTGCCATTGGCCCGGCTGGAGATCGCCGCAAGCTTGGCATTGTCCAACCAGCAGGCGTGCACCCCGAAGGGCACCCGCGCGGGCAGGTGCACGCGCGCGAGCTCCTTCATCGTGGCCGCATCCAGCACCAGCAGCTCGCCTTCGCCCTCGGACATCAGCAGGTCGAGCAGGTAGCCGTCATCCTCGGCGACCGAACCGGCTCTGGGCACGAAGAGCGCCTCGCCGCCGAACTTCGCGCCATAGTCGAAGAACGCCACCTCGCGCTCGTCAATCAGGTCGTACTTCAGCACGCCCTTGCCCATGTAGCCCACCGACTCCTCGTCGATCAGGTAGGCATAGCGACTCTGCTTGCCCACGCGCGACAGGTTGAGGCTCGGCCGCTCGTAGCCATGCTGGAGCAGGCGTCGTTCTTCCTCGACCTTGCCGGACCGCAGGTCGAGTACCCAACGCGTCAGGCGCGCCGGCGGCTCCTTCGGCGTGTGGATCGGCACATCCGGCGGATACTCGCTGAACACCGGCGCATAGAGGACGATGCGATCGCCACCGGCCGTCTCTTCCCATGCGTTGACCACGTGCCAGATCATGCCGGGGTTTGCCGTCTCGAACCACTGCACGCCGCCACCCCGGGCAGGGTCGCGCGGCATCACGCCCCAGCGCAGGCGGTGGGACGGCTCGAACTGCCAGAAGCTGCCGCCCGGTCCCGAGATGTATCGGGGCGAAAGGCGAAGCGACACATCGGCGATCACGACATGGTTCGCCGTCAGGAAGTAGTCGTGGATGGTGCCGGTGATGGGGGTGTCCGGCGCAAACTGGTGCACCCGGGTGCAGTGGACCAGCTCGCCGCCGGAGACCTGCATCTGCCAGAGCGCCCTGCCGGACGAGTCGAGGGATACCCCGTGGAAATCGCCATTGTCCGGATCGATGCGCGGGTGCGCGGAGAACGGCACCGGCAGGCGACCTTCCCAGCTCTCCAGGTGCCCGCGGCCGTCGAGCGTCAGCAGGCCATCGGTGACTTCGGCATCGAGGACGAAGGGCAGTCCGCTGCCTTGGAGGCAATAGAGCCGGCCGTCGTGGTACTGGATGGAGGTGGAGGCAGGATTCGCCTCGAGCGCGGACCAGTCCGGAATGAGCCCGCTGGCGCGCTTGCGATCGGACAGCCGGATCCGCTCCAGTCCGGGCATTCCGCTGCACGCCATGTCACCGTAGCTGGGATAGACCTCACGGCCTGCTTCGCTTTCGAATTCGTAGCGCGGCGTCCGCACGTAGGTGTTGGAGTAGGTCGCCCGCCCATCGCGGATCTGGACCTGGTGCAGCATGCCGGCGCCGTTGAATGCGTGGGCCCGCACCGTGACCTTGTCGAACTGCACGTTGGTGCCGTTCCGAAGGTATGCGCCCTCGAGGTCCGGAGGGAGCGCTCCGGATACCCTGGCCGGCGAATGGCGGTGCTCCTTGCGGACCGGCTGGTATCCGAAGTGGTTGTACGGCGACTCCCGGTTGTAGCGCTCGGCGTCGATCGCCTCGTCCAGCCGGAAATCCTCCTCGCCGAAGATGCCGCGTGCATTCGCCATGGCTCGTCCCGTCCTACTGTGCCTTCAGTCCCAGGGTCTTCACCACGCCGCCCCACAGGCTGCGCTCCTTCTCGACGAAGGCAGTGAACTCCTCCGGGGTGCTGGCGCCGTACTCGATGCCGAGCTTGAGGGCCTGGTCGGCCAGTGCCGAGCCGTCGCCGATCGCCTTGGCGGCTGCAGCCGAGATCCGCCTGGCGACGTCGGGGGAGATGCCTTCGGGACCACCCAGGCCCCACCACGAGATGACGTCGTAGTTGGTGCCTGCCTCTTTGACCGTAGGCACCTCGGGAAGGCTGCGTGAGCGGGTGGTTCCGGTCACGGCGAGCGCCTTCAGCCGCCCATCGCGCACCATGGGCAGGCTGGCAGCGCCCGGATCGAAGTAGACCTGCAGGACACCGCTCAGCAGGTCGACCGCGATCGCCGACCCTCCCTTGTACGGCACATGGTTCATGCGGATGCCGGCGACCTGGGCGAACCGCTCGGTGATCAGGTGCGTTGCCGCGCCCTCGCCTGTCGAGGCGTAGTTGAGCGCGCCCGGGTTCGCCTTCGCGTAGGCGATCAGCTCCGCGATCGAGCTCACCGGCACCTTCGGGTTGACGATGACGAAGAGCGGCGAGCTGTACAGCCGCGAGATCAGGGTGAGCTTCTCGGGCGCGTAGGGCAGCGTCCGACGGAGCGCCGGATTGAGAACCAGGCTGGTGGGCGTGACCACCACCAGGGTATGGCCGTCCGGCTCGGCGGAGGCCGCGGCCTGCACGCCGATGATCTGGTTGCCACCGGGCAGGTTCTCCACGTTGACCGGCTGGCCGATGGCCTCCGCGAATCGTGCCGCGAACGCCCGGGTGGACATGTCGCCGACCCCGCCCGGCGGGTACGGAACGATGATGCGAACCGGCTTCGTTGGCCAGTCGGCCGCCCTGGCTGCGTTCGGAACGACGAGCGCGACCATCAGCAACAGCATCAGGATCCGGTAGCACTGCCTGGTCATGTTCGTCTCCTCCAGTCCTTGTCGCGGACGTCTTTGATTCTTGCGGGTGTGCGTGATTGCGGGCGGGTCCGAGATACCGGCCGGCGACAAGCCGGAGGACTCGGGAGGCGAACGTTATCACGAAACGCGCGCGATCGCGACGAGGCCCGCGCGACCGGTCGCGGCCGGCCAATCCGGCTCGGTGATGTCCCGGAGCGAAGCCGGCTATCGTTGAGCCGGAATCTCTCGTCACTCAGCCGGCTATACTTGTGATAACAAACGCCGAAGATGAGCCAAGCCCGAGTCTCCCCCCGCCCGCCGGTCGAAGCGTCCTCGCGGCCGGTGCGCGCGCCGACGGTCCGGCGAGCTGCCGCGAGTGCGACGCCGGCGCTGTCGGTGGTCCAGCCAGGCAGCAGGACCGGGAAGCTTCATGACGCGGTCTACGGCCAGCTTCGCGAGGCCCTCATAGACGGCCATTTCGTCCCCGGACAGACCTTTACCATCCGGGCGCTCGCGGAGGTGTTCGGCACCAGCCCGATGCCGGTGCGAGATGCCCTGAAGCGGCTGGTGGCCGAGCGTGCGCTCGATCTGCGCCGCAACCGCTCGGTGGTCCTGCCGCTGATGTCCCGGGCCCGCTTCCAGGAGATCCTGCAGATCCGGTTGCAGCTGGAATCGATGGTGACCCTGCGTGCCGCCGGTCGCATCGGGCCGTCGGCGGTCGAGGCGATGGCCGAGGATCATCGGAGCATGTGCGCGGCCGTGGAGGCCGGAGAGGTGTCGCAGTACCTTGCCGCCAATCGACGCTTCCACTTCCGGCTCTACGAGAGCGCCGGTACCGTGGCGATGTTTCCGGTGATCGAGAGCATGTGGATGCAGGCCGGGCCGCTCCTGCGCCAGGTCTTCATGTCCAAGGCCCACGCGGTCCCGCGGGCCGACCATCACCACAACGCCGTGCTGCGCGCATTGCGCCGCCAGGACGGCGCTGCCGCGGCCCAGGCGATCTGGGACGACCTCTCGGACGCGGCCGATTCGATCCTCGCGTCCGACTGGTTCAAGGACTGACCGGTCATCGCCTTCGTTCCCCAACCGCAAGAACCACAGGAGACCTCCATGAAGAACTTCGCGATCGGCGCGGCGATGCTCGCCGCGCTGGCCATGCTTCCGGCTTCCGCGCAGGCGCAGGCCGGCGACACCTGGCCGGCCAAGCCGATCCGCCTCGTGCTCGGCCATTCGCCCGGCGGCAATGCGGACACCTTCGCGCGCGCGCTCGTCAAGCCGCTTTCGGAGCGGCTCGGCCAGCCGATCGTCATCGACAACAAACCCGGCGCAAACCAGGTCATCGCGGCGGAGATCGCGGCCAGGGCGCCCGCCGACGGCTACACCATCTATCTCGCCAGCCAGAGCAGCCTCGTCCTGAATGTCGGCGCGCGCAAGAAGCTGCCGTACGACCCGGTGAAGGACTTCAGCCCGGTGTCGCTGATCTACACGATCCCGCTCTACCTGGTCGTGCATCCGGACGTTCCGGCGAAATCGGTCAAGGACCTGATCGCGCTCGCGAAAGCGAAGCCCGGCGAGATCAACTTCGGCTCGGTCGGCACCGGCAGCTCGGTCCATCTGGCCGGCGAGATGTTCAAGTCGATGACCGGCACGAACATGGTGCACGTGCCGTACCGGGGCAGCAGCGAAGCGCTGGTCGACCTCCTCTCCGGCCGCATCCAGATCATGTTCGACGGCGGCGTGTCGGCGCTGCCGCGGGTGAAGGAAGGCAAGCTGCGGGTTCTTGGCATGACCGGCGCGGAGCGCTCCCCGTCGTTCCCGGACATCCCGACCATCGGCGAGAGCGGCGTGCCGGGCTATGCCGCGCTCTTCTGGTTCGGCATCGTCGCACCCGCAGGAACGCCGCAGCCGATCGTTAACCGGCTTTCGAAGGAAATCGGCGCGATCCTGAACGACCCGGTCTTCAAGAAGGAGTTTGCCGCGCAGGGGGTGGATCCGGTCAGCAGCACGCCGGAGGAGTTCGGCAAGCTGATCGCGGCCGATATCCCGAAGTGGACCGGCATCATGAAGCAGGCGGGCATCGAACCCAACTGATCCGCGTCGCATGAGCCTGGAGGCAGGCGCATCCATGGTCTGCCCGGCGTCGTATCCCGCCGGATCGGCTGGAAACCTGGAGGAAGTCGAGTGCTCAGCAAGGAAGACAACGAGATGCTGACCCGCACGGACGCGGGAACGCCGATGGGGCAGCTGTTCCGCAGCTTCTGGCTGCCGGTCCTGCTGTCGGAGCAGTTGCCGGAGCCCGACGGTGCGCCGGTGCGGGTGAAGGTGCTCGGCGAGGAGCTGCTCGCCTTCCGGGATACCGAAGGACGGGTCGGCCTGATCGAGCCGCGCTGCGTGCATCGCGGCGCCAACCTCTTCTTCGGACGCAACGAGGAGGCCGGCATCCGCTGCGCCTTCCACGGCTGGAAGTACAACGTGCAGGGCGAGTGCGTCGATGCGCCCACCATCGACCCGGCCCGCGCGCCGGACATCTGCCGCAAGGCGAGCATCCGGGCCTACCCGACGCGGGAGTGGGGCGATTTCGTGTGGGCCTACCTGGGCCCGCGCCGGACGCCGCCCGCGCTCCCCCGGATGGAGTTCGCGCTGGTGCCGCCGAGCCACCGCCACGTCTCCAAGAAGTTCCAGGAGTGCAACTGGGCGCAGGCCGCGGAGGGGGCGCTGGACACCGCCCACTTCTCGTTCCTGCACCAGCCGGTGATCCGGGCGGCGGAGGAGATGGAGGCGAAGTCGGCCCGCGCCACCCGCGGCTATGCCAAGGGCACCATGAGCCACGAGCACGTGCGCTGGATGCGAGAGGACCCGCGCCCGCGCTTCTCCATCGTGAAGCACGGTGCCGGCATGGTGCTCGGCACCTCGCGCATCGCGGATGCGGGCAGGCGCTACTGGCGGATCGCGCAGTACCTCATGCCGGCGCATGCCTACACGCCGAGCGCCGCGCCGGGCGAGACCTACCACGCACAGGCATGGATACCGATCGACGACGAATCGTGCTGGGTCTACGTGTATTCGTGGAACCCGGACCGGCCGTTGACCGAGGAGGAGCGGCAGAGCTACCGGCGGGGCGGGGCGGTGTATCCGGAAATGGATTCGGAGTATCGGCCCATCCGCAACCGGGCCAATGACTACCTCATCGACCGGACGCTGCAGAAGACCGAGAATTTCACCGGGATCATCGGCGTGTCGGAGCAGGATGCAGCGATCCAGGACAGCCAGGGACGGATCGCCGACCGCACCCGCGAGCTGCTCGGCCCGACCGACATCGGCGTGGTCCAGTTCCGCCGGCTGATGCTGGACTCGGCCAAGGCGCTCCTGGCAGGCACGGAGCCGTCTTCGATCGACGCTCCCGACGCCTATCTGGTGCGGGCGGGCGGAGCGGTATCGGCCGAAGATGCCGCGTTCGACTCGGTCATGACGGAGCGCTTCGGCGACCCCCTCGGGTTGGTGCGCCGGGATTGATCGCCGACCGCCGGCGCCAGCGCCGGGCGTTCGGGGCGGCCGACGGTCGGGAACCGACGGTCAGAAATTGACCTTGTCGCGGCCCTTGAGGCGCAGCATCGCCCGCGCGTCGTCCGGCGTGGCCACCTGCAGCCCCAGCTCCTCGAGGATGCGGCGGATCTTCGCGACCTGTTGCGCGTTGCTCTCGGCCAGCTTGCCGGGTCCGATCCAGAGGCTGTCCTCCAGGCCTACCCGGACGTTTCCGCCCATCACCGCCGACTGCGTCGCGACGAACATCTGGTTGCGCCCGGCGCCGAGCACCGACCAGAAGAAGTCATCGCCGAACAGCCGATCGGCGGTGCGCTTCATGTGCAGCACGTCCTCGGGATGTGGTCCGATCCCTCCGCGCAGCCCGAACACCGACTGGATGAAGAGCGGCGGCTCCAGGAGCTTGCGGTCGAGGAAGTGCGCCGCCGTGTAGAGGTGCCCGATGTCGTAGCACTCGAGCTCGAACCGGGTGCCGTTGGCACGGCAGGATTCGAGGATCAATGCGATGTCCTTGAAGGTGTTGCGGAACACCCGGTCGTCGCTGCCCGCGAGGTACGGCCGCTCCCAGTCGTGGCGGAACTCCTTGAAGCGATCCAGCATCTCGTACAGGCCGAAGTTCATCGATCCGAGGTTGAGCGATGCGACTTCCGGCGCGAGCTTCAGGGCCGGCTGCAACCGCTCGCGGACCTCCATGGTCGGCGCGCCGCCGGTGGTGATGTTCACCACCACGTCGCTTTCTTCCCGTATCCGGGGAAGGAACCGCATGAACGCCTCGGGCGTCTGGTCCGGGCGGCCATCCTGCGGATCGCGCGCATGCAGGTGGACGATTGCCGCGCCGGCGGCGGCCGCGCCGATGGCAGCGTCGGCGATCTCCTGGGGCGTGACCGGCAGATGCGGCGACATGCTCGGGGTGTGGATGGAGCCGGTCACGGCACAGGTCACGATTACCTTCTTCTGGCGATTCATCGATGCTTCCAGGGGGATGGACGTCACGGCGCCAAGAGGGGCACGCGCGGGGCGATCAGACGGTATCACGAACCGGAGCGATTCGGCCGCCTGCCCTCGAACGCGTCCACGAGCAGCGCCATCATCGGCTGGCGCTCGAGCGGCCGCGGATTGGGATAGCGGTTCTGCAGCGCCAGGTCGCAGGCGCGCTCGAGATCCTCGCGGCGCAGGCCGAGGTCCCGCAGCGCGAGCGGCGCGCCCGCCGCGCGCGCCAGGTCGAAGATCGCGCCCGGGGCATCGTCGGCCGCGCCGACCGCCTTGCCGATGCGCCGCATCGCCTCCGGCGCGGCCGGCGCGTTGTACGCGAGCGCATGCGGCAGCACGATGGTGTGCGTCTGCGCATGCGGCAGGTTGAAGGTGCCGCCGAGCGTGTGGCACAGCTTGTGATGCAGCCCCATCTCGACTCCCGCCAGCACGGTGCCGCAGAGCCAGGCGCCGTAGAGCGCATCCGAGCGGGCGTCAGCGATGTTCTCTCCGCGGGCGATCGCCGGCAACGCGCGCGCGAGCGCCGCGATGCCCTCCTCGGCCATCAGGTCGAGGATCGGATTGGCCGTCGCCGAATACAGCCCCTCGGCCGCGTGCGCGATCGCATTGATGCCGCTGGTCACGCTCAGCATGGCCGGCAGCGTCATGGTCAGGTCCGGATCGTAGATCACCGTGCGCGGCAGCACCCGGTCGTCCCGCCCGGTCTTCTTCAGCCCGTCCTCGGTCAGACCGTAGATGGTCGTCATCTCGGACCCGGCATAGGTGGTGGGTATCGCCAGGATGGGCAGGCCGGAGTCCAGCGCGATCGCCTTGCCCAGGCCGATGGTGGAGCCGCCGCCGATCGCGACCGCGCAGTCCGCGCCGAGGCTGCGTGCCGTCTCGCGCGCGGTCCGCGCGATCTCGATCGGCACGTGCATGACCGCCCGATCGAACACACCCGCCGCTCGGGCGCCGAGCAGGCCGGCGACCCGGTCCGCGGCGTCGCGCTGCTCCGGCGTGCAGAGCACCAGCGCGCGCCTCGCACCGATCGCCTCGATCTCGCGCGGGAGATGCTGCAGGCTGCCGCTGCCGAACACCACGCGGCCCGGGCGGCCGACGTAGACGAATTCCTTCATGCCTCACCCCCTTCCCCTGCCGCCAGCCCGAGCGCGGCCGCGATCTTCCGGCCGGATGCCGCCAGCGCGGCCAGCTTCGGCGACAGATCGACCTCGACCAGCTGCCCCCCGCGCTTCTTCCACCGCCCCGCGACCATCACCGCGTCCACGTTGGCAAGCGATGCCTGGAACACCACGCTGCTCACCGGATCATGCACCGGCTGCATGTTGATCAGGTCCGCGCGCAGGACCACCAGGTCCGCCTGCTTGCCGGGCGCGAGGCTGCCGATACGGTGCCCCTGGCGCAGCATACGCGCCCCTTCCACGGTGATCCACGACAGCGCCTCGCGGGTCGACACCGTGGTCGTATCCGGGATGACGCCGTGGCGCGCGCGATGCTCGACATTGTCGAGGCTGCGCTGGATGCCGAGCGCAATCCGCGCCTGCGACAGCATGTCCCCGCTGGTGACGCTCTCCAGGTCCACCCCGATCGACGGTGCCCGGCCGAAGCGGCGCAGCCGCCCGGTGAGCGGATGCCCGTGACCCTGCGACATCTCGCTCTCCGCCGTGGCGGAGAAGCTCATGCCAAGTCCGCAGAAGCGCTCGAGTTGCGTATCGTCGAGCGCGTGCCCATGGACGATGTTCACCTGCTCGCCGAGCAGCCCCGCGGCCTCCAGCCGCTGCCAGCCGTCGGGCGAGCGTGCCGGTCCGCCGCCCTGGTGCATCGACGCGATCACACCGAGCTCCCGCACCATCCTGAAGTCCTGCAGCGCCACTTCCAGCGTCGAGTAATGCGGCCCGAGGATCGCGGCGTGGATCTCCAGGAGAGGACTGCCCTGGTGTGCCGCCATCAGGCGCTCCAGCTCGACCCGCGGATGCGGCACCTCCCAGAACGGCCGTTCCCCGGGACGCGGATCCGGCTTGGGGCTGCCGTGGAAGAAGGCGGCGCGGATGCCGGATGCGCGCAGTCCATCGATTGCCGCATCGCTGTGCGCCGGGGTCGGATTGTTGTGGCACCAATCAACCAGCGTGGTGGTGCCGCAGTTGAGCTGGTTGAGCGCGCCCACCTCGGTCGCGATGCGCAGGTCCTCCGGCGTGAAGACCGTGGCAAGGCCGGCATGCATCTTCCGGAAGTACTCGAGCAGCGTCCAGTTGGCCGCGATGCCGCGCAACGCCGTCTGCCAGGTGTGCATGTGGGCATTGACGAAGCCGGGCACCACGATGCAGCCGCGGGCATCGACCACCTCGGCGCCTTCGTCCCCGAGCCGAGGTCCGATCGCCGAGATCGTGTCGCCTTCGACCAGGATGTCGGCCCGCGGCAGGTCACCCTGCGCGTCCATGGTGACGACGGTGGCGTCCCGGATCAGCACCCGGGCCGGCTGCCTCGCCGGGCTCCCCTGCCCGCCGTCCGCGCCGCTCGTCATGTCCCCAGCCCGTCGTCCACGTCCACCGCCTCGGGCCGCAGCACGAGCCCGGCATCCCGGGCCGTCTCCTGAAGCAGGATCGCGAAGTCCACGTCGTCATGGCCGCGGCCGACCACCCGGGCGATGGATTCCCGGGTAGCGGCTGCGGCCGGCATGGCAACCCCGTGGACACGGGCAGCCCCCAGGCCGAGATCCATGTCCTTCAGCAACAGCCTCGGCGTGAAGGTGACCTGGTCGAAGCTCAGCCGCGTGAGCACCGGCGTCTTGTAGCGGGTGTACATGGAGCCGAGCACGGAGTCGTTGATGCTCTCGAGGAACACGTGGCGCGGAATGCCGGCCTTCTCCGCAAGCACCGTGATCTCGCAGAGGCTCTGGATGATGACGCCGAACATGGTGTTGTGCGCGATCTTCCAGATCCGGGCGAGCTCGCCTTCGCCGACCCACATCACCTTGCGCGCCATCGCCTCCAGGAACGGCCTGGCGCGGTCGTAGTCTTCCTTGGGCCCCGAGGCGACCACCAGCAGCTTCCCGGCCTTCGCCACCTTGGCATTGCCGGAGACCGGCGCGCACAGGTACGCGACGCCCATGCCTTCGAGGCGCTCGCGGATGCGGGCCGAGCCGTCCTGCGAGATGGAGGAGCTGTCCACCACCAGGCGCGGCTTCGCCGATCCGGTGACCAGGCCGCCGGCATCGAACAGCACCTGCTCGAGGTCCGCGGTGGTGGACACCATGGTGAACACGATGTCGCAGCCGGCGAGATCCTGGCGGCTTGCGGCGGCCGTCACGCCGTGAGACCCCAGCGCCTGCGCCTTGGCGGCGGTCCGGTTCCAGACCGAGATCGAATGACCTGCGGCGACAAGCCGCTTGACCATCGCCTCTCCCATCCGGCCGAGGCCGATCCAGCCGAGTCGTGCCTGCATCAACGTCTCCCATGGCGCCTCGTGCGCGGAGTCGAAGTGTGCGCCACGGGCACATCGTGCCGCAAGCGGCGGGCCATCCGGCGAGCCCAATAGAATGTGGGACGGAGCGCTCTTGCTCCGCCGCAATCCGAGGAGACCTTGCATGAATCGCCC
>JAEWEW010000055.1 GCA_023389175.1 Pseudomonadota bacterium | reverse complement strand
GGCCTCCGCCTTCGTCGGCTATGTCGGCGCGGTCGCTGTGAACCGCGCCCGCGGCGGCACCATGGACGATTTCTCCCCCGCAATCGAATACTTCAAGCAGCTGAAGAAGAACGACCCGATCGTGCCGAAGCAGACATCGTATGCGCGGGTGCTCTCCGGCGAGATCGCGATCCTGCTCGACTACGACTTCAACGCCTATCGCGCGAAGCACAAGGACAAGGCGAACGTCGAGTTCGTGATCCCGGCCGAAGGCACGGTGATCGTGCCCTACGTGATGAGCCTGGTCGCGAGGAGCCCCAATCCGGACAACGGCAAGAAGGCGCTCGACTTCATCATGTCGGACGAGGGCCAGGCGCTCTGGGCCAACGCCTTCCTGCGCCCGGTGCGCGAGTCCGCGATCAGCAAGGAAGCCCAGGCGAAGTTCCTGCCCGCGAGCGAGTACACCCGGGCGAAGGCGATCGACTACGGCCGCATGGCGCAGGTGCAGAAGACCTTCTCGGATCGCTACCTGAAGGAGGCGCAGTAGGTTGGACGCGGACCCGAACGCAAGCGGACTGCGGCTCGCGGCCTGCCTCGCGCCGGCCGCGGCCGCGTTCGGCGCGTTCTGGCTGCTGCCGATGGCCTGGCTCGCGCTGCTGCCCGCCGGCAAGGGCTGGCAAACCTACTTCGCGGTGCTCACCACGCCGCGCTACCTCGAAAGCCTGCTCAACACCCTGGTGCTCTCGATCACGGTCACCCTGGCGACCCTGGTGATCGGGGCCGCGGTCGGCCTCTTCCTCGCGCGCACGCGCTTCCCCGGACGGCGGCTGCTGCTTTCGCTGCTCACGCTGCCGCTTTCGTTTCCAGGCGTGATCGTCGGTTTCTTCGTGATCCTGCTCGGGGGGCGACAGGGACTGGTGCCGTGGCTGGTGGAGCGGCTGGGCGGCGAGGGGTTCGCCTTCGCCTACGGGCTGCTGGGGCTGTTCCTCGCCTACCTCTACTTCTCGCTGCCGCGGGCGATCGCAACCTACACGGCGGCGGCGGAGTCGCTCGACATGCAGCTGGAGGAAGCGGCCCGATCGCTCGGCGCCTCCCGGTTGCGAATCGCGCTGGACGTGTGGGCGCCGGCGCTCGCACCCACCACGGTCGCCTGTGGCGCGATCGTCTTCGCGACCGCCATGGGCGCCTTCGGCACCGCGTTCACCCTGGCCTCGAAGGTGGAGGTGCTGCCCATCACCATCTACGGCGAGTTCACCAACTACGCCAACTTCGCGCTCGCTGCGTCGCTCTCGATCGCGCTCGGCCTGATGACCTGGATCGTGCTCTTCCTCGCCCGCCGGCTGACCGGCCGGTCGACGATGGCCGGCGCGACCCGGGGCGGGGTCTAGCATGTCGCGCGCCGCCGCCACCCGCCCCTCACCGATCCTGCTCGCCATCACGCTCGCGGTCACGCTGTTCACGCTGGCGCCGATGGTGCTCTCGGTGACCGCCGGCCTGATCAACAACTACAGCGTCGGCGTGAAGAGCGGCTTCACCACCCGCTGGCTGGAGGAAGTCTGGGCGGTGTACGGCGACACGGTGTGGCGGTCGCTGCTGCTTGCCGGCTCCTGCGTCGTCGGCACCCTGCTGATCGGCGTGCCCGCCGCGTACGCGCTCGCACGCAGCCGCTCGCGCTGGATGCGGCTCTTCGAGGAGCTGCTGACGCTGCCGGTCGCGGTGCCGGGGCTTGCCACCGCGCTCGCGCTCATCATCGTCTACGGCCAGCTGCGCGGCTTCCGCAACAGCTTCGCGTTCATCCTGGCCGGGCACCTGGTGTTCACGCTGCCGTTCATGGTCCGCACGGTGAGTGCCGCCTTCTCGCGGCCGGAGCTGACGACACTGGAGGAGGCCGCCCGGTCCCTCGGCGCCAGCTTCCGGCAGCGCTTCCTCGGCATCCTCGTGCCGGCGGTGCTGCCTTCGATCGCGGCCGGCAGCCTGATGGTCTTCACACTGTCGGTCGGCGAGTTCAACCTCACCTGGATGCTGCACACGCCGCTCACCCGCACCCTGCCGGTCGGGCTCGCCGACAGCTACGCCTCGATGCGGCTCGAGGTCGGGTCGGCCTACACGCTGATCTTCTTCATCGTCGTCCTGCCGGTGCTGTGGGCCCTGCAGTGGCTCGTCCACCTTTTCGAGAGTCGCCATGGAACGTGAAAGCACGCGCGTCGACATCGTCGATTGTGCGAAGACCTTCGCCGACGGCACCCGCGCGCTCAAGCCGACCGACCTGACCGTGGAGCCCGGCGAGGTGCTGGCGCTGCTGGGTCCGTCCGGCTGTGGCAAGACCACCTTGCTGCGGGTGATCGCCGGACTGGAGACCGCGGATCCGGGCGGCCGCATCCTCTTTGGCGGCGAAGACGTCACCGCGCGGCCGATCGAGACGCGCGGCGTCGGGATGGTGTTCCAGCACTATGCGCTCTTTCCGCAGATGACTGCGGCGGCCAACATCGGCTATGGCCTCAAGATCCGGGGCATCGCCGAAGCCGAGCGGCGCCGCCGCGTCGGCGAGCTGGTCGACCTGGTGCGCCTCAACGGCCTCGAGCACAAGCGGCCGGCCGAGCTGTCCGGCGGCCAGCGGCAACGCGTCGCGCTGGCACGGGCCGTCGCGGTCCGTCCGCGGGTGCTGCTGCTGGACGAGCCGCTCACCGCGCTGGATGCGAAGCTGAAGGAGTCGCTACGCGACGAGCTGGCGGAGCTGCTGCGCCGCCTGCACATCACCGCGGTCCACGTCACCCACGACCAGCAGGAGGCGCTCGCGATCGCGGACCGGCTCGCCATCATGCAGGCCGGCCGCATCGTCGGGCTGGGCGACGGCGAGACGCTCTATCGCACGCCGACCCATCCGTTCGTCACCGAGTTCCTCGGCCGGGTGAACCGGATCGAGCGCGATGCGGGCGCGCGTGCAGCCGGAGTCATCCGGCTCGGCGCGGCCAGCTGGCCCTGCCCGCCCGGGTTGCGCGAGAGCGCGGCCGTGCTGGTGCGTCCCGAGGATGTGAGCATCGGACCGGCCGATGGCGATGGCGCGCCCATGACCGTCGCACGACGCGTGTTCCTCGGCGAGCGGGTGCAACTGCACCTGCGCGCCGCGGACACGCCGGATGCCACGGCGCTGGTCGCCGAGGTGGACCGCGACCACACGGTTCGCCACGGCGAGGTCGTCGGCGTCAGCATCGCAGCCGAGCGCTGGATGCCCTGGTACGAGGAGCAGGCATGACACCCCAGCATGGGGCCGGTGGACCCGCGCGACCGATCCATCTCGTCCAGATCACCGATACCCACATCCGGGAAGCCGGCCGACTCGCCTACCGCAAGGTCGATACCGCCGCCTGGCTGCAGGTCACGGTGGATTCCGTGCTGGGCTTGCGGCAGAAGCCCGATGCGGTAGTGGTCACCGGCGACCTGGTGGATTTCGGCCGCCCGATCGAATATGCGCGCCTGCGCGAGTTGCTCTCACCGCTCACCATGCCCGTGTACCTCATGCCGGGCAACCACGACGATCGAGAGCAGTTGCGCAGGGCTTTCCCGGAGCACGGGTGGCTTGCGCCCTCCGTGCGGTTGCCCGACGGCGCCGCGCCGATCCAGTACGGCGTGAAGATCGGCCCGCTTCACCTCTTGACCCTGGACACCGTCGCGCCCGGCCAGAGCCACGGTGAGCTCTGCGATGCGCGGCTGGATTGGCTCGAAGCCGAGCTCGCGAAACGGACCGGCGAGCCGGTGATCGTCGCCATGCACCATCCGCCCTTCACCACGCTGATCGGGCACATGGACAAGATCGGGCTGATGTCGGGAATCGCGCGGCTATCCAGCATCCTGACGCGGCATCCCAATGTGGAGCGGGTGATCTGCGGCCACCTGCACCGGTCCATCGACGTGCGCTTCGGCGGCACCATCGCGTCGACCTGCCCGGGACCCGCGCATCAGGTGACCCTGGACCTGGATCCGGAGGCGGCCTCCACCTTCACCATGGACCCGCCAGGCTTCCGGGTGCACGCCTGGACGCCGGCGACCGGGGTGGTGACGCACCTCGCGGCGAGCGGGCGGTTCGAGGGGCCGTATCCGTTTCACGAGGAGGGGGGCGGGTTGATCGATTGAGGGCCGTCCCTGCCTGCCTGGGCACGCTCAACGTCCGCCCAGGTCCTCCTTCATGAACTCCTCGATCTTGCGCGCCTCCCAGTCGCTAAGCGGCCCGCGCCCGCCGCGCCGCCTGCTCCTTCAACCGCGCCTTGAGGATCTTGCCGGTGCCGGAGGCGGGCAACTGCGGCATGATGTGGATCTCGGTGGGAACCTTGTAGGGCGCGAGCCGCTCGCGCAGGAAGGTCCGTAGCTGCTCGACATCGACGCCGCGGCCCGCGATCGGCTCCACGTACGCGACGACCTCCTCGTTGTCCGGCACCCGGCGTCCCACCACCGCGCACTGGGCGACGCCCGGGAACGCGGCGATCGCCTTCTCAACCTCCGACGGATAGACGTTGAAGCCGCTGCGCACGATCATCTCCTTGATCCGTCCGACGATGGAGAGATCGCCCGCCGGACCGAACACGCCGATGTCGCCAGTGTGCAGCCACCCCGCCTCGTCGAGCGCCTGACGCGTCTGCTCCGGATCCCGGAAGTAGCCCTTCATCACGTTGGGCCCGCGCACGCAGACTTCCCCGGCCTCGCCGGACGGCAGCACGCGGCCCTGGGAGTCCCGGATCTCGACCTCGATGCCGGGCACCGGCCAGCCGGTGGTGACATCCGCCGGCGGCGGATGGCCGAAGGTGCGGCTGACGATCGGCGCCGTCTCCGTCAGGCCGTAGCCGTGATGCAGCGGCAGGCCCAGCAACGCCTCGCTCTGTGCCTTGCGCGCGGCATCGACCAGCGAGCCGCCGATGTAGATCATCCGCAGGCCGTTCGGCACCAACGGCTGGCCGGCCTGCGTCGCCCACTCGTGCAGCCGCGCGTACATCGCCGGCACGCCCATGAAGACCGTGATCGCGCGGTCGAGGATGGCCTGCGCCAGCGCCTGCGCCGAGAACCGCCGCACCAGCCGGAAGGTCGCGCCCGAGCGCAAGCCGCACAGCAGCGAGCTGATCAGGCCGAACGAGTGCGAGATCGGCAGGGCGTGGAAGACGACGTCCCCGGGCAGCATGATCTCCTGGCGCCGGGACAGGGCGGTGACGAAGTCGAGTGTCGCGTGCGTCAGCATCACGCCCTTGGGCGTGCCGGTGCTGCCGGAGGTGTAGAGCATGAGCGCGACATCGGCCTCCGGATCGTCTCCGGGAACGCCGTCCGGAGCTGCAGCCGTGTCGGCGCCTGCCGTGACGCAGCGACGTATCATGCCCTCGGCCAGCGCTCCCGATCCGCGCGCCGCCTGCAAGCGTGAAGCGTGGGCCGCTGCCTCCTTCGACGAGGCCGCGGCGACATAGACGAGCCGCGGCTCGGAGTGAGCCAGGATGGCGTCGATCTCCTCGGCAGACATCCGGGCGTTCAGCGGCACCGCCCAGGCACCGGCGCGCATGGCGCCGAAGAGCGCAACCACCATGTCGGCGCTGTTCTCGCCGATGAGAGCCAGGCGGTCGCCGGGGCGAAGGCCGGATTCCAGGAGCGACGCAGCGGCGGAATCGATGCGGCGGGCCAGGTCCTCATAGGTGAGGCGCGTGCCGTCGTCGAGCACGAGCGCAAGGCGCTCGCCATCGCCCTGGACGACCCGGCTCTCGACGATCCGGTCGGTCCTCATCGATGACCGATGGCGCGGTGGACCATCCGGGTGAACCAGGCTGACATCCGAGCCGGCATGCAACAGGTTGCCACGGCCGGGGTCACTTGCATACGAAGCTCTCCGCCATATCGATGTCACCCCGCCCGTCATACCGCGCGATCGCGGGATAGGCGCACAACGGCCGCGTGCGCGTGGAGGACCACTCCGCCGGCAGCTCCTTGTTGGCCAGGTTCGCGCCGGCACCCCGAACAGTCGCGACCATCCGCTCCGGCGCAACCCCGGTCTCCACCCACTTGACCAGTTGCTCTAGCGCGTCGAACTGGTCCGCCGACGGTCCGCCGCTGCAATGGTTCATGCCCGGAACCGCGAACAGCCGGGCAAACGACGACTGCCGGCCGGAATGCGACTTCGCAAGCGCCTCATACCAGCTGACGGTGTCGTTGAACGAGAAGACGGCGTCCGCCGTACCGTGATACACGAGCAGCTTGCCTCCTTTGCGGCGCAGGCCCTCCAGGCGGGTAGCCTGTGGCGGCGTCATGAATGTCATCGAAGGCACCGGATATCCTGGCGCGGTCGCGAAGATCCGGGATGCATCCTTGTCCATATCGAGACCGAGCGCATAGCGCAGTCCACCCATCGCCATGAAGTCACGCCGATCGATCGGCGGCGTGAGGAAGATGAACGCAGCGCCGGGATCCAGCCGCTGCGCTGCGACGAACTCCCAGAAAGCCCAGTTCTGGCCGCTGATGCCTGGGTCGTACGGGAAGCTTGAATAGACCGATTCTCCTTTGCCGTTACGCGGGCCGCGCATCACATTGCCGATCGCCTCTTTCTGGGCCGCCGACAAGCACTGGCCGTTGCGCTCACCCTGGCAGGTCGGCACGTCCCGCTGGAGATCGAACGCGCGTTGACATGCCGCCGTATCCGCGACCATCCCGTCACGCGCTCCATCGAGCGCGTCACACCGCTCGAGGATGCGGCGCGACAGCAGGCCGAACTCCGCGGGCGTGACAGCCGACGCCAGCTCCGGCTGCCCCTTCTCGTCCGGCCTCGCCACCTTGGCGTACTGCTGAGCCCCGTACATCTGCGCCATCGCGGCCTTGGGCAGGTTGAAGCCGGGATTGCCGGCGAGGAAGCCGTCGTACTGGTCGGCATGGCGGGCGGCAGCCACCATGGCATGGCGACCGCCGTTGGAGCAGCCGCCGATGTACGACCGGTCCGGCGGCTTGCCATAGAGCGCCGCGATCAACGCCTTCGACATCGGCGTCAGCGCTCCGACGGCGTTGTACCCATAGTCGAGCCGCGCCTGTGGATCCAGCCCGAACCACGGATTCTGCTTGCCGGTATGTCCGGCGTCCGAGCTGATCACCGCGAAGCCTCGATTGAGCGCGGTGTCCCGCGGAGCGCCACCGGTCAGCCGTCCCGCCGCCGGCTGCACCACGCCATCGATGCCGCCGTTCGCCTGGTAGAAGAACCGGCCGTTCCAGGCGAGCGGCAGCCGCATCTCGAATCCGATGGCATAGGTCTCGCCGTCGACGTCGCTCCTGCGCTCGTTCATTCGGCCCTTGACGAGGCAGTGCTCGGGGCTGGCAGTGACGACCGCGTCCTGCTTGAAGGCGCCCGCCGGCACCACTTCCGCGCCGTCCAGCTGCAGGCCCGCGAAGGCGAAGCTGGCGGCCAGCGCGCGACAGCCGTCCTGGGTCGCAGTGGCCGGCGTCGGCATGGCGCGGGGCGGCTCGCCGCTACGATCCTTCGGTGCGGTGCAGGCCGCCAGCGCGGAGAGCAAGGCCGCGATCGCCAAGACGCGCACGGAACGGCCGCATGCAAGCGGGCTGGATGGGTTGGACGGGCTGCCGGGCGTGCTTCGTGGCATCGGTCGCTCCTTCGGGTGGGCACTGGCCGCAGGCCACAACGCTAGCAGACGCGCGAGGCCCGCACAACGCAGTCCGAACAGCCGCCGCCGTGTCAGAATCGCCAAGTGCAACCTTCCTGCCCTTTCTGCTCCCTTGCGCCCGAGCGCGTCCTTGAAAGGTCGCGGCACTCGGTTTGCATCGCCGATGGCTACCCCGTGTCTCCGGGCCATGCCCTGGTGATTCCGCGGCGGCACGTGCAGTCCTTCTTCGACCTACAGGACGACGAGCGGGCGGACCTGATCGATCTCCTCGCCCGGGCTCGCGCCGCGATCCAGGCAGAGCGCCATCCGGACGGCTTCAACATCGGTATCAACGACGGGGCCGCCGCGGGCCAGACCGTCATGCACCTGCATGTGCATCTGATCCCGCGGTACTCGGGCGATCGGACCGATGCGCGTGGCGGCGTGCGGTGGATCTTCCCGGAAAAGGCGGACTACTGGTCACGACGGGCGCAAACAGCTCCGCCACAACGGCCATGAAGCGGCCAGCGTGAGCATGCCCACCGCGGCGCTGACCACCGACGCAGTCGATGCCCCTGCCCATTCCGCCAGCCAACCCAGCACCAGGAACCCGACCGGCCCGACGCCGATGCACATGGTCAGCAAGCCCATCGCCTGCATGCGCCGCTCCACCGGCGCCGCCACGTAGACGATGGTCGCCTGCATGACCGAGAAGCCGGATTGCCCCATGCCGATCAGCAGCAGCGCGGCACCCGCCAAGATCGCATGCGTGCTGAGCGCGAAGATCGGCAGCAGCACGAGGAAGAGGACCACCCCGCCGACGTAGAGGCGGCCGTAGAGCGCAGGGCGCGACACCGCCGCCAGGACGAAGGCGCCGAGGAGCGCCCCGACGCCGTCCATGCTCGCCAGGAGGCCGATGCCGCCCGCCTCCAGGCCGAGCCGGTCCTGCCCGATCACCGGCACCATGCTCAGCACCGGCCAGCCGAAGAGGTTGAACAGCATGGTGATCCAGAGCGTTCCGGCCAGCCGAGGGCTGGCGCGCGCGGCGAGGAAACCGGAAGCCAGCGTCTCGCGCAGCGCCAGCTTGCCGCCCTCCTGCGGCGCACCGCGATCGGCCACCCGCACCGCCGCGACTAGCGCAACGACATGGAGCAGCGTCACCAGGGCAAGCACGGCAGCCATGCCCTGGCTGGCGAGCAGCAGTCCTCCGACACCCGGGCCCGCGAGCCGGCTCGCGTTGCTCGCTCCCACGTCGAACGCCATCGCGCTGCCCATCCGCACCACGCCGGCGACGTCGCCGATCAGGCCGCGCCGCACCGGGTTGTCGGCCGCCCAGACGATGCCGCTCACGAAGCTCGCCACGCCGAGATGCCAGACGGCAAGCTGCCCCATCGCGGCCACCGAGAGCAGCGTCGTGCCGATCGCGATGAGCACCACCAGCATCACGATCAGGCCGGTGCGTCGCCTGATGCGCGCCGCGACGGAGCCGAAGACCACGCCGAAGAGCGCGAGCGGCAGCAGCCGCAGCATGGTCATGCTGGCCACCAGGAAGGCCGAGCCGGTCTGCTGGTAGACGAACACGCCGAAGACGAGCACCTCCAGCCAGCGGACCAGCGACAGGATCAGGCCGGCCGTCCACAGGCGGCGAAAGTCGGGATCGCCGAACAACGGCCCGGTGCTTGCGCGCTTCACACCGAGGCGCTCAGGCGCTTGATCTCGTCATTCAGGATGCGGTCGTTGTCGCTGTAGTCGATCGCGACTTCGACGAGGTGCACGCCGGATGACCGGCCGGTCGCTTGCAGCACCTCGGCAAGCTCCCCTACCGATGCCGGACGATGTCCGTGCGCGCCGTACGCCGCGGCGTAGCGGACGAAGTCCGGGTTGCCGACATCGAGCCCGAAGTCGGCGAAGCCCATGTCGGCCTGCTTCCATCTGATCATTCCGTAGGCATCGTCGCGCAGCACCACCACCGTCAGGTCCAGCCCCAGACGCACGGCGGTCTCGAGCTCCTGCGAATTCATCATGAACCCGCCGTCGCCGACGACCGCGACGGCGCGCCGATCCCGCTGCACCAGCTTCGCGGCTATCGCTGCCGGCAACCCGGCGCCCATGCTCGCCAGCGCGTTGTCCAGCAGCAGCGTGTTCGGCTCGCGCGATCGGTAGTAGCGCGCGAACCAGAGCTTGTACATGCCGTTGTCCAGACACAGGATGTCATGCGGCGCCAAGGCAGCCGCGATCTCGGTGACAAGACGGACGGGGTGGACCGGAAAGCGCGGATCGTCGCGGTGCTGCGCCAAATGCGCGAGCAGGCGCGACCGGATCGCATCGAAGCGGGCGAAGTCCCAATCCGGTTGCGGCTCCAGCGAGCCGGCGAGGCGCCAGATGCTGTGCGCCACGTCGCCGACCACCTCGATCTGCGGAAAGTAGACCGCGTCGACCTGCGCCGACACGTAGTTGACGTGGATCACCGTCTGACCCGATGCCCGCATCAGGAACGGCGGCTTCTCGATCACGTCATGCCCCACGTTCAGGATGCAGTCGGCATGCTCGATCGCGCGATGGACGAAGTCGCCGTCCGAGAGGGCTGCATTTCCCAGCCACAGCGGGTTCGTCTCGTCGACGACGCCCTTGCCCATCTGGGTCGTGAAGAAGGGGATGCCGAGCTTGGCCGTGAAATCGCGCAGCATCGCGCAGGTGGTGTTGCGGTTGGCGCCGGCCCCGACCATCACCAGCGGATGCCTGCTGCGGCGGAGCGCGTCCGCGGCCGCCGCAATCGCCTTGTCGTCCGCCAGCGGACGCCGGACATACGATGCGGGTATCAGCGGCATCCCGCTGCGCTCGTCGGCGATGTCCTCGGGCAGCTCCAGGTGACAGGCGCCGGGACGCTCCTCCCGAGCCACCCGGAACGCCTCGCGCACGCGGTACGGGATGCGGTCGGCGGAAACGACCTGCCGCGCGAGCTTGGTGAGCGGCTCCATCATCCGCACCACATCGACGATCTGGAAATGTCCCTGCTTGCTGGACTTGATCGGCTTCTGGCCGGTGATCATCAGCATCGGCATCCCGCCCAGCTGCGCATACGCGGCAGCCGTCACCAGGTTGGTCGCACCGGGGCCCAAGGTGGCCAGGCACACGCCCGGCCTTCCGGTCAGCCGCCCGTAGGTGGCGGCCATGAAGCCGGCCGCCTGCTCGTGGCGCGTAACGATGAGGCGAATGCTCGACTGGCGCAGCGACTCGAGCAGGTCCAGGTTCTCCTCGCCGGGAACGCCGAAGACGTACTCGACCCGCTCGGCTTCGAGGGCCCGGACGAAGAGATCACTGGCCTTCACATTACCTCCAGGTGACAGGTCGCTGTGGGGGGCGGCGGATGTTCCCGGCGCGGCCGCTCGCGATGGCGCCGTGGCGAGCCGCAAAGGAGCCGTAAAGATACCGCGCACCGGCGCGACGCCGGCTGCCCGGCACTTCCCCCGAAGGGCGTTCCTTCGGCTTGCGTCGGCAGTACACTGCGAGCCCATGATCGTCCACCTCCTCGACGGCACCTACGAGCTCTTCAGGCACTTCCACGGCCTGCGCCGGTTCACAAAGGGACGGGACCGGCCCTACGGCGCCGTCACCGGCGTGCTCCAGTCGGTGCTGCAGCTGATCGAGCAGGGCGAAACCCACATCGGCGTCGCGACCGACCAGGTCATCGAGTCGTTCCGCAACGAGCTATGGGCCGGCTACAAGACCGGCGACGGCATCGAACCCGCGCTGCTGGCCCAGTTCCCGCAGCTGGAGGAAGCGCTGGAGGCGATGGGCGTCGTCACCTGGCCCATGGTGGAGCTCGAGGCGGACGACGCGCTCGCGTCGGCCGCGCGGATCGCCGCCGAGGATCCGGCCGTCGAGAAGATCTGCATCTGGACGCCGGACAAGGACCTGGCGCAGTGCGTGGAAGGCGACCGGGTGGTGCAGGTGGATCGGCGGGCAAAGAAGATCCGCAACGCCGACGCGGTGAAGGAGAAGTTCGGCGTCGAGCCGAAGCTGATTCCGGACTACCTCGCCCTGGTGGGCGATGCGGCGGATGGCTATCCGGGCATACCCGGGATCGGCCCGACGGGTGCTGCGCAGCTCCTGAAGCGCCATGGGCCGATCGAGGCATTTCCGCCTGGCGTCCTGGGGGAGCGGCAGGAGCTTGCGCTGCTCTTCAAGCGGCTGGCGACGCTGCGCGCCGACGCTCAGCTCTTCGAGGAGGTCGAGACATTGCGGTGGCAGGGACCGACCGACCGCTTCGCGGCCTGGGCGGAGAAGGCGGGGGCGCCACGCCTGGTCGAACGTTGCGCGAAGGCCAGCCTGGCGGTGCAAACGGCGCAATAGGGCGCAATAGCCGGGGGAGGCGGAAAGGTGTGGACCGTGGCAATCAGGAGCGCCTGGACCCTCGTCAGGGACACCGTCACCGCCTGGGTCGATGACTACGCACCCAGCATGGGCGCCGCCCTTGCCTACTACACCGTGTTCTCCGTCGCCCCGCTCCTTCTGATCGTCATCTCGGTCGCCGGTCTCGTCTTCGGGCAGGAGGCCTCCGAGGGCGAGGTGCTGGAGCAGCTGCAGATCCTCATGGGCCCGAAGGCCGCGGAGGCCATCCAGGAGTTGCTTCGAAGCGTGTACCAGCCCGCGCGTGGAACGCTCGCGACCATCGTCGGCGTCGTCGTGCTGCTGATTGGCGCGACCACGGTCTTCGCCGAACTGCAGAACTCGCTGGACCGGATCTGGCGGGCGCCGGCGCGCAATTCCAGCGGCATCTGGAACCTGGTGCGCGCCCGGTTGCTGTCCTTCGGCATGATCCTGGCGATCGGCTTCATGATGATCGTGTCGCTGATCGCAAGCGCCGCGCTCGCCGCCCTGGCCAGCTGGTACCAGCCCTACTTCGGGAGCTACGAGCGGGTGGCCGCCGCCTTCGACACGGTCTTGAGCTTCACCTTCCTCACCGTCTCGTTCGCATTGATCTACAAGATCATTCCCCGCGTGGAGATCCGCTGGCGCGATGTCTGGGTGGGCGCGCTGGTGACCGCGGTGCTGTTCAACGTCGGCAAGCTGCTGATCGGGCTCTACATCGGCCGGACCGCCATCACGTCCACCTTCGGCGCGGCCGCTTCCGTCGCCGTGCTGCTGGTCTGGGTCTACTACGCGGCGCAGATCTTCCTGCTGGGAGCCGAGTTCACACGGGTCTACGCGCACACCTACGGATCGTTGAAGGGCCGGCCACTGCAGCACGACGACCCAGCCAATCCCCCCGGCGGCGGCGGGCACGGGCTGACCCGTTAGCTTCGCCGACCGGCACCGTCCGCAGGCGGCTATGCCGAATACCCGAGCTGCTCGGACAGCCGCGCGCTCGCCTCCCCGAGCGGCGAGCGCACCTGCAGGATCCGCTGGTGCGTCATCCGATGCTTCGGACCGACGACGCACATTGACGCGACCGCGTCGCCGGTATGGCCGAAGACCGGCATTGCGATGCAGCGCAGGCCTTCGTACTGCTCCTCGTCATCGATGGCATACCCCGCATTGCGGATCCGGCGCAGCTCGGCCTCGAGCGCGGCACGGGTGACGATCGTCTTGGCGGTGTGCCGCTCCAGGGCGGCGGAAGCGAGCGACCCCCGCAGCATCGTCGGCTGCATCCACGCGGCCAGCGCCTTGCCCACGGCGGTGCAGTGCAGCGGCCGCTGCGCATTGACATCCTGCACCACCCGCACCGGGCCGTCGGTGTCGCACTTGGCGACGATCCGCACGAGGCCGTCGCGCCAGACCGCGACGCTGCTGCCCTCGCCGACCTTTCGCGTCAGCTCCTCCAGCAACGGCCGCGCGACCTCCCCGATACGTTCGGCCGGCCAGGTCCGCCCGGTCAGCTGATAGAGCTTCTGGGTGAGGGAGTAGCTGCGCGTCTCGTCGTTCTGCTGCAGATAGCCGGCGCGCACCAGCGTCTGCATCAGGTGGTGGGCGGTGCTGCGATGCAGCTCCAGTTGCCGCGCGGCGTCGGCGAGGCGGCGGGGCCCGCCCGCGACGGCCAGCCATTCCAGCAGCGCCAGCCCGCGCTCCAGCGATCGGTGGGTGGGCGGAATGTCCGCCAGGTTGGCCGCTACCTTCGGG
>JAEWEW010000049.1 GCA_023389175.1 Pseudomonadota bacterium | reverse complement strand
ATCCAGGAATCGCTGCAGCGCGCGCAGCCGTCCCGGCTTGCCGACCAGCCGGCAGTGCAGGCCCACCGACATCATCTTCGGCAACTCCGCGCCCTCCTGGTAGAGCACGTCGAAGGTGTCGCGCAGGTAGGAAAGAAACTGGTCGCCGTTGGCGAAGCCCGACGGGCTCACGAAGCGCATGTCGTTCGCGTCGAGCGTGTAGGGCACGATCAGCTGGCGCACCGTCGCGCCGTCGCTGCGTCGCACCGGCATCCAGAACGGCAGGTCGTCGCCGTAGTGGTCGCTGCTGTAGAGAAAGCCGCCCAGGTCGCAGAGCAGCCGCAGCGTGTTGGGGCTGTCGCGGCCGGTGTACCAGCCGAGCGGCGCCGCGCCGGTGAGCTGGCGGATCGCCTCCACCGCGCGGGCCATGTGGCGGCGCTCCGTCTCCTCGTCGATCTCCTGGTAGTGGATCCAGCGCCAGCCGTGCGAGGCGACCTCGTGGCCCATCTCGACGAACGCGCGGGCGGCCTCCGGATGGCGCTGCAGTGCCATCGCCACGCCGAACACGGTGAGCGGCAGCCGGCGGGCTTCGAACTCGCGCAGGATGCGCCAGACGCCGGCCCGCGATCCGTATTCGTACATCGACTCGACGGAGAGATGGCGGGCCGGGTACGGCGCCGGGTTGACGATCTCGGAGAGGAACACCTCGCTCGCCGGATCGCCGTGCAGCACCGAGCTTTCGCCGCCCTCCTCGTAGTTCAGGACGAACTGCAGCGCAATGCGGGCGCCGCCCGGCCAGTCCGCATGAGGCGGGTTGCGGCCGTAGCCGATCAGGTCGCGGGGATAGTCCGGGGTCACGGGTGGTCTCCGTCGTCGCGTGGCGGCCGCCTTGCGCGAAGGGTCCGATCGGGCGGGCGGCCGGTGTAGCATCATAGCTTCCCCAGATCGAGGAAGACCGTGGCCCCGGTGATCACCTGCATCGAAGACCTCAAGAACCTCGCGCGCCGGCGCGTCCCGCGGATGTTCTTCGACTATGCCGATTCCGGCGCGTGGAGCGAGTCCACCTACCAGGCCAACGAGGCGGACTTCGCCGGGATCAAGTTCCGCCAGCGTGTCGCGGTCAACATGGAGAACCGCTCCATCGCGACCACGATGGTCGGCGAGCCGGTGGCGATGCCGGTCGCGATCGCGCCCACCGGGCTCACCGGCATGCAGCATGCGGACGGCGAGATCCTGGCGGCGCGCGCGGCCGAGCGATTCGGCGTGCCCTTCACCCTCTCGACGATGAGCATCTGCTCCATCGAGGACATCGCCGCGGCCACCACCCGCCCGTTCTGGTTCCAGCTCTACATGATGCGCGACCGGGACTTCATGGCGCGGCTGATCGAGCGGGCCAAGGCGGCCAACTGCTCGGCGCTGGTGGTCACGCTGGACCTGCAGATCATGGGGCAGCGGCACAAGGACATCAAGAACGGTCTGTCCACGCCGCCGAAGCCGACGCTGCGCAATCTGGTCAACCTCGCGTTCAAGCCGCGCTGGTGCCTCGGCATGCTGGGCACGCAGCGCCGTACCTTCGGCAACATCGTCGGCCATGCGGCGAACGTGAGCGACATGTCGTCGCTCGCCTCCTGGACCGCGGAGCAGTTCGACCCCGCCTTGAGCTGGAAGGACCTCGAGTGGATCAAGGCACGCTGGGGCGGCAAGCTGATCCTGAAGGGCATCCTCGACGTCGAGGATGCCCGGCTCGCGGCCGAGACCGGCGCCGACGCGATCATCGTGTCCAACCACGGCGGACGCCAGCTCGACGGCGCGGTCTCCTCCATCCGCGCCCTGCCCGCCATCGTCGATGCGGTCGGCAAGTCGATCGAGGTGCACCTGGACGGCGGCATCCGCTCGGGGCAGGACGTGGTGCGGGCGCTCGCCCTCGGCGCGCGCGGCACCTACATCGGCCGGGCGTTCCTCTACGGACTCGGCGCGATGGGCGAGGCGGGCGTCACGCGCAGCCTGCAGATCATCGCGAAGGAGCTGGACCTCACGATGGCACTGTGCGGCCTGCGCGACGTCCACGACATCGACAAGCGGATCCTGGTCCCGGGCACGTACCCGACCTGACCGCCGGCGCCCGCGCCACGGCGCGCCGCTCGCGCCCATGGGCTCGGTTGTTGCTGCCGGCCGTCTCCTGGCTGATATCCTTGGAGCCTGTCGGGGTTGGCACCCCGGAAGACTCCTAGCCCCCTGGGAGGCGCATCCGTGACTTCAGGCTTGAAGGTCCCGTCGGCGCGAAGACGTTCCGCGCCGATGACCGACCACGACATCTACCTCTTCCGCGAAGGCAGCCACATGCGGCTGTACGACCGGCTCGGCGCGCACCTGGACGTCGTCGAGGGAGTAGCCGGCAGCCGGTTCGCCGTATGGGCGCCCAACGCGGCGCGGGTGAGCGTCATCGGCGACTTCAACAACTGGGATCCGGCGCCACACACGCTCGCGCCGCGCCCGGACGGCTCCGGCATCTGGGAGGGCTTCGCGCCTGGGGCAAAGCACGGCCAGTGCTACAAGTACCGGATCGAGTCGCGCCGGCACGGCGCCATCCTGGAGAAGGGCGATCCCTTCGCCTTCGCATGGGAGGCGCCGCCGCGAACCGCCTCGCGCATCTGGTCGCTGGACTACGAGTGGCACGATGCCGAGTGGATGGCCCGCCGCGGCCGGGCCAATGCGCTGGATGCGCCCATCAGCGCCTACGAGGTCCACCTCGGCTCCTGGATGCGGCCGGACGGCAATCCCGCGGGCTTCCTCAACTACCGCGAGATGGCGGTTCGTCTTGCCGACTACCTGGTGCGGACCGGTTTCACCCATGTCGAGCTGATGCCGGTGACGGAGCATCCGTTCTACGGCTC
>JAEWEW010000144.1 GCA_023389175.1 Pseudomonadota bacterium | reverse complement strand
GCTCCGGACAATGCAGTGGACCGCCGCCGTGGCGCTCCGCCCGGCCACATCCCTTTTTCGCAGATCCAACATGCCGCCGTTTCACCGCTACGCCGCCGTGATCCTCCTCGCCAGCCTGGTCGCCGCCTGTGGCGGCGGCGGCTCGGCTGGCAGCGACCCGGGTCCGGTCGCCGAGGCCCCGGCCCCGGTGCCGCCGCCGGGTCGATGCGATGCGCCCGCCACCGCGCTCGAGGCCTTGCCGGCTGCCTCCACCCCGATCCTCTTCGAGAAGGCGGGCGCTCGGGTCTGGGTCGCGAACCCGGACAACGATTCCGTCAGCGTGGTCGATCCGGTCGCGCTGCGCCTGGTGGCCGAGATCCCGGTCGGCGACAACCCGCGCACGCTCGCCGTCGCCGGCAACGGCTGCATCTGGGTCGCCAACCATGATTCGGCCAGCGTCAGCGTGATCGATCCCGACGGCCTCGCGGTCGTGAAGACCGTCACCCTGCCGCGTGCTTCGCAGCCGTTCGGGCTGGTGATCTCTCCGGCCGACGGTGCGCCGTGGGTCGCGCTCGAGGCGCTCGGCCGCGTGGTGCAGCTCGATCCCGCGAGCGGCGCCTTGGCTGCGAGCGTCGAGGTCGGTGCCGGCCCGCGCCACCTGTCGGTGACCGCCGCCGGCGATCGCCTGCTGGTGTCCCGCTTCATCTCGCCGCACCTGCCGGGCGAAGCGACCGCGAATCCGCAACCGCAGGCGGGCGGCGCCGCGGCCGGCGGTGAGGTCGTGGTGGTGGACGCCGCGGCCGGCCAGGTGGCGAAGACGGTGGTGCTCACGGTGAGCGACCGCAGCGACACCAGCCTGCAAGCCCGCGGCATCCCCAACTATCTTGGCGCCGCAGCGATCGCGCCGGACGGCGCGTCGGCCTGGGTGCCGTCCAAGCAGGACAACGTCATGCGCGGGGTGCTGCGCGACGGACTGCCGCTCGACTTCCAGAGCACCGTGCGGGCGATCAGCTCGCGCATCGTGCTCGGCAGCACGCTCGCCGAGGACGCGATCCTGCGGGTCGACCACGACAACTCCGGCGTGGCAACCGCCGCCGTGTTCGATCCGACCGGCGCCTATCTGTTCGTGGCGCTGGAGACCACGCGCGATGTCGCGCTGGTCGATCCGTCGGGCGGCCGGGAGATCCTGCGCCTGCGCTCGGGCTTCGCGCCGCAGGGCCTTGCGGTGTCACCGGACGGCCAACGGCTCTTCGTCAGCAACTTCATGGACCGCAGCGTGACCGTCTTCGACCTCTCGCAGCTGCACGACCGCGAGTGGGTCAGCAAGCTCGGCGAGGTGAGGACCGTCGCCACCGAGAAGCTGCCGTCCCGGGTGCTGCTCGGCAAGCAGCTCTTCTACGATGCGCTCGACCCCCGGCTGGCCCGCGACGGCTATCTCAGCTGCGCGAGTTGCCATGCCGACGGCGGCAGCGACGGCCGCGTCTGGGACTTCACCGGGTTCGGCGAGGGCCTGCGGCGCACCATCTCGCTGCGCGGCCGCGCCGGCAGCGGTCCGCTGCACTGGAGCGCGAACTTCGACGAGCTGCAGGACTTCGAAGGCCAGATCCGGGGCTTCGCCGGCGGCCAGGGCCTGATGGCCGATGCCGACTTCGCCACCCGCAGCGAGCCGCTCGGCGCGCCGAAGGCCGGGGTCAGTCCCGAGCTCGATGCGCTCGCGGCGTACATGGCCTCGCTCGACCGCTTCGCGCCGAGCCCCTGGCGCAATGCCGACGGCAGCCTCACCGCCGATGCCCAGGCCGGCAAGCTGCTCTTCGCGGCGAAGGGCTGCGCGAGCTGCCACGGCGGCAAGGACTTCGACCTCGCGACCGGCGCGAGCCCGGGCGACCTGGTGCTGCACGATGTCGGGACCCTCAAGGCATCGAGCGGCGGCCGCCTGGGCGGCGTACTGCCGGGCATCGACACGCCGACGCTGCGCGATGCCTGGGCAGCCGGCGCCTGGCTGCACGACGGCTCGGCCGGCAGCATGGGCGATGCCATCGCCGCCCACAACACCGGCGCGCTCGGCGCCGAGGAGCTGCGCCGGCTGGCCGCCTACGTGCGCGAGATCGGCAGCGACGAGTAACGGCCGCGGCGCCGGACGGCCGGCGCCGGACGGCCCGTGTCAGACGTCGAAGAAGACCGTCTCGTCGGCGCCCTGCATGCGGATGTCGAACCGGTAGACCAACTTGCCCGGGACCGGCTCGCGCCGCGCGAGGAGCGTCCTGCGCCGCGCCGCCGGTACCGACAGCAGCACCGGATCGGTGTCGTTGGCCGGCTCGTCCTCGAAGTACGCGCGGGTGAAGGCATGCACCAGCAGGCCGCGCATCAGCACGATGACGTTGAGATGCGGCGCCTGCCCGTCGCCGATCGCGCCGGGCTTGACCGTGCTGAAGCGGAACTCGCGGTCCGGATCGGTGCCGGTGCCGACGCGGCCGAAGCCGCGGAAGCCGGTCTGCAGCACCGCCTTCCGCTCCCGCGCGTAGCGACCCGTCGAGTCCGCCTGCAGGATCTCGACGACCGCGTCCGGAATCGGTTCGCCGGCGCCGTCGTAGACCTTGCCGACCACCTCGATCGCCTCGCCCTCGACACCGTCACCCGCGATGGTGCCGTCGAAGAGGCTCGGATAGCGGTGGCCAATCCCGTAGTTGTATTGGGTCGGCACCATGCCGAAGGCGAAGAACGGCCCCACGGTCTGCGACGCGGTCTGCCGCCAGCCGCCGGCCGGCGGAACCGATCGGGGCACCTTGCGCGCCGGCGTCGCGGATTCGGCGGCCGCGCGAGCACGACCGGCCGCCTGCCGCGCTTCCTTCCTCGCTTCCTTCTTCGTCGCCTTGGCCATCACCGGCCCTCCATCGGGGTCGCGCGGGGGCCGCGCAGGACGATGTCGAACTGGAAACCGAGCGCGAAGGTATCTTCGGTCAGGTCCATGGAGAACTTCGCCACCATTGTCTCCCGCCCTTCGGGCGGTGCGCCCTGGTAGATCGGATCATGCGCGAGCAGTGGATCGCCCGGGAAGTACATCTGGGTCACCAGCCGGCTGGCGAAGTACTCGCCAAACAGCGAAAAGTGGATGTGGTTCGGGCGCCAGGCGTTCGGATGGTTGCGCCAGGGATAGGCGCCCGGCTTGATCGTGAGGAAGCGATAGCGTCCGTCCCGATCGGTGAGGCAGCGCCCGGCACCGAGGAAGTTCGGGTCCAGCGGCGCCGGATGCTGGTCGACCGTGTGCACATACCGGCCGGCGGCATTGCACTGCCAGATCTCGACCAGCGTGTTGCGCACCGGCCGGCCGCGCTCGTCCAGCACCCGCCCGGCCACGATGATGCGCTCGCCGAGCGGCTCGCCGTTGACCCGGGCATTCATCGTGAGGTCGTGGTCGAGCTCGCCGATCTGGTCCTGGCCATAGACCGGCTGGGACAGCTCGGACAGGCTGTGCGCGATCGGAATCAGCTTCTTCTTCGGTCCGCGCAGCGGCGTGGAGCGGTAGGCGGGGTGGATGTACGGCGGCTGGGTGGACCAGTCCCTGGCCGCGATCGTCGGTAGCTTGGCCATCGTTTGCTGGGTCTCCGGAAGCAGGTCGCTTTGAAACCGCGATGATAAGCGACCGGCGGGCCGGGCCGGTTACGGCGCCGCTGCCGATGCTCCGGACCGGTTGCCGCCGTCCCGGGCGGGAAGCTCAGGCCGGCGGATTCAGCACCAGGTCCGCGCCGCGTTCACCGATCATGATCGCGGCCGCATTGGTGTTGGCGGACACGACGGTGGGCATGACCGAGGCGTCGATCACGCGCAGTCCCGCGACCCCGTTCACCCGCAACAGTGGATCCACCACGGCGTCGTCGTCGCTGCCCATCCGGCAGGTCCCCACCGGATGGAAGACGGTGCCGCCCTTCGAACGCGCGAACTCGAAGAGGTCCGCGTCGCTGCTCGCCTCCGGCCCGGGCAGCACTTCGGCTTCCCAGAGGTCGCGGAACGCCGGCTGGTTGTAGATCTCGCGCAGCATGCGGATGCCGGCGACGATCACCTTGCGGTCGTGCGGCTCGTCGAAGTACCGCGGCTCGATCCGCGGTTGCGCGAGCGGATCGGCCGATGCAATGGTTACGCGGCCGCGGGAGAGCGGCCGGCACTGGCAGGCGGATGCGGTGAACCCGGAGAAGCGGTGCAGCGGATCACCCGGCTTGTCCACCGAGACGGGCATCACGTTGAACTGCATGTCGGCGCGGTCGTCCATGGCATGCTCGGTGCGGGCAAAGCCGCCGACCTGGCCGGCGCCCACCGTGAGCGGGCCGCGGTTCTGCAGCAGCCACTGCAGGCCCATGCGGGCGAGTGCGATCGGGTTGCGGACCTGGTCATTGAGCGACATGCGGTGCCGCAGGCGCACGATGGTGCGCGCCTGGTAGTGGTCCTGCAGGTTGGCGCCGACCTGGGGCCGGTCGATCGCCACCGGCACGCCCGCCCTGGCCAGCACGTCGGCAGGGCCGATGCCCGAGAGCTGCAGCAGCTGCGGCGACTGGATGGTGCCGGCGCTCAGGATCACCTCGCGGTCGGCGCGCGCGCTCACCGGCTGCCCGTCCTGCAGCCACTCGACCCCGGTCGCCACCAGGCGTTCCAGCAGCACCCGGGTCACCATGGCCCCGGTCACCACGGTGAGGTTCGGCCGCGCGAGCGCCGGGCGCAGGAAGCAGCGCGCGGCCGAGGATCTCAGGCCGTTGCGGATGCTGAGCTGGTAGGCGCCGACGCCGTAGTCGGTCTCGCCGTTGAAGTCGGGATTGAACGGCAGCCCGTATTGCTGTCCGGCCTGCACCCAGGCCGCGCAGTAGGGATGATCGTTGCGCAGGTTGGAGACGCCGAGCTCGCCGGAGCCGCCGTGCCAGGCATTCTCGCCGCCCTCGTAGCGCTCCGACCGCTTGAAGTACGGCAGCACCGCGTCGAAATGCCAGCCGGTCGCGCCGAGCCGGGCCCAGTCGTCATAGTCCTGGTGCTGGCCGCGGATGTAGATGAGCCCGTTGATCGACGAGGAGCCGCCCAGGATCCGGCCCCTCGGCCACACCACGTTGCGGCCCGCCGTGCCCTCGCTCGGGACGGTGTCGAACAGGCGCGAGAAACGGGTGTCGTAGATGGTCCGGAAGTAGCCGACCGGCAGGTGGATCCAGAAGCTGCTGTCGCGGCCGCCCGCCTCGAGCAGCAGCACCCGGACCTGCGGGTCGGCCGACAGCCGGTTGGCGAGCACGCAGCCCGCCGAGCCGGCACCGACGATGATGTAGTCGTAGCCGCGGACCGGGGTCACGCCTTGACCGTGTCCAGGTAGAGCTTGGTGTCGAAGTAGGTGGACGCGGGCACGGGGTTCTGGATGCCGCCGACCTTGACGAAGAAGTCGGTCACCTGCTGCAGCCAGCGCGTCGCGGTGCCGTCCGCATACAGCTTGCGCCATTCGGCGGACGTGAAGTACTTGGACGCCTTGAACTGCTCCACGAACGCGGCCGGCGCCACCTGCTGGTAGTGCTTGGCCTGCAGCGCGGCGACCGCCTTGTCCTGGTTGGCGAGCAGGTCGTCGTTGGCCGATGCCCAGCCCTTGATGATCTTGACCAGCGTGTCACGGTTCTTCTCGACATACTCGTTGCGCGCCACCCAGCCGCCGACGATCGCGGCCTGGGGGTAGTAGGCGGACGCATCGACCAGCTTGCGGCCGCTCTCCACCTTCTTCGCCGACACGTCGAACGGCACCCACAGCGCCACTGCGGGCACCGCACCCGAGACGAACGAGGTCACCGCCTCGGCCATCCGCTGGTTGATGATCTGCACGTCCTTCATCGGGTCCAGCCCGTTCGCCCGCAGCGCGGTATCGAGGAAGACATGCGCCGTGGTGCCGGTGGTGGTGGAGATCTTGCGGCCCTTGAGGTCCGCGAAGCTCTTCACGCCCTGGTCCTCGCGCACCCAGAGCTGCGCCGTGGCGAACTCCACGTTGTTGATCAGGAACGCCTTGCCCTGGCCGCGCGCCGGGAAGTTGGACATCACCGCGCCGGTGACCAGCATGTCGAGGCTGCCGCCGATCATCGCCTGGAACAGCTCGAGGCCGGTGGTGAACATCACCATCTCGAACTCGATGCCGTTGCGGTCGAAGTGGCCGTTGTCGATGCCGTGCCAGACCTGCCCGTCCACCGCCGGCGTGTGCAGGTAGCCCAGCTTCACCTTGGTCTTCGACTGCGCCCGGGCCAGGTTGAAGTGGCCGATGGTCGCCATCGCGCCGGCGCCGGTGCCGGCGAGCAGCCCGGCATTGACCCCGACCTTCACGCCTGTCCCCAGGAACTCCCGCCGGCCAGGCCTGGCGAGCTCCAACACCTTGCGCGACTTCTCCTGCCCTTGCGTCATGTCCGCATCCTCCTCTGTTGCCATCAAGGCCGGAAGCCGGCCGGTCCCCCGGGTACGATGCCGTCCCGGTTCCATCTGTTGCTCAATCGGTCACCGCGAAACCCTGCCGCGCCTGTGCGGCGTACTCCTCCATCACCAGGCCCCGGATGTGGGCGCGCAGCTCGCTGAACGCCGGTGCCTCGTGAAGGCTGCCGTCCCGCGGATACCCGAACGGCACCTCGATCACCTCCCTGATCCGCGAAGGCCGTGCCGTCACGATCAGGATCCGCGAGGAGAGGTAGATCGCCTCCTCGACCGAGTGGGTGATCAGCATCACCGTCTTGCGCTCGGCGGCGAGCACATGCAGCAGCAGGTCCTGCATCGAGGAGCGGGTCTGGGCATCGAGTGCGCCGAACGGCTCGTCCATCAGGAGGAACTGCGGGCTGACCGCATAGGCGCGCGCGATCGCGAGGCGCTGGCGCATGCCGCCGGACAGGGTCTTGGGATAGGCGTGCGCGAAATCCGCGAGGCCCATCAGGCGCATGTACCGCTGGGTGATCTCCTTCACCTCCTCCGGTCCGCGGCGGTTGGCCGCAAGCCGCAGGCCGAAGGCGATGTTGTCCTCCACGCTCAGCCAGGGGAAGACGCCGTACTCCTGGAAGATCACCCCGCGCTCGGGTCCCGGCCCCTGGATCGGCTTGCCGTCGAGCAGCACCGTGCCGCTGTTCGGCTGCACGAACCCGGCGACGATGTTCATCATCGTCGTCTTGCCGCAGCCGGACGGCCCGATGATGGAGACGAACTCCCGGTCCGCCACCTCGAAGGACACGTCGTCCACCACGCGCAGCGGGCCGCGCGGCGACGGGAACGACACCGAGACGCGGTCGAAGCGGATGCGCACCGGCGAATCGGCGGCCGTCGCCTGGCCCTCGTGACGCGGTATCGCGCTCATGAGATGCGGTCCTGCCACGCCACCAGCCGGCGGCTTGCCGCCCGCAGCGCGAGATCCATGACCAGCGCGATCAGGCCGATGCAGATGATGCCAACGTAGATGATGTCGAGCTGGAAGAAGGACGAGGCGTTCTGGATCAGGGCGCCCAGCCCCTGCTGCGCGGCGATCAGCTCCGAGGCCACCAGGGTGGCCCAGGCGACACCGAGCGAGACCCGCAGCGCGGTCAGGATGTGCGGCACCGCGAGCGGCAGGATGACCTTGCGGAAGACCTCGCCGTCCGTCGCCCCGAGCGTGCGCGCGACGCGGACGTAGATGGGGCTGATCTGCGCGACGCCTTCGTACATCACGATCACGCCTGCGAAGAAGGAGGCATAGAAGAGGATCGCCACCTTGGCCGATTCGCCGATGCCGAAGTAGACGATCACCAGCGGGATCAGCGCGATCGGCGGCAGCGCGCGGAAGAAGTTGATCAGCGGATCGATGAACTGCCGCACGCCCTTGTACCAGCCGAGCAGGAAGCCGACCGGCACCGCCACGATGATGCCGCTCGCGACCCCGAGGAACACCCGCTGCGTCGACATCCACATGTCCGAGAGCAGCCGACCTTCGATGAGCAGTGCCCAGAAGCGGCCGGCGACCGCATGCGGCGTCGGCACCAGGCTCGGGCTGATCAGGCCCGAATAGGCGATCGCATACCAGAGCAGCACGATGACCACCCACGGCACGATCGTGAGGACGATGCGCGGACCGCCGGTCCGCGGCCGGGCTGTCGTCCGGGGCGGCGACAGCGTCGCCATGGGCACATCGGGCATGCGGCTCTCGTCTCCTTCTCTGCGGCTGCCTGGGGCGCGCTCTTCGTTGCCCGCCAACCCTTCTAATCGTACTATAGATGGAATGAGTTGAAGCGTCTTCTTCGAAGTGTTTCCGACTGACAGGAATTGTCGCCGCCCGCATGGACGCCGTCCGCAGCAACCCCCTCTTCGAGCGCAGCCGATTGCCCCGCTATGCGCAGCTGGCAGACGTGCTGCGCAGCCGCATCGACCGCGGCGTCTGGACCCAGGGCAGCCGGCTGCCGTCGATCGAGCAGCTCATCGAGGAGTTCGACCTCGCGCGGGTAACGGTGCGGCAGGCGATCGACCTGCTCGCGCGCGAAGGGCTGGTGTCGCCGCAGCAGGGACGCGGCACCTTCGTCACCGCGCGACCCGCGCGGCCGCGCGCCATCAACATGCAGACGACGCTGCGCGAGCTGGCCGAGGTCTACCGGCACGACAAGCCGAAGCTGACCCTGATCGAGGAATCGGAAGCCGCGCCGATCCTCGCGCCCGACGAAGGGATGCCCGCGCCGCGCTACCACTTCGCCCGCCGCGTGCACTCGCGCGACGACGTGCCGTACTGCGTGATCTCGGTCTACCTCGACGACCGGGTGTTCCGCCGCGCCCCGAAGCGCTTCCGCCGCGAGACGGTGATCCCGGTGCTGCTGGACCTGAAGGTCGCGATCGCCCGCGCCCACCAGAGCGTCACCATCGCGACCGCCGACACCGACGTTGCCGGTCACCTCGGCGTGCCGGTCAACTCGCCGGTCGCGCTGGTGCGCCGGATCTGCGTCGGCCCCGACGGCACCGTCCTCTATGTCGGCGAGGTGACCTACCGCGGCGACTTCGTACGCTTCGAGATGGACCTGCAGCCATGAGCCAGCGACCGGAGGACATGCCGATGAGCGGCCTTCCGATGCTCGCGCCGCGCATCGCGCGCCTGCGCCTGCGCTCCGTCGAGCCGTTCGTGTATCGGGTGCCGCTCGCCACGCCGGTGCAGACCTCGTTCGGCATCATGCACGACCGCCCCGCCCTGCTGCTGCGGATCGTGGACCAGGACGGCACCGAGGGCTGGGGCGAGGCCTGGTGCAACTTTCCGGCAGTGGGCGCGGAGCACCGCGCCCGCCTCGTCCGATCGGTGCTCGCGCCGATCGCGCTGGCAGGCGCCTGGGACGACCCCGCGGCGTTGTTCGGCGCGCTGACCGGTGGCACCGCGGTGCTGGCGATCCAGTGCGGCGAGCCGGGGCCGATCGCGCAGGCGATCGCCGGCATCGACATCGCCGCCTGGGACCTGGTGGCGCGGCGGGCGGGCATGCCGCTGTGGCGGCTGCTCGGCGGCTCGTCGGACCGCATCCGGGTCTACGCGAGCGGCCTGAATCCGGACGGACCCGAGCGGCTCGCGGCCGAGCGCCAGCGCGAAGGCTACACCGCCTTCAAGCTGAAGGTCGGATTCGGGGAGGCGCGAGACCTGCGCAACCTCGCCGAGCTGCGCGCCGCGCTCGGCCCGCAGGCCACGTTGATGGCGGATGCGAACCAGGCCTGGTCGCGCGACGAGGCCGTGCGGATGGTGCCGAGGCTCGAGCGCTTCGAGCTCGCCTGGCTGGAGGAACCCCTGCGCGCGGACCGGCCCTGGTACGAATGGCAGTCGCTGCAGGCGGCAAGCGGCATCCCGCTCGCCGCGGGCGAGAACGTCGCCGGGGATGACGGTTTCGAGCAGGCGATCCTCTCCGGCGCGCTTTCCGTCGTGCAGCCCGACCTGGCCAAGTGGGGCGGCTTCACCGGCTGCCTGCCGGCGGCGCGGCGCGTGCTGGCCGCCGGCCTGCGCTTCTGCCCGCACTACCTCGGCGGCGGCATCGGCCTGCTCGCGTCGGGCCACCTGCTTGCCGCGGCCGGCGGCGACGGCATGCTGGAGATCGACGCCAATCCGAATCCCCTGCGCACCGCGCTCTGGGGACCGCTCGCCGCAGTGCACGACGGCGAGTGCGCCCTGGGAGCCGAACCGGGCCTGGGCGGCGCGCCGGACCTGGCCGCGATCGCCCGGTACCGCGTGGACGCCGGTCAGATCTCCTCGTAGAGCGGCAAGGTCAGGAACTCCGCGAACTCCTCCTGCGTGCTCATGCGCTCGAAGATCGCGGCGGCGCGGTCATAGGTGGCCGAGTCGGGCCCGACCACCGCCTTCACCTTGGCGAGCTCTTCCGGAATGTAGGCGCGCACCAGCTCCGGCGTCACCTTGCGGCCGTCCTCCAGCACGCCCTTGGGCGAGCGGATCCACTGCCAGACCTGGCTGCGGCTGATCTCCGCGGTGGCCGCATCCTCCATCAGGTTGTGGATCGGGACGCAGCCGTTGCCCGCGAGCCAGGCGCCGAGGTAGTGGATGCCGACGTTGATGTTCATGCGCAGGCCGGCCTCGGTGATCGGCGTCTCCGGCCGGAAGTCCAGCAGGTCGGCAGCCGACACCTGCACGTCGTCGCGACGGCGATCGATCTGGTTGGGTCGCTCGCCGAGCACCGCGACGAACTCCTTCATCGCCACGTCGACCAGGCCCGGGTGGGCGACCCAGCCGCCGTCATAGCCGTCGGTGGCATCGCGGCGCTTGTCGGCGATGATGCCCTGCATGGCGGTCTCGTTCTTCTGCGGGTCGTTCTTGATCGGAATCAGGGCGCTCATGCCGCCGATGGCCGGCGCATTGCGGCGATGGCAGGTCCTGAGCAGCAGCAGCGCGTAGGCGCGCATGAAGGGCGCGGTCATCGTCACCCGGGCCCGGTCGGCGAGGCAGAAGCCGCTGTCGCGCTTGAACTTCTTGATGCAGGAGAAGATGTAGTCCCACCGACCGGCATTGAGGCCGGCGCTGTGCTCGCGCAGCTCGTAGAGGATCTCGTCCATTTCGAAGGCCGCGAGGATGGTCTCGATCAGCACGGTCGCCTTGATGGTCCCCTGCGGCAGGCCGAGCTGCTCCTGCGCCAGCACGAAGACATCGTTCCAGAGGCGCGCCTCCAGGTGGCTCTCCAGCTTCGGCAGGTAGAAGAAAGGTCCGGCACCGCGGGCGATCTGCTCCTTCGCGTTGTGGAAGAAGAAGAGCCCGAAATCGAACAGACCGCCCGACACCCGCTCGCCATCGATCCGGACATGCTTCTCGTCCAGATGCCAGCCGCGCGGACGGACCTGCAGGGTCGCGATCCGGTCGTTCAGGCGATAGCGCTTCCCGCCCGACTCGAGCGAGAGCTCGCGCCGGATCGCAGCGCGCAGGTTGACCTGGCCCTGCAGCTGGTTGTCCCAGTTCGGCGCATTCGAATCCTCGAAGTCCGTCATGTAGCTGTCGGCGCCGGAGTTGAAGGCGTTGATCACCATCTTGGCCTCGACCGGACCGGTAAT
>JAEWEW010000127.1 GCA_023389175.1 Pseudomonadota bacterium | reverse complement strand
GGTTGGACTTGATCGCACCGAGCACCTCGCTCACTACCTCGTCCGTGCGCTGCAGGGTCGCGCCATCCGGCAGGATCACCGCCGCGATGTAGAAGCCCTGGTCCTCGTCCGGGACGAGGCTGCCGGGCACCAGCCGCCAGAGCGCGACGGTTGCCGCCACCATGACCGCGAACAGCAGCATGCCGAAGCGCGCCCGGCGCAGCATCCAGCCGACCCCGCCGGTATAGTGCAGCGTCATGCGGCCGAACCAGCGGTTGAACGCCTGGAAGGCCCGTCCCGGTTGCCGGTGCTCGCGCTTCAGGAACAGCACGCAGAGTGCCGGCGTGAGCGTGAGCGCAACGATGCCGGAGATCACCACCGAGATCGAGATCGTCACCGCGAACTGGCGGTAGAGCTCCCCGGCCAGGCCGCCGAGGAACGCGATCGGCACGAAGACCGCGCAGAGCGTGAGCACGATCGCGATCACCGGGCCGGTCACCTCGCGCATGGCCTGGATCGCGGCCTCGCGCGCGGGCAGGTGCTGCTCGTGCATGATGCGCTCGACGTTTTCCAGCACGACGATCGCGTCGTCGACCACGATGCCGATGGCGAGCACCATCCCGAAGAGCGTCAGCGTGTTGATCGAATAGCCGAGCGCGAGCAGGCCCGCGAAGGCACCGAGCAACGACACCGGCACCGCGAGGATCGGGATCAGGGTGGCGCGCCAGTTCTGCAGGAACAGGTAGACCACCAGGAAGACCAGGATCATCGCGATCACCAGGGTCTCCACCACCTCGTGGATCGAGACCTCGACAAAGCGGGTGGTGTCGTACGGGACCTTGTAGGCGAGGCCGGACGGGAACCGGGCGGACAGCTCCTCCACCCGGTCGCGCACGCTCTGCGCCACGTCGAGCGCGTTCGCGCCCGGCGCGAGGAAGATACCGACCAGGGTTGCGGGCTGGCCGTTGATGCGCCCGATGAAGTCGTAGTCCTTGGAGCCGATCTCGACCCGGGCGACATCGCGCAAGCGCAGCGACGAGCCGTCCGGATTGGACCGCACGATGATGTCCTCGAACTGTGCCACGTCCGACAGGCGACCCTGGGTGGTCAGGGTGTAGACCAGCTCCTGGTCACCGCCGTTCGGCATCTGGCCGATCTTGCCGGCCGCGAACTGGGCATTCTGCTCGTTGATCGCGGCGGCGACGTCACTGGTGGTCACGCCAAGCTTCGCCAGGCGATCCGGCTTCAGCCAGATCCGCATCGCATAGTCCTTCGCGCCGAAGATCTGGACATTGGTGGTGCCGGGCAGGCGCTTCAGCTCGTCGAGCACGTTCATCGTCACGTAGTTGGACGTGAACAGGTCGTCGCGCGTGCCGTCCGGCGAATGGAAGGCGATCACCTGCAGGAAGGACGACGAGCTCTTCTCCACCGTCACGCCCTGGCGGCGCACCTCCATCGGCAGCTTCGCCTCGGCCTGCTTGATGCGGTTGTTGGTGTCCACCGCGGCCTGGTCCGGGTCGGTGCCGATGTCGAAGGTGAGCTGGATCTGCACGACGCCGTTGGCCGAGGAGGTTGAGCTCATGTAGATCATGTGCTCCGTGCCGTTCAGCGCGTTTTCCAGCGGCGCGGCCACCGTCTGGTCCAGCACCGCCGCGGACGCGCCCGGGTAGACCGCGCGCACCGTCACCACCGGCGGGGCGATCTCCGGATACTGCGCGATCGGCAGCACCCGCATCGCGGCAAGGCCCGCCAGCGTGATGAATATCGAGAGGACCGCCGCGAAGATCGGGCGGTCGATGAAGAAGCGGGAGAACATGATGGCTCCTGGCTAGCGTACGGTGGTCTCGCCCACGGCGCGGGAGGCGTCCGAGAGGATGGCGGTGGAGGCGCCGGGCTTCTTCGGGGCGTCCGGCACCGCCTGCGCCATGCGCACCGGCGCGCCGGGGCGGACCCTGACCACGCCGTCGACGATGACGGAATCGCCGGCCTCGAGGCCCTCGCTCACCACCCACTGCTTGCCGTGCCAATCGCCCACCTCGACCGGGCGCACTTCCGCCTTGCCGTCCTTCACCACGTAGACGAACTTGCCCTGCGGCCCGTCCAGCACCGAGCGCTGCGGCACCAGGATCGCGTTGGGACGCGTGCCGCCGTTCACCCGTACCCGCACGAACTGCCCGGGCAGGAGCTGGCGATCGGGATTGGGGAACTCCGCGCGCAGGTCCAGTGTCCCGGTGGCGGGGTCGAAGCGGGCGTCGGAGAAGTCCACGCGGCCGCGGTGCGTGTAGGTCGTGCCGTCCCCGAGCAGGATCTCCACGTCGAGCGCCCCGTCCGCCGGCAGCTGCAGCCGGCCTGCGGCCGTCTCGCGCGCGATGTTCAGCCGCTCGTTCTCCGAGAGGCTGAAGTTGACGCGGATCGGATCCACCTGGGTGACCCGGGTGAGCAGGCTGTCGGCATTGGCGGTCACCAGGCTGCCCTCGGACTTGATCGCGCGCCCGGTGGTGCCGCCGATCGGCGCGGTGACCCGGGTATAGCCCAGGTCGAGCTCGGCCTCGCGCAGCCGGGCGCGGGAAAGCTCCAGGTTGGCGCGGGCCACATCGAGCGCGGACATCGCGTCATCGTACTCCCGCTGGCTGATCGCGCGTTGGGCGATCAGCGGCTTCAGGCGCGCCGCCTCGCGTCGTGCCTGGGCTTCCCGGGCGACCGTGCTGGCGAGCTCGGCGCGGGCCTGCGCGACCGCCACCTCGAACGGCGCCGGATCGATGCGGAACAGCGGCGCGCCCGGCTCCACGGTCGAGCCTTCGCGATACACCCGCTCGAGCAGGATGCCGGTCACCCGCGCCCGCACCTCGACGTCCCGCGAGCCTTCGGTCTGGCCGACGTACTCGCGGCTCACGGCCACCTCCTGCGGCGAGACCGAGATGGCGGTGACTTCCGGGGGGGGCATGGCGGCCGGCCCGTGGGCCGACTCGCCCTGGGCCTGGTCGCAGCCCGGCAGAAGCGTGGTGGCGGCCAGCAGCGCGAGCGCCAAGGCGAACGCCCGGCGCGATGGCAAGCGGGATGGAATGCGGGACGACATCGATTTCTCCTGTCAGTGGCGCCCGGCCGCCCGAAGCCACTGACGCGCCCCCTCGGGGGGCAGCGAGCGCAGCGAGCGTGGGGGTTGTTTCATTAACAGGAGGAGTATCGTGATGCGTCGCGCCGTCGACCATCCGTCAGGGAAGCGACCCGTGGGTGTCCACGGCGCATCAGCAGCGGCTGTGCAGCACGGCGGGAGGAAACCTGCCTCTTTGGAGAGAGGCGGCCGGCGCGACACGTCAGGCGCCGGCGGGAAGGCGATGCCGGCTAGAGCTGGATCAGTCCGCGCCGCGCGGCAAGCGAGACGGCTTCGGTGCGGCTCGCGACCTCGAGCTTCTGCAGCACGCTCTTCACGTGCGTCTTCACCGTGCCCTCGGAAATGCCGAGCCGGCGCGCGATCGCCTTGTTGCTCGCGCCGGCACCCATCAGCCCGAGGATCTCGCTCTCGCGAGCGGTGAGTCGTTCGGTGCTCACCTGCGCGGCGAGCTTCGCGGCAACCAGCGGCGGCACGAAGGTGCGCCCGGCATGCACCGCCCGGATGCACTCGAGCAGCTCCTCTCGCGGCGCATCCTTCAGCAGGTAGGCACGCGCGCCGGCGCGCATGCCGCGGTAGATGTCCTCGTCGCCGTCGAAGGTGGTGAGGATGATGACGCGGGCCCGGGCGTTGATCGCCCGCACCTGCGTGATCACGCCGACGCCGTCGAGCTCCGGCATGCGCAGGTCCACCAGCGCGATGTCCGGCCGGTGCTCAAGCCAGAGCGCGGCCGCCTCGGCGCCGTTGGAGGCTTGTGCCACCACCCGCATGCCGGGCTGGCGGTTGATCATCGCGACCAGGCCTTCGCGGACCACTTCGTGGTCGTCCGCGATCAGGATGGAAATGGCGTCGTCGCCGCCGGGGAGAATCATTGTCTGCCCTCCGGTCGCGAAGCGCGACCACCTCCCCGAGGGAGGCGAGCGTCCCCTTCGGGCGGCCGTGCGGGGACGCTCATGCTGTCGGCCTCAGGTCCGCCCGCGCGAGCCGGCGCGCGGCGCCGGCCGGATTCGGCTGGCCGCGCAGCGCGACCACGACCGAGGTGCCGTCGCCCGGGCGGCTCTGCACGGAGAGCCGCCCGCCCAGGCGCTCTATCCGCTGCCGCATGCCGGAGAGGCCGAAGCCGTTCGCGCCGCGTGCGGCATCGAATCCGCTGCCGTCGTCCGTGACCGCGAGCTCCACGCCTTTCTCATGGAAGGCGAGGCGCACCGCGAGCTTGCGCGGGTTGCCGTGCTTGAGCGCGTTGGCGAGCGCCTCCTGGCCGATGTGCAGGAGGTTGTCCTCCCATTCCGGCGGCAGGTCCCAGGCGGTTCCGGTGACCTCGAAGCGGGCCTCGATACCGGTACCGGCCGTGGTCCGCTGCAGCAGGCCCTGGATCGCGGTGCCGAGCTCGGCCTGCTCCAGCACCAGCGGGCGCAGGGCATGGACCGAGCGGCGTGCCTCGGCGAGGCTCTGGCGGGCGAGCTCGCTTGCCCGCTGGATGTGGTCGGTCGCCTCGGCAGGACGGCCGTGCGCGCTCGCGTCCTTGGCGGCCTCGAGCTGGATCACCACCCCGGTGAAACCCTGCGCGAGCGTGTCGTGGATGTCGCGGGCCATGCGGTTGCGCTCGTCGAGCACGGCGCTGCGCCGGCCCTGTTCCTCCAGCCGCGCGAGCTGCAGGGCGAGGGTGGCCTGCAGCGCGAGCGCGCGTGCGAGCGTGAGCTCCTCGGGCTCGAACTCGCGGGCATGGGCGAAGCGCACGGTGCAGGCGCCATAGCGACGTGCCCCGATCACCAGCGGCACGTGCAGCGCGCTCGCGTCGCCCTGGCCGCGGACCCAGTCCCGCACCGAGGCGGCGTCCACCATGCCGGGCGACCCGCACTTGGCATCCAGCACCAGCGGCTCGCAGCCGCCGCCGGTCATGGCGCCGCCGCATTCGAAGAGCTGGCAGCGGCCGGCGTGCGGACCATGGCTGTCGGCGCGCACGAGGCGCCCGTCCTCGTAGGACAGGCGCACCACCAGCGTATCCGGCTTCTCGCCCGGCTCCCAGAAGGTGCCGCCGACGCCGCCGAGCTGCTCGACGATCGTCTTCAGCACCTGCCCGATGAAGGCGTCCAGCGTCGGTTCGCGGGTGATCGACTGCAGGGTGTTGGTGATCACCGTGGTGTGCGCCCGGGCCAGCTGCTCCGCCCGGCGCAGCGCATCGTTCATCGCCTGCAGCTCCGCCGCCTTCTCGGTGGCGATGCGCTCCCGTTCCCGGCTGAGCGCCGCCTCCTTGCCGGCCTCGGCAAGGCGGGTCACTTCCAGCAACAGGGTAGCCTGCTGCACCAGGATGCGAGCGAACTCGATCTGCTCGGCCCGCACGTCTTCCTGGTTGCGCAGCCGGACCATGCAGGAGCCGAGGACGACGCCGCCGGCGGTCATGGGGAGCGCGAGGATCGCGCGAATGCCCTGCGCCTCCAGGTGGGCGCAGATCTCCGGGGAGATGCCGCTTTCCTCGCGCAGCGGCGAGACGCTCACCTCGCCGCGCAGCAGGCTCGGCAGCAGGCCGGTCTCGCGGTCCAGCGGCAACGGCAGCACCGCATTCGGATGGCCGGATTCGGGTCCGGCCAGCAGGCGGCCCCGGTCATAGACCAGGTGCAGGCGGCCGCAGGCATGGCCTGCGTCGTGCAGCCAGAGCGAACTCGACGGCGCGCCCAGGTGCTGCGAGATCGCGATCAGCATGTCGCCGAGCGCGGTGTCCAGCGACGATTCCTTCGCGAGCCGATCCAGCGTGTGGGTGAGCGCTTCGTTGGTGCGCACCAGCTGCGCGAGGCGCTCGTCGCTGACCGCGGCCTGCTTCGCCCGTTCCGCGAGCTCCGCCATCTGCGCGGCGAGCGCGGCCTGGTGTCCGAAGCCGCGGGCGACCTCGAGCAGCTCCTCGTCCGGCATGCGCTCGTGCGGGAAATAGATCCCGACGAAGCCGAGCGCCCGGTCGCCGAGGCGCAGCGGCACCGCGAGCAGGGACTGGTGGCCCATCGCGCGGTGCCAGTTGAGCAGGTAGGGCGGGGCATCGTGGTTGCCGGCCGAGGTGGTGAACCAGGCGTAGTGCTCGCTGCGCTGGATGGTGCGCCAGGTCTGCAGGCTGGCGGCCGGCGCGGGCGAGCGCCACGGCACGAAGCGCTCGTCGGAGGCGACGTCGATGACCTCGCCCTCGCTCACGCAGGAGGCGAGCCGCACCTCGCCGGTCGTGTCGTCGTAGAGATAGACCCCGGTCATGGTCGCCTGCATCTGCGCCGCGGCCTCGCGCATGATGTGGTCGAGCAGGGCGGCGGAATCGTCCGCGTTCACCAGGTGGGCGAGCGTGCGCTGCAGCGCCGCGTTGGCGCTCTCGAGCCGCGCGGCCCGTTCCCGCGCGGCGCGCTCGCGCGCCTCGATCAGCGCGGATTCGCGCGCCTGCCGGCTGAGGTGCGAGATCCGCAGCACCAGCGTCGCCTGCTGGGCGAGCGACTTGGCGGTGCGCAGCTCCTCGGCGCTGAACTGCCGCGGTGACTTGAACCGGACGGTGAGGGCGCCGAGCACATCCTCGCCGAACACCAGCGGCACCAGCAGGACGCTGTGCACGCCGGTGCGCTTCGCCCAGGCGTTGAAGCGCGCGCACTGCTCCTCGCTGCCGTCGAAGGAGCCGGCCGGAATGAGCACCGGTTCGGCGTCATGCCTGCGCCACCGCTCCACGACTTCCGGCGGGAAGGGCTGGGAACGCTTGCCCGGGTGATCATCCTCCAGCTCGTCGCCGCTACGGAAGCATTCGAACTCGCGCTCGTAGTCGGTGGCGATGCGGGTATCGTGCAGGCCCGCGCCCACCGTCCAGAGGGCGCCGCCACAACCGCCGAGGCGGGCGACGATGGTGCCGAGCGCCTCGCGCACGAAGGTGTCCGCATTGGGCGCGAGCCGAAGGGTCTCCAGCGCCGCCGTGATCAGCGAGACCTGCTCGCTCGCCATGCGCTCGGCCGCGGGCGACGCGGAGGCGGCCTGGTCGGTATCGACCCGCTGCACGCGGCAGCCGGGGACCTTCGCCTGCGCAGCGGCGTCGGCAGCGCCCGCATGCGCGGGGTCGCCCAGGCGGATTTCCGGCAGGTCCACGGTGGCGGACGCCGCGGTCGGGGTCGGATCTGCGCGTTTGCTGTCCATGATTCGACTGGTCATTCAAGCGGCATGATGCCCGCGCGCGCCTGCCCGAAGCCATCCCCCTTTGGGGAGAGGGCCGGATGCCCCGCGGCGGGCGCGTCGGGGCTGCCTGCCCTCGCGACATGATGCCGCAGGTCGGCGGACGGCGCGACCCGCGGGATCGTTACACTGCACCATGGAATCCACCGGGGAGGGGTCGGACGGTGTCGGAGGCGATCGTGGTGGTGGGAGGCGGGGCCGGCGGCCTGGAGCTCGCGTGCCGGCTCGGCCGCAAGCTGGGCGCCGGACGGGTGACCCTGGTCGATCGGCGGCTCTTCCACGTCTGGAAGCCGTCTCTCCACGAGGTCGCCGCCGGCACCCTGGACATCCACCAGGAAGGACTGTCGTACCTCATGCTTGCGCACGACAACGGCTTCGACTTCGTCTATGGCGCCATGCAGTCGCTCGACACGGCGGCCCGGACCATCACGGTGGGGGAGATCCGTGGCGAGGGCGGCGAGATCGTGGTGCCGCGCCGCGAGCTTGCCTATGGCGCGCTGGTGATCGCGGTCGGCAGCACCGCCAACTACTTCGGCATCCCCGGCGCGGCCGAGCACAGCATCGCGCTGAACGGCCCGGACGATGCCGAGC
>JAEWEW010000119.1 GCA_023389175.1 Pseudomonadota bacterium | reverse complement strand
GTCCATGCCCGGCTCGCCATGGTCCAGGTAGCGCCACTCGTCGAACAGGTTCGGACCGAAGCCCGAGCGCTTGATCGACTTGAGGAACTGCTTGGGGATGATGGCGTCGGTATCGACGTTGGCCCGGTCCAGCGGCGCCACGATGCCGCGGTGCACGGTGAACGGTCTCATAGTCTCCTCACGTCCACGAAATGGCCGAAGACGCCGGCGGCGGCGGCCATGGCCGGGCTCACCAGGTGGGTCCGGCCGCCGGCGCCCTGCCGGCCCTCGAAGTTGCGGTTGGAGGTGGAGGCGCAGCGCTCGCCCGGCTCCAGCCGGTCCGCATTCATCGCGAGGCACATGGAGCAGCCGGGCTCCCGCCATTCGAAGCCGGCGGCCCGGAAGATCTTGTCCAGCCCCTCGGCCTCGGCCTGGATCTTCACCAGGCCGGACCCCGGCACGACCATCGCAAGCTTCACCGAATCCGCCTTGCGGCGGCCCTTCACCACCGCGGCGGCCTGGCGCAGGTCCTCGATGCGCGAGTTGGTGCAGGACCCGATGAACACCTTGTCCACCGCGATGCGGTCGATCGGGGTGTTCGGCTCGAGCCCCATGTATGCCAGCGCGCGGGCCATGCCCTCGCGGCGGACCGCGTCCTTCTCCCGGTCCGGGTCCGGTACCCGGTCATCGATGGTGGCGACCATCTCCGGCGAGGTGCCCCAGCTCACGTACGGCGCGAGCTTGCTCGCGTCCATACGGATGACGCTGTCGAAGCGGGCGCCCGGATCCGAGCGCAGCGTGCGCCAGTAGGCGACCGCCTTGTCCCAAAGCTCGCCCTTGGGCGCCATCGGCCGGCCCTTCAGGTATTCGATGGTGGTGTCGTCCACCGCAACCATGCCGCTGCGGGCGCCGGCTTCGATCGCCATATTGCAGACGGTCATGCGGCCTTCCATCGAGAGCGAGCGGATGGTGGAGCCGGCGAACTCGATGGCATGGCCGGTGCCGCCGGCGGTGCCGATGCGGCCGATCACGGCGAGGATCAGGTCCTTGGCGGTGACGCCGCGCGGCAGCGGCCCCTCCACCTCGATCCGCATGCTCTTCTGCTTCTTCGCGACGATGGTCTGGGTGGCGAGCGCATGCTCCACCTCGGACGTGCCAATGCCGAAGGCAAGGCAGGCGAAGGCACCGTGGGTGCTGGTGTGCGAATCCCCGCAGACGACCGTCATGCCCGGCAGCGTCGCGCCCTGCTCCGGCCCGATCACGTGCACGATGCCCTGGCGACGGTCGGCGATGTCGAAGTAGGTGACGCCGAACTCCTGCGCGTTGCGGTCAAGCGTCTCCACCTGCAGGCGGGAGATGGGATCAGCGATCCCGTGCGCGCGGTCCGTAGTGGGCACGTTGTGGTCCACCACCGCGAGGTTGGCGTCGACGCGCCACAACCTGCGGTTCGCGGCGGCGATGCCCTCGAAGGCCTGGGGACTGGTCACCTCGTGAAGCAGGTGACGGTCCACGTAGAGGAGGCTGGTGCCGTCCTCGTCCTGGTTCACCACATGGGCGTCCCAGAGCTTGTCGTACAGGGTGCGGGAATGGGTCGACATAGCCCATGATTATGCCACGCCCACCCCCTGATCCCGCCCGCTCGGGCGGCTGCTGCCTCCCTAGCGCCGCGCCTTCTCGTAGAGCGGCATCACGCGGGCCGAGTAGTCCGCCAAGTCCGCCATCCGCGTCTCCGGCGACGGGTGCGTGGAGAGGAACTGCGGGCCGTTGCTGCCCGCGACCGCGCCCATCTTCTCCCAGAGCGAGATTGCCGCGCGCGGATCGAAACCCCCGCGCGCGGCGAGCTCGACGCCGATGCGGTCCGCCTCGGTCTCGTGCAGCCGGCTGTGCTTCAGGCCGAACACCGCGTGGTAGGCCATCTGCGTGAGATCGGCACCGACCTGGCCGGCGCCGAGAATCGCCGCGCCCACGCCCACCACCAGCCCGGTGGTCGCCTGCTCCGAGGCCCGCTCGCGGGCATGCTCGCGCAGCGCATGCGCGATCTCGTGGCCCATGATGGCGGCGATCTCGGCGTCCGTGAGCTTGAGCCGCGTGATGATGCCGCTGTAGAAGGCGATCTTGCCGCCCGGCATGCACCAGGCGTTCAGCTCGTCCGACTTGATGACGTTGACCTCCCACTTCCACTTGGGCGCGTCCGCACGGAAGGCGCCGGTCTGCGGGATCAGGCGCTGGGCGATCGCGCGCACCCGCGCGGTCATCGCCGGATCCGCGTTCAGGTCGCCCTCGCTCTTCTCCTTGGTGAGCACCTCGTTGTAGGCGGCCACCGCGCCCTTCTGCAGCTCCTCCTCCGACACCAGCGCGGACATGCGCTGCTTGCGGTCGATGCCGATGGCGCCGCCTTCTGTGGTCTCGACGGTGGTGCACGCGCCTGCGAGCAGGCTGCCGGCGACGAGAACGCCGGCACCGATTCTTCCCATGGCCCTCATTTGCCCTCCTCTTTTCTGCCGGCCCAACGATGCAACGCCAGTGCCGCCAGCCATCCGAGGGCTGCGGCGACCGCGGCGGCACGGAAAGTCGCCGCCGCTCCCCAAGTCTGCCAGACAACGCCTGCCCCTACAGCGCCGAGGGCGCCGCCCACGCCATAGGCGATCGCGGTATACAGCGACTGCGCGCGTGCCAGGTGGCGGGGGCCGAAGCGCTGGTAGAGCACCGCCATCGATGCGCTGTGGTTGAGCGCAAAGGTGGCCGCGTGCAGCACCTGCGCCGCCGCGAGCGTGGCCGTAGCAGCCGCCGTGCCCATGCCGGCCGCCTCGGCGGTCATCAGGAAGCGCAGCACGCAGAGCGCCAGCGTCGCGGCGAGCAGGCCGGTCGCGGGGAAACGGTCGAAGAAGCGCTTCTGGCAGAGGAAAAGGACGATCTCGGCCACCACGCCGAGCGCCCAAAAGAGGCCGATGGCGGTGCGGGAGTATCCCAGCCCCTCCAGGTATAGCGAGAAGAAGGCGTAGAACGGCGCATGGGCAACGATGGTGAGGAGCGCCGCGGCGAGGAAGGCAAGCAGCGCCGGCTGCAGCAGCGTGTCACGCAGCCGTTCGCCCGGCTCGCGGGCCGGCAGCTCGGTCTTCGCCGGCAGCCGGCGGGTGGCGAGCAGCAGCGCAAGCGAGGTGGCCGCGAGCAGGTAGGGCACGAGGCCGACGCCGGCGATGTCCAGCAGCGGACCGAAGCCGGCCACCGCGACGATGAACCCGACCGAGCCCCACACCCGCATCCGGCCGTAGCGGCCGACGTCGCCTTCGGCAAGCCGCAACGACATCGATTCGGTGAGCGGCACCTGGCCGGCGGCGGCGAGGTAGAGCAGCGCCATCACCACCGCGGCGGCGGCGAAGCGGGCGCCGGGATCGAGCCCGCCGGCCTGCGGCAGCAGCAGGCACATCGCCGCCATCACGGCGGCCCCGGCCTGCAGCAGCACCCGGATGTGGCCGTGGCGGTCGGCGGCCCAGCCCCAGACCGGCGGCGCGACGATCCGGATCAGGTGCCCCAGCGCGACCAGGGCACCGATCTGGAAGGCGGTCATGCCCCAATGGCTGAAGAGCAGCGGCAGGTACGGGCCGCTCGCGCCGACGAAGGCGAAGTAGAGGCCGTAGAGCCGCGCGATGTCCGCCGCGCGGGCGCTCGCTGGCGGCAAGGGGCGTTGCTGCGTCAGGCGCCGGCCGCCGGTGCCGACGCCGGGATCGGCGCGAGGCCGCTCTCCACGTCGCCGCACTGCGCGCGATGCATCAGGCAGTGGTCCATCAGGACCAGCAGCAGCATCGCTTCGGCGATCGGGGTCGCCCGGATGCCGACACAGGGGTCGTGCCGGCCGAGCGTCTGCACCGCCACCGGCTGGCCGTCGAGGTCGATCGAGCGGCGCGGCTGGCGGATGCTGGAGGTCGGCTTGATCGCGATCGAGACGGTGACGTCCTGGCCGCTGGAAATGCCGCCGAGCACGCCGCCGGCGTTGTTGCCGACGAAGCCCTCCGGCGTGAGCTCGTCACCGTGCACGCTGCCCTTCTGCGCGATGCTGGCGAACCCCGCGCCGATCTCGACGCCCTTCACCGCGTTGATGCCCATCATCGCATGCGCGATGTCCGCATCGAGCTTGTCGAAGATCGGAGCGCCGAGCCCCGGCGGAATGCCGCTTGCCACCACCTCGATGCGCGCGCCGCAGGAGTCGCCCTCCTTGCGCAGCCGGTCCAGGTAGGCCTCGAGCTGCGGCACCGCCGACGCGTCGGCGACGCCGAACGGATTCTTCGCGACGTCCGACCAGCGCGCGAAAGGCACCGCGATCTCGCCGAGCTGCGAGAGATAGCCGCGCACCGCCGTGCCGTAGGCGCCGGCGAGCCACTTGCGGGCGACCGCGCCGGCGGCGACCACCGGTGCGGTCAGGCGGGCCGACGAGCGGCCGCCGCCGCGATAGTCGCGCACCCCGTACTTCTGGAAATAGGTGTAGTCGGCATGGCCCGGACGGAAGGTGCGCGCGATGTTGCCGTAGTCCTTGCTGCGCGCATCCTGGTTGCGGATGAGGAGCGCGATCGGCGTGCCGGTGGTGACGCCCTCGAAGACCCCGGAGAGGATTTCCACCCGGTCCTCCTCCTGGCGCTGGGTGACATGGCGGGACGTGCCGGGCCGGCGTCGGTCCAGGTCCGGCTGGATATCGGCCTCCGAAAGCGGCAGGCCCGGGGGGCAGCCGTCCACCACGCAGCCGATCGCCGGCCCGTGCGACTCGCCGAAGGTGGTGACGCAGAAGAGCCTGCCGAGCGTGTTGCCTGCCATGCGATCCGATCCTGTCTTCGAGTCAGCCTGCGTCGGGCGATGCGCCACCGGCTCCCGCGCCGGTGCTGCGCAGCCGCTCCAGCACCACCGCGCGCGGCATCTGCGCGAGCATCGCGTCCACCGACGGCGTCTGCTCCAGGCCGAAGACCGCGAGCCGCACCGGCACCGCGAGTTGCGGCATCTTGAGACCGGCGTCCTTCAGCACGGCCTTGAGCGCAGCGCCGATCGCCTCCGCGGTCCAGTCGGTGGATTCGAGCCGGTCCGCAAGGCGCAGCATCGCGTCCAGTGCCGCGTCGGTCAGGTGCCGGGTCCGCGCCTCGAGCGACGGTGCCGCCGGCGGCAGGAAGAAGATCCCGGCAAGCTGGGCCAGCTCCTGCAGCGTGCCGGCGCGGTCCTTCCAGAGGTGGCAGATCGCGGGCAGCCGCGCCAGGTCATCCGCCGACGCCGTTGCGCCCTGCTCTGCCAGCAGGCGCGCGAGCCGGGGCTGCACCGCCTCGGCCAGCGCCGCGTCGTCGGTGGCCCGCAGGTACTGCTGGTTCACCCAGCGCAGCTTGTCGAAGTCGAGCTGTGAAGGCGACTGCGAGAGATGCGTGCCGTCGAACCAGGCGACCAGCTGATTGCGGCTGAAGATCTCGTCGTCGCCATGGCTCCAGCCGAGGCGCGCGAGGTAGTTGACCAGTGCCTCCGGCAGGTAGCCGGCCTCCTCGTATTCCAGCACCGAGACCGCGCCGTGGCGCTTGGAGAGCTTCTGGCCGTCCGGACCGTGGATCATCGGCAGGTGGCCGTAGACCGGCGGCTCCGCGCCGAGCGCCCGCATCAGGTTGATCTGGCGCGGCGTGTTGTTGACATGGTCGTCGCCGCGGATCACGTGCGTGATGCGCATCTCCAGGTCATCCACCACCACGCAGAAGTTGTAGGTGGGCGTGCCGTCCGAGCGGGCGATGATCAGGTCATCCAGCTCCGCGTTGGCGATCGCTATCGGCCCCTTCACCAGGTCGTTCCAGGCCACGACCCCGTCGTCCGGGTTGCGGAAGCGCACCACCGGCTTCACGCCCGGCGGCGGCTGCCTGCCCTTCGCGTGCTCCGGCCGCCAGCGGCCGTCGTAGCGCGGCTTCTCGCCCCGGGCGCGCTGGGCTTCGCGCAGCGCGCCCAGCTCCTCCGGCGTCGTGTAGCAGTGGTAGGCGTGGCCTTCGGCCAGCATGCGGGCCACCACCTCGCGGTAGCGGTCCATCCGCTGCATCTGGTAGAACGGGCCCTCGTCCGGCGTCAGGCCCAGCCAGGTCATGCCTTCCAGGATCGCGGCGACCGCCTCCGGCGTCGAGCGCTCCACGTCCGTGTCCTCGATGCGCAGGATGAAGTCGCCGTGGTAGTGACGGGCGTAGGCCCAGGCGTAGAGCGCGGTGCGCACCCCGCCGATGTGCAGGAAGCCGGTCGGGCTCGGCGCGAAGCGGGTGCGGACGCGTTGCGACCCACCGGTGCTCGTCGGATCGCTCAAGTGCTGCGCTCCAGGATGCTGACGTAGTTGGCCACCGCGGCGCCGCCCATGTTGAAGACGCCTGCCAGGTTGGCGCGCGGCACCTGCATCTCGCCGGCCTCCCCCATCAGCTGCATGCAGACGAGCGCGTGCATCGATACGCCGGTCGCGCCGATCGGATGGCCCTTGGCCTTGAGGCCGCCGGAGACGTTGACCGGCAGCCGGCCGTCTCTCTCCGTCAGGCCTTCCCGCACCACCTCGTAGCCTTCGCCGGGGGCGGCCAGGCCCATCGCCTCGTACTCGATCAGCTCGGCGATGGTGAAGCAGTCGTGCGACTCCACCAGGTCCAGGTCGTCGAGCGTCGTCCCCGCCTGCGCATGCGCCGCCGCCCAGGCCCGGCGGGCACCCTCGAAGCGGATCGGATCCCGGCGGCTGAGCGGCAGCAGGTCGTTGACATGGGCACGGGCCCGGAAGCGCAGCGACCGCGGCAGCGTCTTCGCCGTCTCCGCGTCCGCGATCACCAGCGCCGCGGCGCCGTCCGAGACCAGCGAGCAGTCGGTCCGGCGCAGCGGCTCGGCCACATACGGGTTACGCTCCGAGACCGTATTGCAGAACTCGAAGCCGAGGTCCTTGCGAACCTGGGCGTAGGGGTTGGCGACGCCGTTGCGGTGGTTCTTCGCGGCGATCCGGGCGAGGTCCTCCGAATGGTCGCCGTAACGGTCGAAGTACTCGCGGGTGATCCGGGCGAAAACGCCGGCGAAGCCGTTCGGCGTGTCCCCCTCCTCCCGGCGGTAGCTGGCGCAGAGCAGGATGTCCGCGATCACCGGGTTGGGCTGCGAGGTCATCTTCTCCGCGCCGACCACCAGCGCGATCCGGCCGCGGCCGGACTCGACGAAGTCGGCGGCGGCATAGATGGCGGCCGAACCGGTGGCGCAGGCGTTCTCCAGCCGCGTGGCCGGCGTGTGGGCGAGGCGCTCGTCGGCAAGCGCCACCAGCGCGCCCTGGAAGTCCTGCTTCTGGAAGCCGGCGTTGACGACGCCGACGTAGATGCCGTCCACGGCCTCGCTGGTTACCCCGGCGTGGCGGAGCGCGTCCAGCGAGACCCTGGCCATGAGCGCCTCGGTGTCCGGCTCGATCAGCTTGCCGAAGGGGATGTGGGACCAGCCGACGATGCGGGCTTCGCGTGACATGTGGTGCTTCCTTGTCCGGTGGCCGGCTCCGCGCCGGCGGTGAGCGGAGGCAACCGGGGGACCCCGGATGGAAACGCCGCCGGAACTGCCGGGAAAGCTGCCGCCTCAGGGGCGATGTTAGCCCAGCGCTGCGGGCGGCTGGATGCCCCGGAAAATCGTTTAAACTGCCGCCAGTGCCACGCGCAACCGGGCGGTTAGCTCAGTGGTAGAGCACTGCCTTCACACGGCAGGGGTCGCAGGTTCGAACCCTGCGCCGCCCACCAAAGAAACCCAGTGTTCATGCGGGTTTCAGAGCGATCAGCGAGACAGGAAGCGCCGCGGGTGTTGCAAAACTGTTGCAATG
>JAEWEW010000349.1 GCA_023389175.1 Pseudomonadota bacterium | reverse complement strand
GGCCTCCACCGGGCCGGTGATCTCGACCCGCCGGCAGTGCAGCGCCGGCGGAATCGGCGCGATCTTCCAGTCGCCCTCGCGGATCGAACGCGTCTCGGGAAGGAAGTCCGGACGCTCGCCGGCATCGAGCCGCCTCGCCCGTTCCACGCGCGCGGCGAGCAGCTGGCGACGCCGCGGCTCGAAGCGGCGGTGCAGGAGTGCCACGAACTCGAGCGCCTCGGGAGTCAGGATCTGCTCGAACCCCGGCTTGATCGGCGCCACCACTTCCACGCCTGCCGGCAACGCGAACCCGCTGGTTTTGGCTGTCATGCTGAAAGACCTCGCTGCTGCGGCCGCGTCTCGACGCGACCATGGATTGCCCGTATTGACAGGGCAGTCTATTCCATACGCCGGGGCTTATAAAGAAACACCCTTGCGATTCAGCTTTTACTTCTTAAGGGGTAATCTGGTGCCTTTGCCGGTCTGCGAACTGCGCAGGCGGCCAGGATCGACATGGACCGATTGAAGCAGCTGGAAACCTTCGCCGCGGTGGTGGCTCGCGGCAGCCTGTCGGGTGCCGCCCAGGCGGAGGGCGTCGCCCCCGCCGTGATCGGGCGGCGCATCGACGCGCTCGAGGCCCGCCTCGGCGTGAAGCTGCTGGTGCGCACGACCCGGCGGCTCACGCTCACCTTCGAGGGCGAAGCGTTCCTGGAGGACTGCCACCGCATCCTCAACGACATCGCCAATGCCGAGGCCTCGGTGTCGCTCGGCGGCGTCAAGCCGAGCGGCCACATGCGGATCACGGCGCCCGCGGGCTTCGGCCGGCGCCATGTCGCGCCGCTCGTGGCCTCCTTCGTCGCGGCCAACAAGGAGGTGACCGCGTCGCTCGACCTGAGCGATCGGCTCGCCGACATCGTGAACGACGGCTTCGACCTGGCGGTGCGCATCGGTCAGCTCGACGACTCCAGCCTCATCGGCGTCACGCTCGCGGCCAACCAGCGGGTCGTCGTCGCGAGCCCGGCCTACCTCAAGGCCCACGGCACGCCGCGCACGCCGGAGGACCTCGCGCGGCACAACTGCCTCACCTTCGGCAACTACGGCAGCCAGCCGCGCGGCTGGATCCTTCAGGTGGCCGGCAAGCCGGCGCCGGTGCGGGTGCGCGGAAACCTGGAGTGCAACGACGGCGCTGTGCTCCACGAATGGGCGCTTGCCGGCCACGGCCTCGCCTGGCGCTCGATGTGGGAGGTGTCCGAGGACATCAAGGCCGGTCGGCTGCGCACGGTCCTCGACCGACACGGCGCGCCGGACAACGCCATCCATGCGGTCTTCCCGGAGCGCCGTCACCTGCCGCTGCGGGTTCGTCTCTTCATCGAGCACCTGAAGCAGGCCTACGGCGATCCCGCGTACTGGCGCGGCTGAGGACGCGGCCCGGGGCGGACGCAAAACGGCCCGCGAAGGACCGTTCTCCGGGGGCAAGAACGGGACTTCGCGGGCCGCTCCAGCGGAGCCCGCGGCGATCAGCTGATGTGCTTGCTGACCAGCTTGGTCATCTCGAACATGGAGACCTGGGCCTTGCCGAACACCTGCCTCAGCTTCTCGTCGGCGTTGATCATGCGCCGGTTCACCGCGTCCTGCAGGTCGAACTTCTTGATGTAGTCCCAGAGCTTCTTGGTGATCTCGGTCCGGGGCATCGGCTTGTCGCCGATCACGGCAGCGAGCGCGGGGCTCGGCTTGAGGGCCGTCATGAAGGCGGCATTCGGCTTGCGCTTGGCGGCGGCCTTCTTGGCGGGCTTCTTCGCTGCGGTCTTCGAAGCTGCCTTGGCGGCGGGCTTCTTGGCTGCGGCCTTCTTGGCGGCCGGCTTCTTTGCCGGGGTCTTCTTGGCGGCGGGCTTCTTGGCCGGAGCCTTCTTGGCCGCTGGTTTCTTCGCTGGCGCCTTCTTGGCAGGCTTTTTGGCAGTTGCCATCTGAACTCCTCGTTTGTCCAATCGAAACTGGTCGACTTGCGCGGCCCGCCGGCGGCCGCATCCGTTGATCGAATCAACCTTATCGGCGCTTACCAGATTCGGTCTCGATCGGGGCTAGATTCTAATCACGTTTACCTGGGAATCTCCTAGGAAAAACGCGTGAGCGCGCCCCTAGCGAGCAAGACGTGGCACCGCCGCCACCAATCACTGCGTGCCCTCGCGCTGCGCGCGCCGCCGTTCGTGTTCCTTCAGGTGCCGCTTGCGCAGTCGAATGCTGCTCGGCGTGATCTCCACCAGCTCGTCGTCGGCGATGAACTCCACCGCCTTCTCCAGGGTCAGCTCGATCGGCGGCACCAGGACGATGGCCTCGTCCTTGCCCGAGGCCCGCACGTTGGTGAGCTTCTTCTCGCGGATCGGGTTGACCACCAGGTCGTTGTCCCGGGTGTGGATGCCGATGATCATGCCCTCGTAGACCGCCTCGTTCGGGGCGACGAACATGCGGCCCCGCTCCTGCAGCTTCCAGAGCGCGTAGGCGACCGCGGCGCCGTCGTCCTGGGAGACCAGGACGCCCTGGCGCCGTCCTTCGATCTCTCCCGCCCAGGGGCCGTAGTCCTCGAAGACATGGCTCATGATCCCGGTGCCCCGGGTCAGGTTGAGGAACTCGCTCTGGAACCCGATCAGCCCGCGCGCAGGCACGCGGTACTCCAACCTGACGCGGCCCTTGCCGTCCGGGTCCATCGCCTGCAGCTCGCCGCGGCGTCGTCCCAGGAGCTCCATCACCGGGCCCTGGTGCGTGTCCTCCAGGTCCATCGTCAGCTGCTCGTACGGTTCCTGGCGCTGGCCGTCGACCACCCGGATCCGCGGCTTGGGCCGGGACACCGCCACCTCGTAGCCCTCGCGCCGCATGTTCTCCAGCAGGATGGTCAGATGCAGCTGCCCGCGGCCGGAGACGATGAAGGTGTCCGAATCCGCGGTGAACTCGACCTTGAGCGCCACGTTCGCCTCCAGCTCCCGCTCGAGCCGCTCGCGCAGCTGGCGGCTGGTGACGAACTTGCCTTCCCGGCCGGCGAGGGGCGACGTGTTCACCAGGAACTCCATCGTCAGCGTCGGCTCGTCGATGTGCAGCAGCGGCAGCGGATCGGGAAAGCCCGGATCGCAGAGCGTGGAGCCGATGTCGATGCCCTCGATGCCGTTGATCGAGACGATGTCGCCGGCCTGCGCCTGCGGCACGACCTCGCGCTCGAGGCCCCTGAAGCGCAGCACCTGGTTTACCTTGGCGGCGACCGGCGGCTTGTCGCCGTGCAGGAGCAGGACCGACTGGCCGCCGCGCACGGTGCCGCGGTTGATGCGGCCGATGCCGATCCGGCCGACGTAGCTGGAGTAGTCGAGCGCCGAGATCTGGAACTGGAGCGGACCGTCCGGATCGTCGGCCCGCGCCGGGACCCGTTCCAGGATGGCCTCGAAGAGCGGCGCCATGCTCGGTGGCGAAGCCGCCGCGGCCGCCTCCGCCTGCTCCAGCTCGTGCACCGCATAACCGGCGAGCGCGGACGCGTAGACGACACCGAAGTCCAGCTGCTCCTCGCTCGCGCCGAGCCGGTCGAACAGGTCGAAGGTCTGGTCGAGCACCCAGTGCGGCCGCGCCCCGGGGCGGTCGATCTTGTTGATGACCACGATCGGCCGCAGTCCGAGCGCGAGCGCCTTGCGGGTGACGAAGCGGGTCTGCGGCATCGGTCCGTCCACCGCGTCCACCAGCAGCAGCACGCCATCCACCATCGAGAGCGCACGCTCCACCTCGCCGCCGAAATCGGCATGCCCGGGGGTGTCGACGATGTTGATGCGGGTGCCCTGGTATTCCACCGCGCAGTTCTTGGCGAGGATGGTGATGCCGCGCTCGCGCTCGAGGTCGTTGGAATCCATGACCCGCTCGGCCACCGCCTGGTTGGCGCGGAACGTCCCGGATTGGCGCAGCAGCTGGTCCACCAGCGTCGTCTTGCCGTGGTCGACGTGGGCGATGATCGCGACATTGCGGATCGCGAGGCGCTTCCGGCCCCCGGCGCCCCGGTCGCGGGAATCGGGGGCGGCCGCAGCGGAATCGGCGTTGGCAGGCGTGGCAGCGGGTACGGATGTGGTCATGGGACGATGATGCGCGCCGGAGCGAGCAGGCAGGTTGAGTCGGTTCGGGAATGGACGCGGCCGAGCCCGATCAGCCGGCCGTCGCCCAGCACGGCAATGCGCTCGCCCGCGTCCGGCGTCCCCGGCTGCAGGTCGGCGCAGGCGATCGCGATCTCCTGGCCGTGGCAGAAGGCGCGGGCCGCGGCCGGCGCCAGCATGGCGCTCGGCCATCCGGCCACCAGCGCCTCCAGGCCGATGAGCCGGCTGCGGCGCTCGGCCAGCGCCAGCGCCTCCAGGGCCTGGAGGTCGATCGCCTGCGCGACGGCGAAGCGACCGACGGCGATGCGGCGCAGGCGGGCGAGATGCGCGCCGCAGCCGAGCGCCGCGCCCAGGTCGCGGGCGAGCGAGCGGATGTAGGTGCCCTTGCTGCAGGCCACCCGCAGCGTCAGCGTGGGCGCGTCGCCGTCGGCGCGGCCGAGCAGCGTCAGCTCATGGACCGTCACCTGCCGCGGTGCCGGCTGGACCGGCCGCCCCTCGCGCGCATGGCGGTAGAGGGCCTTGCCCTGCACCTTCAGCGCCGAGTAGACCGGCGGCACCTGCACGATCGGTCCTCGCAGCGTGGCCAGCGCGGCGGCGAGCGCGGCCTCGTCGAACGACACCGGCCTGCTCGTCACGATCTCGCCTTCGGCGTCGTCGGTGGTGGTGACCTGGCCCAGGCGGACCACCGCTTCGTAGGCCTTGTCGCCTTCGAGCGCCGCGCCGGCGAGCTTGCAGGCCTCGCCGAAGAGCAGCGGCAGCAGGCCCTCGGCCAGCGGATCGAGCGTACCGCCATGGCCGGCCTTGTCGGCCTCGAGCAGGCGACGCGCGCGCTGCAGGGCCGCGTTGGACGTCATCCCGCGCGGCTTGTCCAGGAGCAGCAGGCCGTGGACCTTCAAGCGGGATCGTCGTCGTCCGCCGACCGGCGGGCATTGGCCTCGTCGATCAGGCGGCTGATGGCCATCCCGCGCTCGGTGGAGCGGTCGTGGGCGAAGCGGATTTCCGGCGTGGTGTGGATGCGCACCCGCCGGCCCAGCTGCGAGCGGATGAATCCGGCGGCGGCACGCAGCCCCGCGAGCGTGGAGGCAACCGTCTCGGCGTCGTCCGGCAGCACCGAGAACCAGGCGGTCGCATAGGCGTAGTCGGGCGTGAGGTCGAGCGAGGTGATGGTCACCATGCCGAGGCGTGGATCCTTGACCTCGGCGCGGATGATCTCGGCCAGCTCCTGATGGAGCTGCTCCGCCACCCGGACCGCCCGTCCGCTCGCCGTCCCCGATCTGCGCCGCATCCGCCGTCCTGCTCCTGTTACTTCCGGCCGGGCGCCCCGAACCCGTGACGGTTCCCGGCCCTCAGGAAGTCGCGGCCGCGGTCGAGGCGAGCGTACGCGCCACTTCCTTGACCTCGAAGGCCTCGAGCTGGTCGCCCACCTGGATGTCGCTGTAGCCGGCCAGCGTCAGGCCGCACTCGAACCCTTCCTTGACCTCGCGCACGTCGTCCTTGAAGCGCTTGAGCGAATCCAGCTTGCCGGTCCACACGACCACGGAGTCGCGCAGCAGGCGGACCTCGGAGTCCCGGCGCACCACGCCTTCCATGACGCGGCAGCCGGCCACCGTGCCCACCTTGGTGACCCGGAACACCTGCCGGATCTCCACCAGGCCGATGATGGTCTCCTTCTTCTCCGGCGACAGCATGCCCTCCATCGCGGACTTCACGTCGTCCACGGCGTCGTAGATGATGTTGTAGTACCGGATGTCGACGCCGTTCGCCTCGGCCATCTTCCGCGCGGCCTGGTCGGCACGCACGTTGAAGCCGATGATCACCGCCTTGGACGCCACCGCGAGGTTCACGTCGCTCTCGGTGATGCCGCCGACCTGGGCGTGGACGATCGAGACCTTCACCTCGTCGGTGGCCATCTTGAGCATCGCCTGCGCCAGCGCCTCCTGCGAGCCCTGCACGTCCGCCTTGATGATGAGCGGCAGGGTCTTCACCTCGCCCTCGCCGATCGCGTCGAACATGTTCTCGAGCTTCGCCGCCTGCTGGCGCGCCAGCTTGACGTCGCGGAACTTGCCCTGACGGAACAGCGCGATCTCCCGTGCCTTGCGCTCGTCGGGCAGCGCGATCACCTCCTCGCCTGCCTGCGGTACCTCGTTCAGGCCCTGGATCTCCACCGGGATCGACGGCGTCGCCTGCTCTATCGGCTTGCCGGCCTCGTCCAGCATCGCCCGCACGCGGCCGTAGGTGGAGCCGACCAGCAGGATGTCGCTGCGCTTGAGCGTTCCGGACTGCACCAGCACGGTCGCGACCGGGCCGCGGCCCTTGTCGAGCCGGGCCTCGATCACGATGCCCTTGGCCGAGGCCTGCACCGGTGCGGTGAGCTCCAGCACCTCGGCCTGCAGCAGCACGTTTTCCAGCAGGTCGTCGACTCCCTGGCCGGTCTTGGCCGAGACCGGCACGAACGGCACGTCGCCGCCGTACTCCTCGGGCACCACGCCCTGGGCCACCAGCTCCTGGCGCACCCGGTCCGGATTGGCCTCGGGCTTGTCGATCTTGTTGATCGCAACCACCAGCGGCACCCCGGCCGCCTTGGCATGCGAGATCGCCTCGATCGTCTGCGGCATGACGCCGTCGTCGGCCGCCACCACCAGGATGACGATGTCGGTCGCCTGCGCACCCCGGGCACGCATGGCGGTGAACGCCGCGTGGCCGGGCGTGTCCAGGAAGGTCACCACGCCGCGCGGGGTCTCGACATGATAGGCGCCGATGTGCTGGGTGATGCCGCCCGCCTCTCCGGCCGCGACCTTGGCGCGCCGGATGTAGTCGAGCAGCGAAGTCTTCCCGTGGTCGACGTGGCCCATGACGGTGACCACCGGCGGCCGCGCCAGCGCCGGCCCCTCGGGAGTCTCCGCGCCGACGTCCTCGAGCATCGCCTCCGGGTCGTCCAGCTTCGCGGCGATCGCCTTGTGGCCCATCTCTTCGACGACGATCATCGCCGTCTCCTGGTCCAGCACCTGGTTGATGGTCACCATCTGGCCGAGCTTCATCAGGTACTTGATGACCTCGGTCGCCTTCACCGACATCTTGTGCGAGAGATCAGCCACCGTGATGGTCTCGGGCACGTGCACCTCGCGCACCACCTGCTCGGCCGGTGCCTGCTGGGCGCTGGACGGACGCGCGCCGTGGCGGTCGCCCGGACGACGCGGACCGCGGGCGCCGCGCCAGCCGGTGTTGGCGCCGGCATCGCCGCGGGTCTTGATCTGGCGCCGCTTGGCGGCCTCTTCCTGCCAGGTGGACGACAGCTTCTCCGACTTGACGTGCTTGCGCGCGCCGGTCGCATCGGC
>JAEWEW010000296.1 GCA_023389175.1 Pseudomonadota bacterium | reverse complement strand
AAGGTGAGCACGCAGCTCGCCAGGCCATGGCGCCGGGCATCCCCTACCAGCGCGCTCACCAGCGCCTGATGCCCGCGATGGACCCCGTCGAAGTTCCCGATCGTGACCGCGCAGGGACGACGCGCAGCGGGAGGGGGCAGGCGGCGGAATACTTTCACAACGGGATTATAGGGAGCGCCTTAGAACGCCGGCAGGCCCGCTGCTACCATCGACCGCATGGAGCACCGGCCCGATCCCGCCGCGTCGTCCGCCCGTGCCTTCGAGGCGCGCGGCAGGCCGGCGGTGGTCGTGCTGATCTCCGGGCGCGGCTCCAACCTGCGCTCGCTGGTGGCGGCCCGGGATGCCGGCCGGCTGGACTGCGACTTCGCCGGCGTGGTCAGCAATCGTCCGGATGCCGCCGGACTCGCCTGGGCGCAACAGCAGGGCATCCCGACCGGTTGCGTCGACCACCGCGGCTTCGCGGTACGCGCCGAGTTCGATGCCGCGCTTGCAGAGACCGTGCAGGGGCTCGCCCGCGGCGCCGCGCCCTGGGTGGTGCTCGCCGGCTTCATGCGGATCCTCGGCGAGGCATTCGTGGATCGGCATGCGGGCCGGATCGTGAACATCCATCCATCGCTGCTGCCGCTCTATCCGGGTCTGCACACGCACCGCCAGGCGCTCGCCGATGGCGCCCTGATCCACGGCGCCACGGTGCACCTGGTCACCTCCCGGCTCGACCACGGACCGGTGCTGGCGCAGGCGATCGTGCCGGTGCAGTCCACCGATACCGAAGCGACGCTCGCCGACCGCGTGCTGGAGATGGAGCACCGGCTCTATCCGCTCGCGCTTCAGTGGCTGATGTCGGGCCGGGTCAGCATCGCCGGCGGCCGCGCTCTGCTCGATGGCGGCGATCATCACGAGGCGCGGGTCCTGCGGCATCCGTTGCTCGAGGCTGCGAACGGCCGGGCCTGATGCGACCCGAGGTTGCGGCGGCGCGGGCGCTCGAGGTCATCCTGCCGACGCTGGAGCGTGCCGAGGAGACGCAGCCTGCCGATGCGCGCCTTCGCGCCTTCTTTCGCGAGCATCCCTCGCTCGGCAGGCGCGAGCGGGTCCAGGCAGCCGATCTCGTCTTCGACGTGCTGCGCAACCTGCGGCTCTATCGCGCGCTGGCCGCCGGCGACGAACGGGCCCAGGACGCGCCCGCGGAACGCCTGGTCGCGCAGGCAGGCGCGGTGCAGTCCGGGCAGGTGGCCGAGGCGACGCTCGGCCAGCTTCCCGCTCCGGTGCGCTTCAGCCTGCCGGACTGGCTCTGGGAGCGGCTGCGGGCAGTCCATGGCGACGCGACCGCCGCGATCGCCGCGGCGCTGCTCGCGCCAGCCCCGGTGGACATCCGGGCCAACCTGCTGCGGACGAAGGCAGCGACGCTGCGCGAGGAGCTCGCTCGCCGCGGCGTGGAATCTGCGCCGGTGGCCGGAGTGCCGACCGCGCTGCGGCTCGCCGGGCGGCCCGCGCTCGAGCGGCTCGACCTCTTCGAGCGCGGCTGGTTCGAGATCCAGGATGCCGGCAGCCAGTGGATCGTGGAGTCCTGCGCGCCGCGCCGCGGCCAGCTGGTCGTCGATTTCTGCGCCGGCGCGGGCGGCAAGACGCTGGCGCTCGCGGCCCGCATGCGCAACGCCGGACGGATCCTGGCTTTCGATACCAGCGCGGAACGCCTTTCTCGCCTCGGGCCGCGGGCGGCCCGGGCCGGCGTGGACATCGTGACCACGATGCGCCTGGATGGCCCGGAAGACCCGCGTCTCGGCCGCTATCGCGGGCGCGCCGACCTGGTGCTGGTCGACGCGCCATGCAGCGGGACCGGGACCCTGGCACGCAGCCCGGAGCTCAAGTGGCGGCTCACGCCGGCCCGCCTGGACGCGCTGTTGCAGCTCCAGAGACGCATTCTCGCGGCCGCTGCGCCACTGGCGAGAAGCGGCGGTAGCCTCGTCTATGCGACCTGCAGCCTGCTCGACGAGGAGAACCGGGGCCAGGCCCGCTGGTTCGACGCCACCGCGGGCATGGCGGATGCACCGGCCGACGAGCGGCAGGGTCGGCCGGTACCGGCGGCATCGGCCGCGGCACGCACGGACGACTGGCTGCCCGACGGTCGCCACTCGAGCGGGTTCTTTGTGGCAAAGTGGCTTACAAGGCCGGCGGCATAGTCTTTCATCCCCTTGAAACCGGTGTACCCCGGTACAATCAAGGGGTCACCACTTGCCTTCGCAACGGAGCAACGCTTTGATCGAAAATTCCCTGTTCCAGGGTGTCCTCGGTTTCCTGGACACTGGCTTGCTCGATTGGGCCTGGTGGCAGATCGTGCTCTTCACCCTGGCGGTCACCCATGTGACCATCGTCGGCGTCACCGTCTTCCTGCACCGGTCACAGGCGCACCGGGCGCTGGAGCTGCATCCGGTGGTCGCCCACTTTTTCCGATTCTGGCTGTGGCTCACCACCGGCATGGTGACCAAGCAGTGGGCTGCCGTCCACCGCAAGCACCACGCGCGCTGCGAGACGCCGGAGGATCCGCACAGCCCGCGGGTCTACGGCATCCGGAAGGTCCTGCTGGAAGGGGCGGAGCTCTACCGCGTCTCGGCGGCGGACACCGCGTTGGTGGAGCGCTTCGGCCACGGCACGCCGGACGACTGGATCGAGCGCAACCTCTATAGCCGCCACACCGTGCTGGGCATCTCGCTCATGCTGGTGGTGAACATCCTGCTCTTCGGCGTGATCGGCGTCGCGGTCTGGGCGGTGCAGATGCTCTGGATTCCGGTCACCGCTGCCGGCATCATCAACGGGCTCGGCCACTACACCGGCTACCGCAACTACGACTGCCCGGACGCCAGCACCAACATCCTGCCCTGGGGCATCATCATCGGCGGCGAGGAGCTGCACAACAACCACCATGCCTTCGGCAGCAGCGCCAAGCTCTCGTCCAAGTGGTACGAGTTCGACATCGGCTGGCTCTACATCCGGACCCTGCAGCTGCTGGGGCTTGCCACCGTCCGCAAGGTCGCGCTTGCCCCCCGGTTGACCACGCCGCGGCCTCATGTGGACGCGCAGACCCTGCAGAACGTGATCACCTATCGCTACGACCTGATGCAGGCCTATGCCCGCGGGCTGCGGCGGACCTGGCGCGAGGAGATCGGCCGGCTGAAGTCGGCCGGCGCCGCCGGCAGCCAGCATCTGGCCGCGATGCTTTCCGGCAAGTCGCTGCTGAAGGGGGTGGCGCAGGAGCAGGGCCGCATCAGCGAATCCCACAAGCAGGAGATCGCCAAGGCGTTTGCCGGTAGCGACAGCCTGCGCAAGCTGGTGGAGATGCGCGACGAGCTGATCGCGACCTGGGAGCGCAGCCATCTCACGCCGGAGCAGCTGGTCGCCCATCTGCAGCAGTGGTGCGCCCGGGCGGAAGCGAGCGGCGTCAGGGCGCTGCAGGACCTGGCCTTGCGGATGCGGCGCTACGCGCCGGCGCCGGGGGCGAATGCCTGACAGTGGCCGGCACGGCCGCTGCGGCGGCTGAGAAGAAGGCGCCCCTCGGGGCGCCTTTCTTGCGCCCAGGCGTGCCTGCTTGGGCCCCGGCCCGCCGCAGGCTTTCCGTGCATTCTCGAATCCGGAAATGCAAAGCGCCCCGGTAGGGGGCGCCATGCATCCCGGAGCCGCAGCGCAAGCGCGCCGTGGCCACGCCGGTGACTACTTGATCTTGGTTTCCTTGTAGGTCACATGCTTGCGGGCGACGGGATCGAACTTCTTGATCTCCATCTTCTCCGGCATGGTGCGCTTGTTCTTGGTGGTGGTGTAGAAGTGCCCGGTCCCGGCGGTGGACTCGAGCTTGATCTTGTCTCTCATTGGCGATTCCTCGGACGGTGATCAGTGCGGCATGTGCCGGGGGACCTCAGATCTCGCCGCGAGCGCGCAGGTCAGCGAGCACGGCATCGATGCCGAGCTTGTCGATCCGGCGCAGGCCGGCGGAGCTGAGGCGCAGGCGGACGAAGCGCTTCTCGCTTTCGACCCAGAGCCGATGGTGGTGCAGGTTCGGCAGGAAACGGCGCTTGGTCTTGTTGTTGGCGTGGGAAACATTGTTCCCCACCATCGGACCCTTGCCGGTGACCTGGCAGACTTTGGCCATGATTCGCTGATCCCTTCGCTTGTTCCGCCGGGCAGAGGCCCGGCCGGTATCCGATATGAGTGCCGCACCGTCAAGCGGTGCGTTGCTGTGTACCGTTGCCGTGCACCGCCAACCGTGCGTTGCGGTTGCTGTCGTTGGCTGGTGCGCACTAAAGCCCTCCATTCTAGCGTCCTGGCGCCTTGCTGGCAAGGAGGCTGGCATCCTGACGCCGAGCAGGCCGGTGCCGCCCCTCAGATCTGGCCGTGCTCCGCGAAGGACCAGCTGCAGCCGGCCGCGACGATGATGTGATCCAGCACCGGGATATCCAGATGCCGGAGGGCGGCCCGCAGCGTGTCCGTGAGCAGGCGATCCGCCTGGCTGGGCTCGGCCACCCCCGACGGATGGTTGTGTGCCAGGATCACCGCCGCCGCGTTCAGCTCCAGCGCCCGCCGGGCAACCTCCCGCGGATAGACCGCGGTCTGGTTCAGCGTGCCCTGGAAGAGCTCGTCCGCCTGGATCAGCCGGTTCTGGCTGTCCAGGAACAGCACGACGAACACCTCCTGGTTGCGGCCGCGGAGCAGCAACCCCAGGTAGTCCTTGACCGCCTGGGGCCGGCCGAGCAGCACCGTGCGGTCGAGCTTCTCCATCTGGACGCGCCTGGCGAGCTCCAGCACCGCGAGCAGGGCCGTCGCCTTGGCGGGTCCCAGGCCGGCGGCCCGGGCCATGGCCCGAGGGGTGGCGGTGAGCAGGGCAGTGAGCGTGCCGTGCTCCCGAAGCAGGCGGCGGGCCAGGTCGATGGCGGAGATCCCGCCGCTGCCGGAGCGCAGGAGCAGCGCGACCAGCTCTGCGTCCGAGAGGGCGGCCGCGCCCCTGCCGAGGAGCCGTTCCCGGGGACGCTCATCCTGCGTCTGGCCGCCGGCCGCCTCCCGCGGCAGGGCAGCCGCCGCGGCGCTGCGCGGGAAGGCCGCATCCGCGGTGTCCGTTGCGGCGCCTGCCGCGGCCCGGTCCAATACAATGCCCTCTTGCACCACCGAATGCCTCCTCCCGCCTTGCCCCACGACACCATCGCCCCCTTGCCGGATCCCTCGCAGGAAGGTTTGCCGCCCTTGCCGCCGGATGGCGCGGGGGTGCCGGCCCGGGTCAAGCCGGGCTCCCACCTGACGCTGCACTACCGCGTGTCCCTTGCCGATTCCGGCGCGGACATCGTCAATACCTTCGAAGGTAAGCCGGCGACGCTGCAGCTGGGTATTGGCCAGATGGCCGAGCCGCTCGAGCGCCGGCTCGAGGGGCTTGTCGAAGGTGCCGAGCAGCGGTTCGAGCTCGCGCCCGAGGACGCCTTCGGGCCCCGCAATCCGGAGCTGGTGCAGCGCGTTTCGCGGGCCATGCTGGCCGCGCACAGCGCCGCGGCGGAGTCCTACGCGCCGGGCGACCTGGTGGAGTTCTCGGCACCGGGCGGCGGCCGTTTCGCCGGCGTGTTGAAGTCGCTGGACGACAGCGGCGCGCTCTTCGATTTCAACCATCCGCTGGCCGGCCAGCGGATCCGCTTCGAGGTCCGGATCCTCGGAGTGCTTTGAACCCGTCGACAGTCCGGGGCCGCTTGGCGGCAGGAGATAGCCTGATGGAAGCCGTACTCGCGCAGCCGCGCGGATTCTGTGCCGGGGTCGACCGGGCGATCGAGATCGTCGAGCGCGCCCTGAAGATCCACGGCGCGCCGATCTACGTGCGTCACGAGATCGTCCACAACGACCATGTGGTGGCCGACCTCCGCGCGAAGGGCGCGATCTTCGTGGACGAGCTCGAACAGGTACCGGACGGATCCACCGTCATCTTCTCCGCGCACGGGGTGAGCCGGGCGGTGCGCGACGAGGCCGGCGCCCGGGGCCTGCGCGTGTTCGATGCCACCTGCCCATTGGTGACCAAGGTCCACGTCGAGGTGTCGCGGATGCGCGAGCAGGGCTGCGAGGTCATCATGATCGGGCATGCCGGCCATCCGGAAGTGGAAGGCACCATGGGCCAGTCCAACGGCGGCATCCACCTGGTGGAGACGGTCGACGACGTCGCGCGGCTGCAGCTGCCCGAAGGCGCGCGGCTCGCCTACGTCAGCCAGACGACGCTCTCGGTGGACGACTGCAGGCTGGTCATCGACGCGCTCAAGCGGCGCTTTCCCGACATCGCGGAGCCGAAGAAGCAGGACATCTGCTACGCCACGCAGAACCGGCAGGACGCGGTGAAGTTCATGGCGCCGCAGTGCGACCTGGTGCTGATCGTCGGCAGCCCGTCGAGCTCCAACAGCAACCGGCTGCGGGAAGTGGCCGAGAAGTACGGCTGTCCGGCGCGGCTCATCGGATCCGCTGCCGAGCTCGATCCGGCGCTGCTCGAGGGACGCCGCCGGATCGGCATCAGCGCGGGCGCCTCGGCGCCCGAGGTGCTGGTGCAGGAGCTGGTGGAGCGCCTGAAGGCGCTCGGCGTGCGAACGGTCCGCGCCCTCGAGGGCGTGCAGGAGACGGTGGCCTTTCCGTTGCCGAAGGGCCTGAGCGATTCGAAGCCGGTCGAGGTGCCGGACCGCCGATAGCGGTCCGCGGCTGCGGCACGCCGCGTCTTCCCCGCTTCGCCGTCCTCGCTGCCGTGCCGTCCTCGTAGCCTTGCCGATCCCTCGCTAGCGCCAGCAGCGGTTGCCGGCTGCCGGCACCGCATCCGACACCAGGCGGCGACCCCGGGAATCGATGCCGAGGGTGGGGCACTCGGTGTCCGGGATCGCGTGAGTGAGCGGCGTCGCGCGCAACACGTACTCGACCGGGGCGACGCCGGCGGCGGGCACGTAGACCAGCTGGAACTTGCCGAGCGTGGCGGACATCGGGTTGTCGGGGTGCGAATAGACCGGCGTACCGTCCGCGCCGCCGTACAGCGTGGCGAGCGCGGTGCCGCCGGACGGATAGGCGCCGTTCTGGGTGAAGCTTCGCTCCAGCAGCTGGGCCGCGCGCATGAGCGCGGCCTTGCCCTCCGCCCGCTGCGACTTCCGCAGCTGTTCCGTGTAGGCCGGGTAGGCCACCGCCGCCAGGATCGCGACCACGGCCGCCACGATCATCAGCTCGACCAGGGTGAAGCCGTGCTGGAGCCGGCCGGCGGCATGCCGTGTCGGCGAAGCGGATCGGAAGGTGCTGGTCATCGTATGGCCTCGAGTGGTCGGGCGGGCATTGCGTTCAATGGTTGATCACCTCGCGCCACTGCACCCGGCCGATGCAGCCGCCGGGCAGGCGCTGGGTGCCGATCAGGCCCGACGAGAAGCTCTGGGCGCCGATCGGGGCGACGCCGGCGCCGGCGCAGGCGCCGCCGCCGCTGCCGGCGCTGGCCAGCACGTCGGTCATGATCATCATCTGGCCGAACCCGCCGGTCGTCTCGCGTCGGCTCGCGAAGAAGAACGACGGCTGGCCGTTGGCATCCGGCGGCAGGTCGAAGTCCGACTGGTCGCCGAGCAGGCTGCCGGACTGCGACTGGATCGCGCCGTTGGCGTCGCGGTCGAAGCCGCCGAAGTTGGAGCGCCCGCCGGTCAGTGTCTCGAGCACGTACTGGGCTTCGGAGCCGCCGCCTTCGCAGGCGATCGCCGACGGGATGGCGTTCACGAAGACCGCGAACGGGCCCACCAGCTCCGGACGATAGATGGTCCGCTCCCCGCTGACCGCGCCGTCCGGCTCGTCCAGGTACCAGCCCTGCTGCGGCGGCGTGCTGGCCGTCGGGCCGGTCGCGTACGGATCGGTGTTGCCGTAGACCGCGTTGGTGCGCGCCGAGTCGGTGTAGTTGGGCACGTAGGCGGAGATGAGCGAGAACTCGATGTTCGCGACCTCCGGATGCAGGGACGCATAGGCGGCGTTCGCTTCCTTCGCGAGCTCGCGCTGCGCCATCAGCTTGCTGCGGTCGATCGACGGGACGCTTGCGCCGTGCCGGTCCCAGATGCCGTAGAGCGTGTTCTGCTGGAAGCCGCCTGCGCCCGCCACCAGGTCCGCCGGCTCGAGCAACCGGCCGGTGCCGAACACCACCATCGCCCCGGTGTAGTTCGGGCCGACCGCGAGCGACGGCGCCGCGCTGATCGGCTGCGCCGTGCCGCCGGCGTCCACCGCCTGGAACAGCTTGGCGCGGTTGCCGGTGTCGTCCCAGGCAGTGGCTGACGAGCTCGAGATGTCGACGCGCCACAGGTTGCCCAGCAGGTCGCCGGCATAGAGGAAGTCCGACTTGCCGTCGCCTTCCTTGTCGAAGCTCGCCACGCCGCCGATGCCGTTGGGCGCCGCGGAGGTCCCTGCAGGAAGGTCGATGCGGATGTAGTCGACGTCCTTCTGCCACTTGCCGTTCGAGGCGCTCGGGCCGGAGAGCTTCAGCATGAAGATCGCCGCGTTGCCGTCGGTGGTGTTTTGGCCGTCAGGATCGTCCGCGTTGTAGCCGGAGGCGAAGATCGCGTACCACTGGTTGGCGTTGGTCTTGCGGATGATCGGCGCGGTGAACAGGTAGCCCATGTGCGGATCATCCGCATCGGTGAATTCCCATTTCACCACCGTGCTCGCGCTGGCCTCGGTCACGCCGGTCGGATCGGTGACGTCGAGCGCGAATACGCCCTGGCCGCCGCGGCCGAGTCCCGCGACCAGGTAGGTGCGCCAGCTGCCGTTGACCTCGGCATCCTGCACCGAGATCTGGCCATCGACGAAGTAGCGGTGCTGGTAGTCCTGCATCGGCAACTCGTTGAGCGCCGGCACCACCGGCGTCGGCACGTAGGCGAATACCTCCTGCCCGTTCTCCGCGTTGAATCCATGGAGCATCCCGTCGTTCGCCCCGACGTAGATCATCGGCGTGCGGTTGGCCTGGGCGCCGATGAAGGCGAGGTACGACGCGCTGCCGATGCCGGCCGCGGGCTTGCCGACGTAGGCCGGGCTCGAGTTGACGATGTCGCCGAGCACGGTCGAGACGCGGCGGCGGAACTGCGCGGAGCCGATGCCCTCCTGCGAGCCGTCGCCGCGCAGGTAGGCCACCCGCTCGGCGCCGCGGCTGTCCACGGTGCCGGCTGGCAGCCGGTCGAGCGCTGCCTGCTGCGCCGGATCGAGGTCGCCGTAGCGGAACGGCACCGGCTGGCGCGTGTCCGAGCGCATCGTGAGGATCACCCGGGCGTCCGCGTCCACCGTGCCGGCGTTGAGCGTGGCGCTCGCGGCATTCCAGTTCGGCACGCCGATCACGCCGCCCGCGCTGATCGGCAGCGACTCCAGGCTGCCGGACCAGTCGCCGCTGTTGAACTTGGCCTGGTACACGGCGCTGCCGGAGACGATCCGGGTGGAAGACGCCTGCAGCGAGGACAGCGACGACTGCTCGGAGATCAGCTGGAACGTGCGCTCCAGGCCGAGCTCGAGGCCGAGCGGATTGTCCACCCGGAAGTAGGTATCCGGGATGCCGTCCGGCGTGTCCGAGCCGTCGAGGTTGTTGCGCTTGTCGAACTCGGACGGCTGGGCCACGCCGTTCACGACCGTCGAAGGCGTCGGCTTCTTGTCGCCGTTGGCGTCCTCGAAGCCGCCGAAGAGCGATGCGTAGTAGAGCGGATCCTCGAGCGAGTTGGCCGGCGGCGTGTTGGACAGGTTGTATTCCGCGGTGGACGGCGAGTCGCTGGAGTTGCAGCCCTGGCAGCCGCCGGTCGCGTTGACCTTGCCGCCGGTGACCACCATGCCGGGCAGCGGGTCGTTGTAGGTGAAGTTCAGGATGCCGCTGTGGAAGTGCAGGCCGTCGCGATCGGTGCCGCTGATCACGTAGCCGAATCCCTGCGGGTTCGCCGTCGCGTCGTAGATTGCGTCGGTCGTGACGTAGAGCTTCTTGGTATCCAGGTCCATCTCGTAGCTGATGAGACCCCAGACGTCCATGTCGTAGTCACCGCCGGCCTCGCTGTCCTCCCAGCTCACCATGATCTGGCCGTAGGATCGCTTGTCCTCCTCGACCTGGCGGATGATCCGGGCGTCGACCAGCGCGCCGCCGCCGCCGTAGGTGCCGTTGGTGAGCCGGTAGGCCGGCTGGATCACCACCCGCGGCTGGGTTTCACCCTTGAACTTGACCGGGATGCGGGGAATGCCGCCGGCGATCGAGACACCGTAGGTGTCGACATGCAGCGCCGGGCGCTTGAGCTTCGCCGCGCTGGGCGGCAGCGTGATATCGGTGCGCACCCGGTTGGTGTGCGCATGATGCGACAGGCCGGCCATCAGGTAGGAGCCGTTGAGCGTCGGACCCTCGGGACAGATGCCCATCGCCTCGCCCAGGCCGGTCAGGCTCTTGCCGGAGCAGATCTGGTAGCCCGGTGAGCCAGGGCCCGCGGTGGCGACGTTGCCGAAGAAGTAGTTGCCGGAAAGGTTCCAGATGGCGCCGACGTTGTCGGTGAGCTGCCTCGCCGTGCCCGGCGCACCGTCCATGAAGGCGACCGAGCCGATCTGGTCGTCGTTCTCGTTGGTCGACACTGCGCCGTTCACCACCAGCACGTTGAGCGGCGCGCAATAGTTCTTCTCGGAGACCAGCGCCTTCGGGTTGTTGGGCCACTTCGCGGTGGCGAGATTCGCGATGACACCGCTGTCGCTCGTCTGGAATGCCGGGGTCGGGGCGGTCTGGCCGCCGAAGTAGCGCAGGCTCTCGTAGAAGATCTCGGACATGGGATTGCCCCAGCTCTTGCACTCGTTGTTCTTGTCGAGCGCGCGCTGGTAGGGACACTTGTCGTTGCTCGGGGAGCCGAAGTAGGTTCCGTCGTTGTAGCTGTAGCCGGCCATCCGGAGCAGGGACAGCGTGCGGATGATCGAGCCGCCCTCGAAGGTCGCGCTGTCATCGCCGGGCGCGGTGGACGCCGCCACGCCCGCCGCCGGCAGGTTGACGAAGGTGCCGTCGGTCTTGACGTTGATCTCGTCGGCAAGCGGGCTGATGTTCTTGCGCAGCACGCCGCCGGAGAGGTTCTTGGTGTACGACCCGGTCATCAGGCCGAAGCGGATGCGATCCGGCTCGCCGAAGTTCTGCAGCAGGCCGACCGGCTTGTAGTTGCCGGACGGATACTGCTTGCAGCGCTCGCTGCCGAGCAGCGACGGGACGCAGACCTGGGTGCGCACGAAGTAGTCGCCGCGGCCGGTATCGGTCCCCTTGCCGGCGGCGTCGAGGCCGTGGGTATCGCGGTAGGGCGGGTTCGGATAGGCCATCAGGCCCGACTTCTGCGGGTCGTTGCCGTTGCTCGCGTTCGCGCTCTCGCGCCAGCGGCACTGCCAGCGCTCGGCGGCGTTCCACAAGGTGAAGTTGCCCTGGGCAACCTTCATGCGGGGCAGGTTGGTGTTGGTTTCCGACAGCGCCTGGATCCCGGTGCCGGTGCTGCCGTCCGTGGTGTTGCAGATGGTGATGCCGCGCGTCCGGATGTTGCTCACCTGCCAGCCGTCGGCGGCGGCGTTCACGCCGGTGCTGCCCGGTGCGACGAACATGTTGATCGGCTGGATGTTGCCGATCTCGATCCACTTGTTGGTCCCGTCGCGCTGCACCACCGTACCGCGGACATAGCTGCCGTCGGCCGCCGTCAGCTGCACCCACTCGTTGCTCGGGAAGGCCGAGATATCGGTCAGCTGGACACGCTTGCGGCTCGCGTTGATCGAGATCTCGATCGAGCCCGCGTTGTTCTTGATCGGGGTGCCCTTGAGCTCCACGGCGAAGTTGCCGAACGGCGTCAGCTTCTCGGTGTCGGTCCCGTCGTAATACTTGGTGAACGAATGCGCGTCATTCGGCAGGTAGGCCCGCTCGATCACCGTGGTGCTGGCGGTGTCGCCGTCGGCGATGCCGTTGCCGTCGCCGTCGGTGCGGGCCGGGCTGCGCAGCCCGCCGAAGAGCACCTTGCGCAGCGCATCCATCCGGGTCATGGTGGCCCAGTTGAGGAAGTTGCCGCTCCACTGGCCGCTGCAGTACTTGTCGGCCGAGACCGAGACCGGCTCGAAGCGCTTGTTCGCGTCGCTGTAGGTGTAGCACTTGAAGCTGTCGAAGTGCCCGTAGTAGTCGATGTCGTGCTTGTAGGTGGTGTCGGTCTCGCCGTCGCGGTCGAGGTCGCTGAAGTCGTCGTAGGCCTTCTTGAAGAGCTGCTGGTCCTTGGTCACGGCCAGCATGACGAACGGCGGCACCCGCTCGCCCACGAGGAAAGGCGCGTCGAAGAGCTGGATCAGCGGCGGCGAGAAGGCGGCGCTCGCCGACGGCACCAGGCTCGGCTGCCAACTGAGCGCGAAAACGATGGCGGCTGCGACGGCCGGGAGCGCGACCGGATGCGGGCGCCGGGCCGCCTGGTCGGCGGGGCGGTGACCCGTGGGCGTACGCTGCTTCGTCATGGCTTGCCTCAGTCGGACAGGGATGAGTTGCCGAGTTAGTTGCCGAGGGAGAAGAAGGACTGCAGGATGACCTGGGAGGCTTCGTCGGTGCCGCGCATGCCGCGCGCGATCGCCGTGATGCGATAGATCGGCGAAGGGCAGCTCGCGACGAAGCTGCCGGTCATGCCCTGGCCGCCGCCGCCGTAGCAGAGGGACTCGATCACGTAGCGCGGTCGCCAGAGATCCGCGCCGCCCGGCCCCTTCACGTTGCGGTCGCCCGCGGGGCGGGTGTAGGTGCCGTACTCAACCGGAAGTCCGACGGCGCCGGCGGCGCCGGTGAGCACCGCGATCGGCATGTCGCTGTTGAAGTCCGGCCGTTCCGCCGTCGATCCCAGGCACAGGCCGTCGTTCGAACAGGTGTTCTCCGCGCCGGCCGCCCCGAAGCCGGTCTCGCCGTTGATGGGGTCGATCCGCGGCGTGCAGTCGCCCGGTCCGTAGCCGATCGCGCAGATGCCGAGGAGGTCGCGCTCGGCGTCGCGCAGCGCCGCCTCGGCCGCCTCGAACGCGAGCGCGCGGTCGCGCTGCTGTCCGACCATGCGCTCCTCCTGTGTTCCCATCTGCCAGCCGGCGGTGGCGAGCAGCATCACGATGGCGAGCAGCAGGAGCGACACGATGAGCGCGGCGCCCTGCTGCTCACGGCGGCCGCGAGGATCTCGAAGCGGCGAGGGACTCGTCTTCATCAGAGGGCCACCGAACGGATGACGATGGTCGACTCGGTCACGCTGCGCAGGAACCGGTCGCTGAAGGGGCCGTAGGTGCGCTCGGCCAGGTCGTAGGTCCGGGTCGACGGCGCGACGGCGGCTTCGGTGTTGCTGCGGTAGAGCAGGTGGACCTTTACGGCGACCACGCGCGACGGGTCGGTGACGTCGCCCCATTCGACGAAGCTGGTGACCGACCGGTTCTCGCTGGTGTAGACGCCGTACAGGACTTCCATCGCCTCGACGTCCGGGATGAGCGGCGTCCAGGTGGTGCCTCCGTCGTTGGAGCAGTTCAGCCACGGCCTGCCGTCACCGTCCAGCCGCACCTGGAAGCGGTTGCGGGACTGCTCGTCCGAGCGAACCCCGGCGCCCAGGCAGTTCACCACCACGCCGTCCGGATCGCCGGTGGCCGCGACGCTGCTGCCGTTGAAGCTGATCTCGAGCGTGTCGCTGTCGCCGGGGGTGGTGCTGCCGCCGTCGGCCCCGTCGACCGCCGTGAAGCTGAAGGCGGCGACCAGCATGGGGTTCTGGTCGCGTGGGGCGGGGAACCGCTTGTAGCTGCCCTGCCGGATGGTGCGCTCGACGATGCTGTTGCCGATGCGCATGTTCTCGTGCAGCCGCCCGACCTCGTCCTGCGTCGTGTACGTCTCGCGCGAGCCGGAATAGATCCCGACGACCGCCAGGATGACCAGCGAGCTCAGCACGAGCGAGATCATCAGCTCGATGATCGAGAAGCCGCGCTGCATGTTCCGACGGGACCGGGCGGCGTCTGCGCTGAGGTCGCCGATCGGATGGGGAAGGGCGGGAGGCTGGGTCATGGCGCCGGGCTCAGAGCGGGGCGACCCGCGTGGTGAAGACGCTGTAGGCCCCGGTGCTCGCGGCATCCGTGTCGGTCTCGGACCGGTTGTCCAGCCAGAACACCTTGATCGCGAACATCGTCCCGAGGCCGTCGCACCTCGGATCCAGGGTGGTGCCGTTGAAGGTGGGCGCGCCGCCGCTGCCGGAATCGATGCAGACGACGCCGGTGCCGCGCGGCAGTACCGCGGCAAGCCGCTCCTGCCAGGTGGCGAGGTCGTCGAGGACCATGGCGGCCGGAAGGCAGCCGCTGCTGCGGCAGGCCGGGTCCGGGGTGTTGTAGGCGGCGTCGTCGAGCGCGGTGCGCGGCCGGTTGTAGCCGGTCCCGACCGCGAAGTCGCCGTCCATCATGCCTTCGAGGTTCGCGCGCATGCGATCGGCCATGTCCGAGGTCAGCGTGATGGCCGCGCTGCGGTACTTCGAGCCGCCAGCATTCTTGAGCGTGCTTGCCTGCATCGCGGCGACGCCGAGCAGCCCGATCGAGACGATCACGATGGCGATCAGCACCTCGAGCAGGGTGAAGCCGCCTTCGGCCGCCGCATTGCGGCTGGGCCGGGCAGGTACGCGGGAAGAGGCGCTCGTGGTCAGGCTCATGGCTCCACCGTCGTGGTCAGGCGGCCGATGACCGAAACCTCCAGGTCCCGGCCCTTCTGGCCGGGGGCGCGCAACTCCAGCCGTGCCGTCATGAGCCCGCCGTCGGGCTGCAGCGCGCCGCTCGGGGTGAAGGTGATGGCTCCGCTGCCGACGGCGCGCACCAGCGTGAGGTCGGCATGGATCGCGGCGTGCTCGCGCAGCAGCCGATCGGTGCCGCCGAAGGTGCCGATGCCGGTGGTGCCGGCCTCGCGAAACACGAGCCAGCCCTGGGTCCAGTCGGAGCCGCAGGTCATCGCGGTAGGGGTCGTCCGCGGGCAGATGGAGACGCGGCCGCCGACGCGGATCGCTTCGGCGCGCGCGACATTGAGGTCGGCGCCCAGGTCGCTCGAGGCCGAGCGCACGCCGGCGCGCAGCATCATCGCGGAGAAGCTGGGTGCCGCCACCGCGGACAGGATGGCCACCACCGCGACCGCAACCATCAGCTCGATCAGCGTGAAGCCACCCACGACGCGCGCACGGCGGTCGCCTGGTCCTGCGCCTGTTGACCCTTGTCGATACATGCCGGCGACGATAGGGACTTCGCCGCGGGATGGCGAGTTCGGCACGATGGGCGGCGATCGGCCGGCCCTGGGTGGCAAACCGGTCCTCGGCCCGCGCGCCGAACGGTCAACGAGAGCGGACGGGCGGCGTCGGCGCCGTGCCGGCGCGGCCACGCGGCGGACAGGCGGCGGACGATGCTGGCGCCGGCAGGCGGCGCGAGCAAGCCAAAGCGGTGCGAGGAGCGCCGTGCAGAAGCGGCAAGGCCTGCGCTAGCGCAGGCCCTGGATCACTGGTGCCGATGGACGGACTCGAACTGTCGACCTTCGCATTACGAATGCGCTGCTCTACCAACTGAGCTACACCGGCTTGGTCCGCATTATATCTGCTGAGGCCCGGGCCGCTTCCGCGGGGGCGGGGTGGCCGCCAGGAAGTCGGCCACGGTCGGAAAGCGCAGGCTGGGCCGCAGCTCCCGCTTCATCCGCCGGTTGGAGAGGCGTCGCGACTCGCTCATGAACGATGCGCGCAGCGGCGTCACGCGCTCGAGCAGCGCAGCCCGCGCGAGCCGCGGCGGGGCCGGCAGGCCCGCCCAGGCCGCGACTGCGTCGAGGTAGTCGCCCATCGCCAGGTCGCTGTCGTCGACGGCGTTGTAGATTCGCTGGGGCCTGGCCCGCAGCAGCGCCGCCCGGACGATGCGGGCCAGGTCGTCGGCATGGACATGGTTGGTCACCACGTCGTCCTCGCGCCGCAGCGCCGGCAGCCCTTCGCCGAGCCGCCCGAGCGGCAACCGGTCGGCCGCATAGATGCCGGGCACCCGAAGCACGCTGACGGCGAGGCGCGGGCTTGCGGCCGCCGTCCTGCGCAGCCACTGCTCGGCGGCGGCGCGCCGGCGCGCCCGCTCCGTCGCCGGCCGGACAGGCGTCGTCTCGTCGGTCCACCGGCCGCCGCGGTCGCCGTAGACCCCTGTCGTGCTGAGGTAGACCAGTCGCACCCGCCGATTGGTCGCGGGAGGGCGCAGCAGGCGGGCAGCAAGGCGGCGGGTGGTGCGGTCGACGGAGGAAGCGGCCGAGGAGGCGGCTGATGAGGCGGCTGATGAGGGTCCGGCGGCGCGTCCGGAGGCAGGTCCGGGCGGGGCTGCGAGCACGACCAGGTCGGCGAGGCGCTCGAGGTGCCGTCGGGGCGACTCGGCGGCCAACGGGACCGCTCCCGACAGGCGTATCCGGGCCAATGTCTCGGCCGAGCGCGCGACACCGTACACCTTCCAGTCCCTGCCGACGAGGCGCGCCAGCCGCTGGCCGACGTCGCCGCAGCCGACCACGAGCAACCGCACGCGGCGGAGGCGCCGGGGCACTGGGGGATAATCGCGGGGATGCAAACCGACCGGGCTAACGCCTTCCGTTCACCGGCATGACCTTCACCGTCTCGATCACGCCCAGCGGCAAGACCGTCGAAGTCGACGGCGACACGCACATTCTAGAGGCGGCCCTCGCCCAGGGGGTGGTGCTGCCGTACGGCTGCAAGAACGGGGCGTGCGGATCGTGCAAGGCGAGGATCGTCGAGGGCGAGATCATCCAGGACTCGCACCAGGGCAGCGCCCTCAGCGCCGAGGAGGAGCGCCAGGGCTATGCGCTGCTCTGCCGGGCGCGGGCCGCCTCGGACCTCACCATCCAGGCGCGGGTGGTCGCCGCGGTGGGCGAGATCCCGATCCGCAAGCTGCCGTGCCGGATCGCCGCGCTCGACAAGATGGCCCCCGATGTCATCGTGATGAAGCTGCAGTTGCCGGCGAACGAGCGGCTGCAGTACCTGGCCGGCCAGTACGTCGACCTGATCCTGCGCGACGGCACCCGCCGCAGCTATTCCATGGCGACCGCGCCCGGCACCGCCGACGGCATCGAGCTGCACGTGCGCCACCTTCCCGGCGGCAGGTTCACCGATTCGCTCTTCGGCGTCGCCGCGCCGGAGGCCAAGGTACGGGACATCCTTCGCCTCGAAGGCCCGCTCGGCACCTTCTTCCTGCGCGAGGACAGCGAACGGCCGATCCTCATGGTGGCGAGCGGCACTGGTTTCGCGCCGATCAAGGCGATGATGGAGCGCATCCGCACCCGGGTGCAGGCCGGCGGATTCGGCCGGCCCGTCACCCTCTATTGGGGCGGCCGGCGGCCGCGTGATCTCTACCATGACGCGATGTGCCGGGAGTGGGCCGCGACGATTCCGGGGTTCAGCTACGTGCCGGTCGTCTCGGATGCGCTGCCGGAGGACGCCTGGTCGGGGCGGACCGGCTTCGTGCACCTGGCCGCCATGGCGGACCTGCCTGACATGAGCGGGCTGCAGGTCTACGCCTGCGGCACGCCGGCCATGGTGGACGCGAGCCGCCGCGACTTCGTCTCGGCGTGCGGCCTCCCGGCCGAAGAGTTCTACGCCGACGCCTTCACCACCGCGGCGGATATCGCGTCGGAGCCAGGAGACGCGTAGGCCACCGGGGCACGGACTGCGGCGCAGGGTCCGCGGCTGGAGGCCGCGGCCGGGCGGGGGCGGGCACGCCGGTTCAGGGCGGGCCTTCGGCTCAGGGCGCGCCTTCCTCGCCCAGGTAGGCGGCCCGCACCCGCGCGTCGTCGAGCATGGTGCTCGCGCGGTCCGCCATGGTGATGAGTCCCGATTCCATCACGTAGCCGCGGTCGGCCGCTTCCAGCGCAAGCCTCGCGTTCTGCTCGACCAGCAGCATGGTGACGCCCTGCGCCGCCACGTCGCGGATGACCTCGAAGATCTTCTCGACCATGATCGGCGAAAGCCCCATGCTGGGCTCGTCCAGCAGGAGCACGCGCGGGCGGCTCATCAACGCCCGTGCCATGGCGAGCATCTGCTGCTCGCCGCCTGAAAGGGTGCCGGCGAGCTGGCTCGCGCGTTCCTTGAGCCGCGGGAAGATCCCGAACATCTTCTCGATGTCGAGCGCCACCTCGTTGTCGCTGCGCGAGTAGGCGCCCATCTGCAGGTTCTCGACGATGGTCATGCGTGCGAACACGCCGCGTCCCTCGGGCACCATCGCCAGTCCCTTCGAGACGAGCTGGTAGGACGCCTTGCCGCGGGTGGGCTCGCCGAGGAAGCGGATGGTGCCGGCGTTGGCCGGCAGCACCGCGGTGATCGCCTTCAGCGTGGTGGTCTTGCCGGCGCCGTTCGCGCCGATCAGCGCGACCAGCTCGCCCTGCCGGACCTCGAGGTCGATGCCCTTGACGGCCTTGATGCCGCCGTAGGCGACTTCCAGCCCCTGCACCTCGAGCATGGCCTTGCGCGCCGCGTGCTCAACCATGTCCGCCGCCTCCGAGGTAGGCTTCGATCACCGCCGGGTTCTTCTGCACCTCGGCGGGCAGCCCTTCGGCGATCTGGCGGCCGTAGTCCAGCACCGTCACCCGGTCGCAGAGCCCCATCACCAGCTTCACGTCGTGCTCGATCAGAAGGATCGTCTTGCCGTCCTTGCGGATGGCCGAAAGCAGGCCGCGCAGGGCGATCTTCTCGGTCGCGTTCATGCCGGCGGCCGGCTCGTCGAGCGCGAGCAGCTTGGGATCCGTGGCCAGCGCCCGCGCGATCTCGAGCCGGCGCTGGTCTCCGTAGGACAGGGTGCGGGCCTGGTAGTCCGCGAACTGGCGGATCCCGACGTACTCCAGCAGGTCCAGCGAGCGGCTGCGGATGGCAGCCTCCTCGCGGCGCTCGCTGGCGAGCTTGAGCACGGCGCCGATGACGCCGGAACGGGTGCGCACATGCCGGCCCACCATCACGTTCTCCAGCGCCGTCATCTCGGGAAACAGGCGGATGTTCTGGAAGGTCCGGGCGATGCCGGCCTCGGCCACCTTGTGGACCGCCGTCGGCTCGTAGGGCTTGCCTTCGAGCAGGAAGGTGCCGGCGTCGGGCGTGTAAAGGCCGGTGATGACATTGAAGAAGGTAGTCTTGCCGGCGCCGTTCGGGCCGATCAGGCCGTAGATCTGGCCCCGCCGGATCTCGATGCCCACGTCCGCCAGCGCCTGCAGTCCGCCGAAGCGCTTGCTGACGCCCGAGACCGACAGGATGACGTCCGTATTCGGCGCCGGGGCACGCTCCACCGTGGCGCTCACGTCGCGGTGCCCTGGACCGCCGGTACCGCTTCTGGCTTGGCCTGCGCGGTGTCCGGCCGCAGGCCGTGGCGCGGCACCGGCCACAGGCCATTGGGCCGGTAGAGCATGATCAGCACCATCGCGGAGCCGAAGAGCAGCATGCGCAGCGCCTCGGGCGCCACGTACTCATGGCCGAAGAGGAACTCCTGGGCCGGCTTCGCCCAAACCCGCAGCGCCTCGGGAATCGCGTAGAGCAGGATGGCCCCGAGGATCACGCCGGGAATGTGGCCCATGCCGCCGAGCACCACCATCGCCACGATCACGATGGATTCCATCAGGATGAAGCTCTCGGGCGAGATGAAGCCCTGGTACGCGGAGAACATCGCGCCGGAGACGCCGCCGAACGATGCGCCCATGGCGAAGGCGAGCAGCTTGACGTTGCGGGTGTTGATGCCCATCGCCTTGGCGGCGATCTCGTCCTCGCGGATCGCCATCCAGGCCCGCCCGATGCGCGAATCCTCCAGCCGCACGCTCACGACGATGATGATGATGGTGAGCACCAGGAAGAGGTAGTAGTACAGCATCACCGACTGGAACTCGTAGCCGAAGACCTCCAGCGGTCGCGAGAGCGGCACCCCGAACAGATGGACCGGCTCGATCGAGCCGATGCCCTGCGGGCCGTTGGTGAGGTTGACCGGGGCATTGAGGTTGTTGAGGAAGATCCGCACGATCTCGCCGAAGCCGAGCGTGACGATCGCGAGGTAGTCGCCGCGCAGCTTGAGCACCGGCGCGCCGAGCAGGACGCCGAACAGCGCCCCGACCCCGGCCGCGAGCGGCAGCACCAGCCAGATGGACACGTGCAGGCCGTCCGGGAACCAGGCCAGCAGCGTCTCGAAGTTGTCCGTGAGATGGGGCGAGGCGAGCAGGGCGTAGGTGTACGCGCCCACGGCATAGAAGGCGACGTAGCCGAGGTCCAGCAGGCCGGCGAAGCCGACGACGATATTGAGGCCGAGGGCCAGCATGACGTAGAGCAGCGCGACGCCCATCACCCGCACCCAGAAGTTCCCGAAGTAGCCGGCGACGATCGGCAGGAAGAAGAGCGCGAGCGCGATCGCCGCGACCGCCAGCATGGTGGCGGTGCGGTTGCCGGCAAGCGAAGGGAAGAGACGGATCATGTGGCGCCCCTGTCGGTCAGGCCCGGTCCGCGACCCGCTCGCCCATGATGCCCGAGGGCCGGAAGAGCAGCACGATGATCAGCACCGCGAAGGCGAAGATGTCCTGGTAGTGGCTGCCGAGGAAGCCGCCGGTCAGGTCGCCGATGTAGCCGGCGCCGAGCGCCTCGATCACGCCGAGCAGCAGGCCGCCCACCATCGCGCCGGTGATGTTGCCGATGCCGCCGAGCACCGCAGCGGTGAATGCCTTGAGCCCGGGAATGAAGCCCATGGAGAAATGGGTGATGTTGTAGTTCAGCGCGACCAGCAGCCCGGCGACCGCGGCGAGCGCGGCGCCGATCGCGAAGGTGGCCGCGATGACGAAATTGGCGTTGACGCCCATGAGCCCGGCGATCCGCGGGTTCTCCGCCGTGGCCCGCATCGCCCGGCCGAGCTTCGTCTTGTTCACCAGCAGCAGCAGCCCGGCCATCATGCTGGCCGCCACGCCGAGGATCAGCAGCTGCTTCGGCCCGAGAATGGCGCCGCCGATGTGCACCGGGTCGGTCGGCAGCAGGTCCGGGAAAACCCGCGGGCTGGGGGACCAGATGATCATCGCAAGGGTCTGCAGGACGATCGAGAGGCCGATCGCGGTGATGAGCGGCGAGAGCCGCGGGGCATTGCGCAGCGGCCGGTAGGCGAGCCGCTCCATCAGCAGCGAGACGATGACGCAGACGGGGACGGCGGCGCAAAGCGCGATCAGCAGTTGCACCCAGCCGGGCACGGTGGAGCCCGCGAAGCCGTAGGTGACCACCGTGACCCCGACCATGGCGCCGATCATCAGCACCTCGCCGTGGGCGAAGTTGATCAGCTGCAGGATGCCGTAGACCATGGTGTAGCCCAGCGCCACCAGCGCGTAGACGCTGCCCAGCACGAGCCCGTTCAGGATCTGCTGCAACAGGATATCCCAGTTCATGCGAGGTCCTCTGGTGGAAGCGCCGCGCCGCCCCAGGTGCGCTCGACCCTTGCGAGGGCTGGCTGGGTGCAGCCCGGGCCGGGGGGCTGTTGAAGGTCGCACCGGATCACAGGGCGCCACGAGCGGCGGCCCGGCATGCCGGTAGCGCGGTGCGCCATCATGACAGGCGGCCCGATTCTAATGTTCGGTACGCGCCAAAAAAAACCCCGGAACATCATTCCGGGGCAAACCAGCCAGGGAGGAAACACTCGGGACGGCCGGGCCGGCGGTGTGGCCCGGGAGGTTGCCGTCATGACGCAAGCAATGTCGCGTCCTTGCCACGCAATGTAGCGGACCTGTGAGCGGCGGGAACTGGCAGGGCGACCGCTGGAAGCGCGCGCCGGATGAGCGGCGCGATCGCCAACCGATCTGCCCATGGGGAGTTACTTCTGGACCAGGATCCAGTTGACCAGGCGGACGGCTTCTTCGTCGGAAACCTGCGGATTGGCCGGCATGGGGATCTGGCCCCAGACGCCGACGCCGCCATCGCGCACCTTCTTCGCGAGCTTGGCGACTGCGTTCTTGTCACCCGCGTACTTCATGGCCACGTCCTTGTACGACGGCCCGATCAGCTTCTTGTCGAGCGAATGGCATGCCATGCAGTTCTTGGCGCGGGCGAGCTGCGCATCCGCGAGCGCGGGGCTTGCCACGACGAGGCCGGCCAGGGCCATCCCGGCGGCAACGCCCGCTCGCAGGGGAGACGCGACCGGACGACGACGGGCTCTTCCTGCGGCTTGTTCGCTCACTTTGCAAGGCTCCTGGACGATGCGGGGCAACCGATTGTAGCGGTCGCGACCGTCGGGGAGTTTACCGACGCCGCCCGACAGATCGCGCTGGCCGCCCGACCCCGCCGCTCGCTAGAGTGCGAGCGAATCTGGCAAAGGAGAGTCCCATGTACCTGGTCTGGCTTGGCGCCGCGCTCGTCGTGCTGAAGTGGCTCGAGGTGGAGCCGGTCGGCAGCCTGTCCTGGTGGTGGGTGCTTGCGCCGCTCGTGGTGGCATTCGCCTGGTTCGAGGGGCTGGAGAAGCTGTTCGGCCGCGACCGTCGCCAGGTGGAGATGGCCGACTTCGAGAAGCAGGCCCGCGAACGCGTGGCGCACGCCTTCAAGGTCCCCGGCCGTCGCTGAGCGAGGGGCCGGGCGGCCCGGCCGCCTGCAGCATCGCAGGCAGCGGCCGGCGCACCGGTCCTAGCCCGCCGGGCTGTCGGCATCGAGCACCGCGCCCTGGCTCGCGCTGCTCGACAGCCGGTAGAACTTGCTGAGCACCCCCCGCACATAGCGCGGCGCCGGCGGCTGCCAGGCCGACCTGCGCCGCTCGAGCGTCGCGTCGTCGACATGGAGCTGCAACGTCAGCTTGCGCGCGTCGATCGTGACGGTGTCGCCTTCCTCGATCAGCGCGATCGGCCCGCCGACCGCCGCCTCCGGCGCCACGTGGCCGACCACCATGCCCCAGGTGCCGCCGGAGAAGCGCCCGTCGGTGATGAGGCCGACCGATTCGCCGAGGCCCGCGCCGATCAGCGCGGAGGTGGGCGCGAGCATCTCCGGCATTCCCGGCGCGCCCTTGGGTCCGAGGTAGCGCAGCACCATGACGTCGCCCGGCCGGATGCGGTCCTCCAGGATCGCCTGCAGCGCCGACTGCTCGTCGTCGAAGACCCGCGCCGGTCCGGTGATCGCCGGGTTCTTGAGCCCGGTGATCTTGGCGACGCAGCCCTCGGGCGAGAGATTGCCCTTCAGGATCGCGAGATGGCCTTCACGGTAGAGCGGCTTGTCGATCGGACGGATCACGGACTGGTCGGCGCGCGGCGCGGAAGGCACCTCGGCCAGCTCCTCGGCGATCGTGCGGCCGGTGATGGTGATGCAGTCGCCATGCAGCAGGCCGGCATCGAGCAGGATCTTCAGCACCTGCGGGACGCCGCCCGCGCGATGCAGGTCGGTGGCGAGGTAGGTGCCGGAGGGTTTCAGGTCGCAGATCACCGGCACCCGCTTGCGCATCCGCTCGAAGTCGTCGATGGTCCATTCCACGCCCGCGCTGTGCGCGATCGCCAGGTAGTGCAGCACCGCGTTGGTGGACCCGCCGGTGGCCATGATCAGCGCCACCGCGTTCTCGATCGACTTGCGGGTGATGATGTCGCGCGGGCGCAGGTTCTTGCGCACTGCCTCGACCAGCACGCGGGCCGACTCGGCGGCCGAGTCGGTCTTCTCCTGGTCCGGATTGGCCATCGAGGACGAGCCGAGCAGGCTCATGCCGAGCGCCTCGAAGGAGGACGACATGGTGTTCGCGGTATACATGCCGCCGCAGGATCCGGTGCCCGGGATGGCGTTCTGCTCGATGCCTTCGAAGTCCGCGTCCGAGAGCCGGCCGCGGGAGTATTCGCCGACCGCCTCGAACACCGACACGATGTTGAGTTCCTTGCCCTTCCAGTGGCCGGGCTTGATGGTGCCGCCGTAGACGTAGATGGCCGGCACGTTGCAGCGGGCGATGCCCATCATGCCGCCCGGCATGTTCTTGTCGCAGCCGCCGATCACGACCACGCCGTCCATCCACTGGCCCTGAACCGCCGTCTCCACGCAGTCCGCGATCACCTCGCGCGAGATGAGCGAATACTTCATGCCTTCGGTGCCCATCGACATGCCGTCGGAGATGGTCGGCGTGCCGAACAGCTGCGGATTGCCGCCGGCGGCGCGCACCGCCGCTTCGGCAGCGTCCGCGAGCTTCTGCAGGCCCGAGTTGCACGGCGTGATGGTGCTGTGCCCGTTCGCGATGCCGATCATGGGGTTGGCGAAGTCCGACTTCTTGTACCCCATGGCGTAGAACATGGAGCGGTTCGGCGCACGCGCGGCGCCTTCGGTGATGTTCCTGCTGCGGCGGTTGGCTGTCATGGCGATGTCCCGGTGCGGCCACTGGCACAATGCCCGCGCGGCCCAGGTTGCTAATATTACCTTTCATGCTCGTCCATCCCCAGTTCGATCCCGTCGCGATTCATCTCGGCCCGCTGGCCATCCGCTGGTACGGCCTGATGTACCTGGTCGCGTTCGCGGCGTTCTACTTCCTCGGCCGACGGCGGCTGGCGACAGTGCCGGCTTCCAGCCCGCTTGCGGGTTGGAAGCCGTCGCAGCTCGAAGACCTGCTGGTCTATGGCGTCGCCGGCGTGGTGCTCGGCGGGCGGCTCGGCTACGTGCTCTTCTACAAGCCGGCCTACTACCTGCAGCATCCGCTCGAGGCGCTGGCGATCTGGGAAGGCGGCATGTCGTTCCACGGAGGGCTGATCGGCGTGTTGGTCGCCTGCGCCGTCTACGCGCGAAGGCGCGGCGTGCGCTTCCTCGACCTGATGGACTTCGTCGCGCCGCTGGTGCCGCTCGGGCTGGCAGCCGGGCGGATGGGCAACTTCATCAACGGCGAGCTGTGGGGCCGTGTCGCCCACGTGCCGTGGGCGATGGTCTTCCCGCAGTCGGGGAGCGCCGAGCCTCGTCATCCGTCCCAGCTCTACCAGTTCCTGGGCGAGGGACTGCTGCTCTTCGCCGTGCTGTGGTGGTTCTCCTCGCGGCCTCGGCCAACCGGCGTGGTCTCCGGGGCGTTCCTCGTCGGCTACGGTGTCCTGCGCTTCATAGCGGAGTTCGCCCGCGAGCCGGATGCCTTCCTCGGCACCGTGCTCGGGCCGTTCACCATGGGCCAGCTGCTCTGCGTGCCGATGGTGATCGCCGGGCTGTGGCTGATGCTGCGGCGGGTCAGGCCTTCTTCAGCAGGCTGAGCAGCCTGCGCCAATGCGCCGGCGCGACCGGCGTGATGCTCAGCCGGTTGCCGCGCTTGAGCACCAGCATGTCGGCAAGCTCCGGCACGGCGCGCAGCTGTGCCAGCCCGAACACCTCCACCTTGTAGAGCGCGCGCACGTCCACCAGAATCCAGCGTGGCGACTCGCGCTTCGATGCCGGGTCATGGTAGGGGGACTTCGGGTCGAACTGGGTGGGGTCGGGGTACGGCGCGGATGCGACCTCGGCGACGCCGGCAATGCCCGGCACCGCGCAGCTCGAGTGGTAGAACAGGACGCCGTCGCCGACCTGCATGTCGTCGCGCATGAAGTTGCGCGCCTGGTAGTTGCGAACGCCGGTCCAGGGCACGGTGGAGCCCTTCGCGGCGAGCGCGTCGTCGATGGAGCACTCCTCGGGCTCCGATTTCATCAGCCAGTAGCGCATGGCAGCAGGGGACGGAGGATCGATGCGGCGCGCGCCGCAGCGGGATTGCCAGGGGATGCCGGAAAACGAGCGCGGCCCGCTGGAAGCAGGCCGCGTGGTGAATCAGGACCCCGCCTGTGCCGGTCGGCCGGCATCCTGAACCGACGAGTTCAGGGCGGTACGGAGA
>JAEWEW010000289.1 GCA_023389175.1 Pseudomonadota bacterium | reverse complement strand
GGTCTATGCCTGGACCTGCCTGCTCGCGGACCGGATCGTCAAGGCGAACGGCAATGGGCAAGCGCCCGCGGCCGCCGAGCCGGGCACGCCGCGCTGGGCCGCCGGCCTGAGCGGCGCCGTCGTCGGGGTGCTGGTGATCACCGTCTTCGTGCTCATCACCTTCTGGACCATCCGGCTCGGCTACACCAACGACCTGCGCATCTTCCTGCTGCGCATCGAGGGCTCGCTCGACGTGCTGCGCCATGCGCTGCCGGAGTACCTGGCCACCACCATCCCGGAGGACCTCACCGCCCTCAAGTCGCAGGTGTTCGCTCTGCTGCGCAGCAAGGCGGCGGAGCTGGGCAGCCTGGGCGGGACGGTGGTGCATGTCATCATCCAGGGCCTCTTCGCCATCCTGGTCGGCGCCCTCGCGGCGGTGGCGACCTGGAAGCCGCGCCGCCTGCACTCGGACCAGTTCTTCATCTCGCGGCTGCTGCTGGTGCTGGAGCGGGTGGTGATCGCGCAGCTGCGCATCGCGGTCTTCAACACGATGATGACCGCGCTCTACCTCTTCGTGATCCTGCCGGCCTTCGGCTTCGTGCTGCCCTTCCGCGGGCTGCTCTGCATGTTCACCCTGATGACCGGCATCCTGCCGGTGCTGGGCAACCTGCTCGCCAACACGGTGCTCGCGCTCATCTCCTTCGCGGTCTCGCCCTGGCTCGCGATCGCGTCGCTCGTCTACCTGATCGCGATCCACAAGACCGAGTACTTCATCAATGCGCGCACGGTCGGCTCGCGCGTGTCGGTCGCCTCCTGGGAGATCCTCGCGGCGATGCTGACCGGCGAGGCGCTGTTCGGAGTGCCGGGGCTGGTCACCGCGCCGCTGCTCTATCCGTTCTTCAAGCGCGAGATCACCCGGATCTGGGCCCGCGACAACCGGGCGGTAGGCGAGGCGCCACCGCCGGCCTCGCTGGCGGCGGGCGTTCGCCTGCCTGATCCGGCAGACGATGCCATCCGCGACCAGTCGCCGCCGGCCGCCGGCAAGGCGGCCCTGCGCGAGCTGCCTTCGGTCTGGAGCCGTCGGCCCGCGGTGGAGACGATCGCGGACGGAGCCGGCGAGGAACCGCCGGCCGAGGTCTCCGGGGTCTCCGACCGGCGCTAGCGCGGCCCGTCGGCCTGCTGCTCTTCGCCGGGATGCGCGGCGCTTCGCCACTCAGGTGCCGCCGGCCTCCTTCTCCATGAGCTGCTCCCATCGCGCCATGGTCGCGTCGATCTCCTCCTCCAGCGCCGCAAGCCGGGCCTGGTGGGCGCGGATCTCGTCGGCCGGCGCCTTGTAGAAGTCCGGACCGGACATGGCGTCCTGCAGGCGCCGCTGCTCGATCTCGAGCGCCTCGATGCGTTCCGGCAGCGCGGCGAGCTCCCGGCTTTCCTTGTAGCCCAGGACCGGCCGCGCCGCGGACCGGCGCGCCGCGCCGTCGCCACGGCCGCCGGCATCGGCCTGAGGCGCGACGGCGGTGGCCGGAACGCGCGCGCCTGGCGCGTCGGCCGCGGACGATGCATCGGCCGCCCGGGCGGCGAGCCATTCGCTGTAGCCGCCCACCAGCTCCAGCCAGCGGCCGCCCCCCTGCGCCACCAGCACCGAGGTCACGACGTTGTCGAGGAAGGTACGGTCGTGGCTCACCAGCAGCAGCGTGCCCGGGTAGGACTGCAGCGTCGCCTCCAGCAGCTCGATCGATTCCAGGTCGAGGTCGTTGGTGGGTTCGTCCAGCACCAGGAGGTTGGCCGGCCGCGCGAAGAGGCGCGCGAGCAGGAGGCGATTGCGCTCGCCGCCGGAGAGCGTGCGCACCGGCGAAGCGGCACGATTCGGCGGGAAGAGGAAGTCTCCGAGATAGCTCATCACGTGGCGGCGTTCGCCGTTGATCTCGACGTAGTCGGATCCGGGGCTCACCGTCTGCGCGACCGTGGCTTCGCCGTCGAGCTGCTCGCGCAGCTGGTCGAAGTACGCCACCGCGAGATTGGTGCCGAGCCGGATGGTGCCGGCGTCCGGCTCGAGCTCGCCGAGGATCAGCCGCAGCAGCGTCGACTTGCCCGACCCGTTCGGACCGATCAGGCCGAGGCGGTCGCCGCGCTGGATGGTGAGGTCCAGGTCGCGCACCAGCAGCTGGCCGCCGAGCGACTTGGAGACGCCTTCGAGCTCGCACACCAGCCGGCCGGAGCGCGCGCCGGCGTCGATCTCGAGCCTGACGCGCCCGGCACGCTCGCGCCGCTGCTCGCGCGCGGATCGCAGCGCCTCGAGCCGCCGGACCCTGCCTTCGTTGCGGGTGCGCCGCGCTTCGATGCCCTTGCGGATCCAGACCTCTTCCTGTGCCCAGAACTTGTCGAACCGGCGCTGGGCCACGGCCTCGGCGGCGAGCTGCTCGCCGCGCGACCGTTCATAGGAGGCGAAGCTGCCGGGGAAGCTGCGCAGCAGCCCGCGATCGAGCTCGACGATCCGGGTCACGACGTTGTCAAGGAAGCGGCGATCATGCGTGACCACGATCAATGCGGGACCGGCGAGTATCAGGCCCTCGAGCTGCTCGATCGCGTCGATGTCGAGATGGTTGGTCGGCTCGTCGAGCAGGAGCAGGTCCGGCTCCTCGGCGAAGGCGAGCGCGAGCGCCGCCCGCTTGGCCTGGCCGCCGGAAAGCCGGGTCGGATCCGCGCCCGGCTCCAGCCCGAGCCGCTCCAGGTACTGGACGATGCGCGCCTGCAGGCTCCAGTAGCGGCGCTCGTCCAGGCGGGCGAGCTCGGCGCCTCCGGCGCGCGCGAGCAGCGCCTCGAGCAGCGTGTCCGCGGCGGGAAAGGCCGGCTCCTGCTCCACGGTCGCCACCACCAGGCCATCGCGACGCACGAGCCGCCCGTCATCGAGCGCGATTCGCCCGGCAATGACGCCGAGCAAGCTCGACTTACCGGTGCCGTTGCGCCCGATCAGCCCGACCCGCTCGCCGGCCACCAGCGTGAAGCTCGCGCCGTCGAGCAAGGGATGGGCGCCGAAGGCGAGCGTCCCGTCGATGAGGCTGACCAGTACGGTCAACGGTGTTTCCTCCTGTCGCTCACGCGACATCCTCCCCGGGGGAAATACCTAGGCCGCTGTGGCGAACGTGGCGCCGAAGAGCCGGGAGTGGCGCGGCACGCCTGCCATCAGGAACGTCATCTGGTCGGACAGGATGCGCCGATTGGCGAGGATGAAGGCTTCGTGGCGGTTCGGGACGTAGGGAACATAGAGCAGCGGCATGCGCGCGGCTTCGGGCGTGCGGTTGCCCTTGCGCTGGTTGCACTGGCGGCAGGCGGACACCAGGTTCTGCCAGACCGAACGCCCGCCGAGCGAGCGCGGGATCACATGCTCCATCTCCAGCTGCGAGGCCGGGTGGCTTCCGCCGCAATAGGCGCACACCAGGCGGTCCCGAGCGAAGAGCATGGCCCGCGAGAGCGGAACGCGATCCTCCTCGTGCCGGTACTTGTGACGCGGCCCCTCGATGGCGATGATGGTGGCGAGCTCGAGCGTGGAGCGACGACCCGATCCGCGATTCATGCCGCCGTGCAGGACCGTGCGGCCCTCCCCCAGCTCCCAGCGGACCTTCTGCGTGGCGTAGTAGC
>JAEWEW010000270.1 GCA_023389175.1 Pseudomonadota bacterium | reverse complement strand
CCGCGGCCGAGCCGAACCAGGCCTGCAGGCCTGGATCTCGGTTCGGTCAGTCACCTTCATTGCGCGGAACGCTCTCATCAGCGGTTCTGCAGAGCTTCCCTAGATGGTCGATCAATCCGGCCGCGGCGCGGGCGCGCCTGCGCCGAAGGCACTCACGATCGCCGGCGTGGATCCGTCCGGCGGCGCCGGCGTGCTGGCCGACGTGAAGGCCTTCTCGGCGCTGGGCGCCTATGGTTGCGCCGTGATCTGCGCGCTCACCGCCCAGAATACGCGCGCGGTCACCGGCATTCATGCCGCACCGCCGGACTTCATCCGGCTGCAGCTCGAAACGCTCTTCGCCGACGTCGCGATCGACGCGGCCAAGATCGGCATGCTCGGCACGGCCGAGGCGGCGCGGGCGGTGGCAGACGGGCTCGCCGCGCCGATTGCCGCGGGTGAGCTGCCGCATCGCGTGCTCGATCCCGTGATGGTCGCCAAGAGCGGCGACAGCCTGCTCGAGCCGTCCGCGGTGCGGATGCTGGTGGAGGCCGTGGTGCCGCTTGCCACCGTCATCACGCCCAACCTGCCGGAGGCCGGCGTGCTGCTGGGCGAGCGGGCGCCGGACAACGTCGCCGAGATGCGCCGCGCCGCCGAGCGGCTGCGGCGGCTGATGGCGGACGACGGGGGACGCTGGGTGCTGGTCAAGGGCGGTCATCTCCAGGGCGACGCGGTCGACGTGCTGCACGATAGCGAGCGGCTGCTGGAGCTGCCTTCGCCGCGTGTCCCGACCCGCAACAGCCACGGCACCGGCTGCACCCTGTCCGCGGCGATCGCGGCGCTGCTGCCGCAGTCCGAGGACGTGCCGACGGCGGTGCGAAAGGCCAAGCGCTACCTCGATGGGGCGCTTGCCGCGGCCGATTCGCTGCGCATCGGTCGCACCGGCGCGGGGCACGGGCCGGTGCACCACTTTTATCACTGGTGGGCGCGCTAGAGTCGCGTAGCATCGCCCCGCATGGATTTTCTCTACGGGCTGCCCCTGCTTCTCAAGGCGTTCATCCTCGGCATCGTCGAGGGCCTCACCGAATTCCTTCCGATCTCGAGCACCGGGCATCTGATACTCGCCGGAGCGCTGCTGGGCTGGACCGACCAGAAGGCGAAGCTCTTCGATGTCGCGATCCAGACCGGTGCGATGTTCGCGATCATCTGGTACTACCGCCGCCGCATCGGTGCGACGATCACCGGCATCGGTCGCGACCCGGTGGCCCGGCGCTTCGCCGTCAACGTGACCGTCGCCTTCCTGCCGGCGGCGATCCTCGGCATCCTGTTTGCCGGCAGCATCAAGACCCACCTGTTCAAGCCGGTGCCGGTGGCGATCGCGTTCATCGTCGGCGGGCTGATCATCTTCTGGGTGGAGCACCGCCAGCGCATGCAGCGCACCCGCCCCCGCGTGTTCGATCTCGACGACCTGCGCGTGGGCGATGCGCTCAAGCTCGGGATCGCGCAGGCCTTCTCGCTCATCCCGGGAACCAGCCGCTCCGGCGCGACCATCATCGGCGGCATGCTGTTCGGGCTTTCGCGCAAGACCGCCACCGAGTTCTCCTTCTTCCTCGCGATACCGACCCTGATCGGCGCCGGCGTCTACGATCTCCTCAAGTACCGGGACATCCTGAGCCCGGCGGACATCCCGCTATTCGCGGTGGGGCTGGGCACGGCCTTCTTCAGCGCGCTCGCGTGCGTGCACTGGCTCATCCGCTTCGTCGCGAGCAACAGCTTCGTCGTCTTCGCCTGGTACCGGATCGCCTTCGGCGTCGTGGTGCTGCTCACCGCGGCGACCGGCACGGTCAACTGGTCGCAGTAGCAGCGCGCGCCGGCTCCGCGAAGAACTGCATCGCGGCAAGGCGCGCATAGACACCACCGAGCGCCATCAGCTCGTTGTGCGATCCGGACTCCACGATCCGGCCGCCTTCCAGCACCAGGATCCGGTCGGCAGACTGCACGGTCGCAAGCCGGTGCGCGATCACCAGCGTCGTGCGGTTCGCGCGCGCGGCGTCGAGGGCCTGCTGCACGGCTCGTTCGGACCGCGCATCCAGCGCGCTGGTCGCCTCGTCGAGCAGCAGCACCGGCCGGTCCGCGAGAATGGCCCGCGCGATCGCGAGCCGCTGGCGCTGGCCGCCGGAGAGGCGCACACCCCGCTCGCCGAGGAAGGTGCGGTAGCCGTCGGGAAGCGCGCGGACGAACTCGTCCGCATGCGCGAGGCGGGCAGCCCGGAGCACCGCCTCGTCGTCGGCATCGGGCCGGGCGTAGCGGATGTTGTCCGCCGCCGAGCCGGAAAAGATCACCGGCTCCTGCGGTACCAGCGCGATCAGCGACCGCACCGCCGCGGGCGCCATCGCGCTCGCCGCGCGTCCGTCGATCAGGATGCGGCCGCTGTCCGCCTCGAAGAAGCGCAGCAGCAGCTGGAAGATGGTGGACTTGCCGGCGCCCGAGGCACCGACGAGCGCCACGGTGCTGCCGGCGGCCACGTCGAAGTCGAGATGGTCGAGCGCCCGGGTATCGCGTCGCGACGGATAGGAGAAGACGACATCGTCGAACGCGAGCGACGGCGGTTGCGCGATGTGCCCGGTCACCGTCGGCCCCTGCGCTCGCCCGGTCGCAGGCGCAACGCGGGAGGGTGAGCCAGGGGAGGGCGCGCCGGGGGAGGGCATGTCGGGCGAAGGCGTCGGCGCAACGGGAGCATCGAGCAGCTCGATCAGGCGCTCCGCCGCGCCGGCCGCGCGCAGCAGATCGCCCCACACCTCCGCGAGCACCGCCGCCGACGACGCGACGATCGCGATCAGCAGCCCGATCTGGCCGAGCGTTCCGGCCGAGAGACGCCCGTCCATCACCGCCTGCACGCCGACGTACAGGCCATAGAGGTTGGCGCCAAACACGGCGGCGATCGCGAGCGCGGTCAGCATCGCGCGGGTCCGGTTGCGCCGGATGGCGGTGCGAAAGGCCGATTCGCTCGCCGCCGCGAACCGATCGCTTTCGCGCCGCTCCTGGCCGAAGCTCTGCACCACCGGAATGG
>JAEWEW010000228.1 GCA_023389175.1 Pseudomonadota bacterium | reverse complement strand
CGCGGCGACGTCGCGCCAGCGGCCGCCGGCGTGTCCGGGTGCCGTTCGGCGATCACTTGCCACCCTCCGCGGCAAGACGCGACGGCGCGCGAGCCGCTGGCGGCGCAGGCGACGCCGCCGTGATCGGTGCCGGTGCGGCAGGCATGGTGTCGGGGCCGGCAGCGGCCGCCGTGTCGGCCCCTGGCCCGGCCAGGCGGGCCTCGCGGCGCGCCTCCCGCCACGCGGCGAGCGAGCCGTAGATGCCGCGCGGCAGGAACATGGTGACCAGGACGAAGAGCAGGCCGAGGAAGAAGAGCCAGTAGTCCGGCACGGTCATGGTGAAGAAGCTCTTCGCGCCGTTGACCAGGAACGCGCCCAGGATCGGACCGAGCAGCGTGCCGCGACCGCCGACCGCGGTCCAGATGGCCACCTCGATGGAGCTCGCCGGCGACATCTCCGACGGGTTGATGATGCCGACGATCGGCACGTAGAGCGCGCCGGCGATGCCGCTGATGACGGCAGCGAGCGTCCAGACCCAGAGCTTGTAGCGCAGCGTGTCGTAGCCGCAGAAGCGCAGGCGCGCTTCGGAATCACGGATCGCCTGCAGGATGCGGCCGAACTTGCCGGCGACCAGCCAGCGCGAGCCCACCAGCACCAGCAGCAGGACGAGCACCGTGACCGCGAGGATCGACGCCTTGGTCGCCGGTTCGGTGATGCGCCAGCCGAGGATGGTCTTGAAGTCGGTGAAGCCGTTGTTGCCGCCGAAGCCGGTCTCGTTGCGGAAGAAGAGCAGCATGAAGGCGAAGGTGAGCGCCTGCGTGATGATCGAGAAGTAGACGCCCTTGATGCGCGAGCGGAACGCGAAGTAGCCGAACACCAGCGCGAGCAGCCCGGGCGCGGCCACCACCAGGAACAGCGCCCAGGCGAAATGGTCGGTACCGGCCCAGTGCCAGGGGAAGTCCTTCCAGTCGAGGAAGACCATGAAGTCCGGCAGGTGGCTGCCGTACTGGCCTTCCCGCCCGATGCCGCGCATCAGGTACATCCCGAAGGCGTATCCGCCGAGGGCGAAGAAGAGGCTCTGGCCGAGGCTCAGGATGCCGGTGTAGCCCCAGATCAGGTCCATCGCGACCGCGACCATCGCATAGCAGGTGAACTTGCCGAGCAGCGTGATCGCGTAGGAATCCGGCCAGAACGGCGAATCGTGCGGCAGCGTCGCATGCAGCACCGGCACGACCACGCCGGCGGCCACGAACAGCACGAGGATCGCGGCCCACTGCAGCGGCGAGAAGAGTTGCCCGCGCGGCGGCGTCAGCATGGCGGCCATTGGTGCGCCTTCATGCCCCGCGCTCCCGCAGCGCAAAGAGCCCCTGGGGACGCCGCTGGATGAAGGCGATCACTGCCACCAGGATCACGATCTTGGCGATCACCGCGCCGAGCGACGGCTCGATGAACTTGGCGATGACGCCGAGCCCGATGCCGGCCGCCACCGCCCCGCTCAGCTGGCCGACACCGCCGGCCACCACGACGATGAACGAATCGATGATGTAGGCCTGGCCGAGCTCCGGCCCGACGTTGCCGACCTGGGAGAGCGCGACGCCGGCGAGCCCGGCGATGCCGGAGCCGAGGCCGAACGCGAGCATGTCCACCCGACCCGTCGGCACGCCGATCGCGCCGGCCATGGGGCGGTTCTGGGTGACCCCGCGCACGAAGAGGCCGAGCCGCGTGCGGGCGAGCACCAGCGCGACGACGGCGAGCACCAGCAGCGCGAAGGCGACGATCACGATGCGGTTCCACGGCAGCACCAGGCTGCCGAGCGCGACGCCGCCCGACATCCACGCGGGATTCTCGATGCCGACGTTCTGCGGTCCGAAGACCTGGCGGACCGACTGGATCAGGATGAGGCTGATGCCCCAGGTCGCGAGCAGCGTCTCCAGCGGGCGACCGTAGAGGAAGCGGATCACCAGCCGCTCGATCAGCACGCCGACCAGCGCGCAGGTGAGGAATGCCACCGGCAGCGCGAGCACCGGATACCAGCCGAACGCACCCGGCGCGAGCTCGCGCACCAGCGACTGGGTGGCGAAGGTGGCATAGGCGCCGATCATGATCATCTCGCCGTGCGCCATGTTGATCACGCCGAGCAGGCCGTAGGTGATCGCAAGTCCCATGGCCGCGAGCATCAGGATGCTGCCGAGGGAGATGCCGGCGAAGATGCGGCCCAGGTACTCGTGCAGCAGCAGGCGCCGTTCCACGGCGTCGCGGGCCGCGATCGCCGCGGCACGCACCCGCGTATCGGGCTCGACGAAGCTGCCGTCGGGATTCGTCCCGGCGAGCCGCTCCAGCAGGGCGAGCACGTCGCGCCGGCCGCTGCCCGCGAGCGTCTCGAGCGCGAGCAGGCGCGTGCCGGGATCCGGGGATGCGATGCGGACCTGCGCGGCCGCCGCGACGAGCGCCGCGGCCACGTCCGCATCCTTCTCCCGCGCGATCGCCGCCTCCATTTTCGGCAGCAGCGCGGCATCCGGCCGCTGCTGGAGCTCCAGCGCGGCGGCGAGCCGCTGCTCGCGTTCGGGCGAGAAGAGGCGCAGCGACGCGAGCGCCGCGGCGATCGCATTGCGCGCCCGGTTGTTGACCGGCACTCTGGCCGGCTCCGGAGACGGAGCGGCCACCGGCTGGCCGGTGACCGCATCCCGCCAGCCGCCTGCCTCGGCGACATAGCCGGCGGCGCCATCCGCCGGGACCGCGAGCGCACCATCGGCCAGCGCGCGCAGGATGGCCGCCGCACGGTCGTCCGCCTGCTCGCCGAGCAGGGCGATGGCGCGGTAGCGATCGCCCGGCTCGCCGGTCGCGAGGAGCTGCAGCGCCTGGCCGATTCCGGTCGCCTCGGCAGCTCGCACCGGCCCGGCGGCGCCGAGGGCGAGCGCGAGCAGCAGGCCTGAGCAGGCGCGCAACCAGGATACGGGCGATCGCATGGCGTCGCTCAGGCGCTCTGCTTGCCTTCGTTGCCCGGGATGAAGGGCGACCAGGGTTGCGCCCGGATCGGGCCGCGGGTCTTGTAGACCACCTCGAACTGCCCGTCGGCCTTCACCTCGCCGATCATCACCGGCTTGTGCAGGTGATGGTTGGTCTTGTCCATCGTGAGCTCGAAGCCGCAGGGCGCCTTGAAGGTCTGGCCGCCCATCGCATCGATCACCTTGTCGACCGCGGTGGTGCCGGCCTGCTCGACCGCCTGCTTCCACATGTGGATGCCGACATAGGTGGCCTCCATCGGGTCGTTGGTCACCACCGTGGCCGCATTGGCGACGTTGTTCTTGGCGGCCCATGCCCGGTACATGCGGATGAAGGCGTCGTTTGCCGGGTTCTTCACCGACATGAAGTAGTTCCACGCCGCCAGCTGGCCCACCAGCGGCTTGGTGTCGATGCCCCGAAGCTCCTCCTCGCCGACCGAGAACGCGACCACCGGAATGTCGGTGGCGCGGATGCCCTGGTTGCCGAGCTCCTTGTAGAAGGGCACGTTGGAATCGCCGTTGATGGTGGAGACCACGGCGGTCCGGCCGCCGGCGGCGAACCGCTTCACGTTGGCGACGATGGTCTGGTAATCCGCATGGCCGAACGGCGTGTACGACTCGTCGATATCCTTGTCCGCGACGCCCTTGGACTTGAGGAATGCGCGCAGGATCTTGTTGGTGGTGCGCGGGTACACGTAGTCGGTGCCGAGCAGCACCCAGCGCTTCGCGCCGCCGCCGTCCTCGGACATCAGGTATTCGACCGCGGGGATCGCCTGCTGGTTCGGCGCGGCGCCGGTGTAGAACACGTTGCGGGAGAGCTCCTCGCCCTCGTACTGCACCGGATAGAACAGCAGCGAGTTCAGCTCCTCGAACACCGGCAGGACCGACTTGCGCGAGACCGAGGTCCAGCAGCCGAAGACGCTCGCGACCTTGTCCTGGGTGATCAACTGGCGTGCCTTCTCGGCGAAGAGCGGCCAGTTGGATGCGGGATCGACCACCACCGGCTCGATCGGCCGCCCCATCACGCCGCCCTTCGCGTTGATCTCCTCGAAGGTCATCAGGGCGGTGTTCCTAAGCGCGGTCTCCGAGATCGCCATGGTGCCGGAGAGCGAATGCAGCACGCCGACCTTGATCGGCGACCTGTCCTGCGCGAACAGGATGCTGGATGTCGTGAGGCCGGGAAAGGCCGCGGCAGTGCCGGCGGCGAGTTTCAGGATGGAACGACGCGATGTCATGGAAGTGGGCTCCTCTCGTGCTGGGTCTGAGCGGACGCGCGCCGGGAGGCGCGGCCGGTTGGTCGCTACGGCGCCGGCAGGCCGGACGGAGGTCAGTCAAGCAACAGCCATGCCATCCGCATGGCGGGCGGGGGCCACGGGCGCGACGCACCATGGCGGCGCGAGGCGATCGGGCCGAGCTGCCCGCATCACGCACGGCGGCAGTGCGCCATGCACGCAGGGAGTGCGCCGCCTGCGCGGCGCGCGGCTATTCCCGGACCGGATGGTGCACGGTCACCAGCTTGGTCCCGTCCGGGAAAGTGGCCTCGACCTGGATCTCCGGAATCATCTCCGGTACGCCTTCCATCACGTCGGCGCGCTTGAGCAGCGTCGTGCCGAAATGCATCAGGTCGGCCACGGTGCGGCCGTCGCGCGCGCCTTCCAGCACCGCCGCGGTGATGAAGGCGATCGCCTCGGGATGGTTCAGCTTGAGGCCGCGGGCCTTGCGACGCTCGGCGAGCAGGCCGGCGGTGAAGATCAGCAGCTTGTCCTTCTCGCGGGGTGACAGGTCCATGGACGCGGGCTCCGGTCGCAACGGGTTCCGTCGGCGCGCTGCGCGCGACAGGTCCGCGATTGTCGCCACATCCGGTCAGGTGCGCCAGATGCGCGGCAGCGAGCCGTCGTCGCCTTCGACGCAGCCGCGCGCCGTCCGCCAGAGAGCGCGGCAGCACGCCGCAAGCATCTCGCTGTCGTCGCCGAGCAGCTTGGCGAGCACGAGGCCGGGCGCCGGGATGGTCGCGCCGCCGTCGAGCACGGCGCTGCGCGGCGCGGCGCCCGTGGCTGGCGCGGCCGCCTCGCCTGCATCGATCAGCCGGCGCCAGCGATCACGCAGATCGGCCAGGCGCGCAGGCGCGAGCGACGGCGCGCAGCACCACACGCTTGCCGCAGCGAGCCGGCCATCCCAGCCAAGCGGCGAGTCGAAGAGCCGGTCGGCTGCGTCGGCGAAGAGCCGCTCCTGCCAGATCGGCACGCCTTCGATCGCGATGGCGAGCACCTGGTCGATGCGGCCCGAGGCGAACCGCTCCCCCATCGCGGTGCGCCCTCTCACCAGCACCTCCCAGCCGATGAAGGCGGCGCCGCGCGAGAGAGCGACCGCGAGCGACTGCCGCGCATGGGCGCCGTCGTACACGATCGCCGCCTGCGGCAACCACTCCAGCAGGGCGCCATCGTCCAACGCGAGGCGGGTGTCGGCGCTCGCCGGCTGGCCGCTGCGGCCATACCACTTCTGTGCACCCGGCGTGGTGGCGAGCACGCGCGCGCCGCCGCCGAGGACGAGGTCGAGCCGCAGGGAGTCGCCGCCGACCAGCCCGCCTGGCGGGTGCACCAGCACCGCCTCCAGCCGGCGACCGTCCTCGCTTCGAAGCGTCTTGAGCAGGCGCAGCGGGCCCTGGTGGCGGTTGCAGGCGAGGCGCGTCCCGCCGGCACCTGCCTCGAATCGCAGCGCGAGCCGGGCCTCCCAGCCGGCAGGCACGCTCGCGCCGGCGCCGGCCGCGCCGTGGCGGGATTCAGGGAAACCGTCGGAGGTCATCGCGGTGGTCGGCGCGGCATCGTCGCGCCCGGACGGTATCATGGAGCACCCACCGCCCGCATCGTGACCGAACCGCCCGCGCCGCCACCGCCCCTCTACGCATCGGACCCGGACAATCCGGAGCGACCGGCCGGTGCCAACCGCGGCGGCACGAGCGCATCCGGCCCGTTCGCGCCGTCCGGTGCGTTCGGACCGTTCCGCCGCCCCGGCGCGGGACGCCGCGAGCCGTCGCCGCCGGTGCCCGCCGCACAGACGCCTGCCCACTATCCCTGGTCGGTGGATGCGCAGCAGGCCGAACGGCTCGCGAGCGCGGGCGGCTTCCCCGCCCTTCTCCTCGGCGGCCTGCGCGCCATCCTGATGCTGCCGGTGCGCCCGGGCTCGGTCTTCGCCGGCGCGGGTTCCTGCATCGCGCTGGTCATCATCGCCACGCTGCTCGGCATCGCGGGTGAATGGTGGCTGGTCGCCGAGGAAGGCGACGTCTTCGACTGGCTCGCGCTGCGCACCGCCTGGTACGACCTGCCGGTCATCCTGCTCGGCGGCGCCTGGCTCGCCCAGCCACGGCGGTCCGGCTGGTTCGGCCGGCGCCAGCCGGTCATCTCCGGCACGCCCACGCCGCCGCTGCACTTCGCCGCGGTGGTGCTGGCCGCCTCGGTCTGGATCGTCGCGATCGCCTACGGCCTGCTGATCGCGCAGGCGGCGGGGGTGTTGCCCGCACACTCGGGAGCGGTCGTGGCGGAGTGGACCTACCTCGCCGCGCCGATCTGGTCGTACCTGGTGGCCTGGCGCACCGCGGGCACCATGCATCGCGCCGCGCCGGTCTCCTGGCTGCGCCGCTTCATCGTGCTGGCGCTGCTCGCCCTCACCACCGCCTGGAGCATCCTCGAGCCGATCGGCTCGTACTGGGCGCCGGTGCAACCGCAGGACAGCGGCGCCACGAGGCACGCAGCGGCGTTGCAGGACGTGATGGCGTTGCGCGAGGACAGTCCCCTGCGGCTGCGCTAGCATGCGGCTGCGGCCGCGGCGCGGCCGGCACGTACGAAGAGGAGACGCAGGAATGGAACGCAGATCATCGGCCGCCTGGCTCGCCGCCGGCCTTGCCGCAATCGGCATCGGCTCGGGCGGTGCATTCGCCGCCGAGCCGTCGGACCTGGTCGCGCTCGCCAAGTCGGCGCCCAAGCCGCCCTGGCCGGCCGGCGACGAGCTCGGCATGGCCAACACGCTCGGCGAGGCATCCACCCGGCGTTGCGCCTGGCACATGGCGCAACCGGGCGCCCGCTGGTACGAAGCGTCCCAGGTGCGCAGCAACACCATGCCCAAGACGCCGTTCGGCGGCCCCGGCGGCCTCAAGCCGAAGCCGACCGCGGCGGTTCCGTTCAGCCGCCATGTGTTCAACAGCGAGGTGTACGAGGCGGACTCCGAGCCCGGGCAGCAGGGCACCCAGATCGATGCGCTGGGCCACTTCGCGGCGATCGAGCAGCCGTGGGATCCGAAGACGCCGCTCGCCGTCGACGGCGCCGCCTACTACGGCGGCTTCACCCAGAAGGACGTGAAGCCCTCCCCGGACTCGCCGCTCCGGAAGCTCGGCATCGAGAAGATCCCGCCGCTCGTGACCACGGCGGTGGTGCTGGACGCGCAGGCGCAGGTCGGCAAGGGCAAGCCCATGACCGCCGGCCAGCTGGTCACGCGAGCGGACATCGAGGCGATGGTGGCGTCGCAGAAGCTCGCCGGGCGCGGCATCCTCCCCGGCGACATGGTGTGGATCCACACCGGCTGGAGCAGCCAGTGGAAGGATCCGGCCGCCGACACGCCGTACTACGGCATGGCGCCGGGCCTCTCGGTCGATGCCGCGGACTACCTCGGCTCGCTGCAGGTCGTCGCGGTCGGGCTGGATACGCCCTTCATCGATCCGGTGCCGGAGGGCATGATGCAGGGCAAGGCACCGCCGGCACCCGGTACGCCGGAGGGCTTGCCGTTCGCGGTCCACCACCTGCTGCTCTCCAAGTACGGCATCCATCACCTGGAGAACATGCGGCTCGCCGAGCTCGCCCGCGACCGGGTGTGGACGGCCTGCGCGATGGTGCTGCCGCCGCTGGACAAGGGCGCGGCCGGCGCGGCCGTCCGGCCGGTGGCGATCGGCCTGCCAAGGCAGTAGCCGGGCGCCGCGACCGGCGCGGCGCTACTGCCGCATCCCGGCCGCGGCCTCGACCCACGCGTCCGCGGGTCAGGGCTTGCGGCCGCTGCCCACCCGCAACTCCAGGAACCCCAGCACCGCCCGCACGGAAGGCAACAGGCTGCGCCGGTGCGGCACCAGCGCCGTCGTCGTGACCTGTCCCGCGGTCCAGCGGGGAAGGATGCGGACCAGCTCGCCGGCCGCCAGTGGCCGCTCGCAGAGCCCGCAAGGCAGCGGCGCGATTCCCAGTCCCGCCGCGGCCGCCTGCAGCAACGCGACAGATTCGTCGGCGACCATCCTGGCCCGAGGCGACACCGTGCTGGTCGCCACCCCGGGCCTGCTCAGCTGCCAGGTCGTTGCGTCCGCCGAGGTCAGCAGCCCGGCGTGTCGTGAAAGCTCGGCCGGGGTGCGCGGCTCCCCGTGCGAGCGGACATAACCGGGGCTCGCCACCAACACGATGCTCTCCTCCGCCAGCGTCCGCTGCACCAGCCCGGAATCCGGCAGGCGCGAGAAGTGGCTGCGCACGGCGACGTCGAAGCCCTCTTTCACCAGGTCGACGAACCGATCCGTCGCGTGCACCTGCAGCTGCAGTTTGGGATAGGCGATGGCCAGCGAGGGCAGGTGCTGGGCCAGCTGGAACTGCACCACCGGTACGGCGGCGGTCAGTCGCACGGTGCCGCTGGGCTCCGCGAGCCGCTGTTGCACGACCTGCCGGGCCGATTCGACCTCGATCAGCGCCCTGCGGGCGTGCTGGTAGAAGTCCTGGCCCACTCTCGTGAGCCGGAAGTTGCGGGTGTTGCGCTCGATGAGCCGGACGCCGAGGGCCGTTTCGAGCGCCGCGACGCGCTTGCTGATCGTCGACTTGGGGGCACCGAAGCGGCGTGCAGCGGGCGCGAAGCCGCCGCAGTCGACGGCCTGTGCGAAGAAGCGGAGGTCGTTCAGGTTCATGGGTCATTGTCCATGAGCGTGGACACTGAAGATCAGGAAGGCAGTCTAGGCGCCGATCGCCCCAGGCCCAAGAATTGGGTCATCGACATCCCGGTCCAACAAGGAGTTCCCCAGTGTCCCCTCCCATCCTTTTCTATGGCGTGCCCGAGGGTTGTTCGTTCGGGTCGATCGTCGCGCTCGAGTGGAGCAGACTCCAGTACCGACTGTGCCGCATCGAGATGCCCGTGCAGGTCTCCAGCGACGCCTACCGTTTGATCAATCCCGTGGCCGAGACGCCGACCCTGCTGACTGTCGAGGGGCGGTTGCTGAGCCAGAGCGTCGCCATCCTCCACCACATCGGCGCGCTCAGCCGCGACCCGCACCTGGTGCCCCGGTACGGTACGCCCGAGTTCGACCGATTCAACGAGGTGCTTGCGTTCCTGAATACCGGATTCTTCGAGTCATTCGCCCCGCTCTGGTTTGCGCTCGAGCACGACGTCCAGGATTCGGAAAGGACCGGCCTCGAGCGCATGGCCCGGAAGAAGGTGCGCAAGGCGCATGACGACCTGGAAGCGAGGCTCGGCGATTCGCCCTGGCTGGCCGGCGAGCACCGCAGCGCGGCGGACGCGTACTTCCTCGGGATCGCGCGCTGGAACGAATTCCATCAGGTACTGGACCGACGCGACTACCCACGCCTGCAACGCCTCCACGAGCGACTGGAAGGGGAGCCGGCGGTCCGCTTCGCGCACGCCATCGAGCACGGCGTGGCTCCGAAGAGCGCCGGCGGCTTCCTGGGCCACGTGCCGCTCGGCCAGGTAGCGGCTACAGCCGGAAGATCTTCCCGGGATTGAGGATGTTGTGCGGATCGAGGGCGACCTTGATCCGCCGCATCAGGTCGAGGCCGTCTTCGCCGGCCTCGTCCTTGAGGAATCCCATCTTGTGCAGCCCGATGCCGTGCTCGCCGGTGCAGGTGCCGTCCAGCG
>JAEWEW010000148.1 GCA_023389175.1 Pseudomonadota bacterium | reverse complement strand
AGCACGAAGACCGCGAGGCAGGCGCCGAAGTAGGCGACCAGCACCCGGCCATCGATCGGAGGCAGCCGCGAAAGGTCGCTGGTGAGCCCGAACAGCATCGACGGAATGCCCACCACGAACACGAATCGCGACAGCGCCTCGCCGACCGTCGGGGGCCAGCGGGCGTATCGGGCAAGCAGATAGCCGACGAGGATCAGTAGGTAGAGGGGCAGCGCCAGTTCAAAGGCGGCGGCGAAGGACATGGGGCGCATGGTAGCCGGGGGGCGGCGCGGGGCGGTCGGGGTGGTTGGGAAGGTCGGGGAGGTTGGGGTGGGGCGGTCCGGTGCACCACTGCGGGGCGGAACCGCAGGCGTGGTGCGCAACGCATGGTGCGCGCAATGCGGTGACGAGCGTAGTAGCGTGGTGACGTAGTAGGATTGGTCGCCCGTGGCACGGGTCGGCCGATGCCGGGAACACTCCACCTCCTTCCGCCTGCGAAGACTCAGATGACACCTCTACCGACCGCCTCGCGTGTGCTTCCTCGCATGGTTCCTCGCTTGAGTTCCAGCACTGCCATGGCGATGGCGACGTCCATTGTTTCCTTCTTCGTGGCTGCGCCGGCGGCGGCGCATACCGGCGCGGTCGGCGGCGTGATTGCCGGCGGCTTCTCCGCGGGCTTGCTGCATCCACTCCATGGTCTGGATCATCTCCTCGCCATGGTCGCGGTCGGCCTGTGGGCGGCATCGATCGGCGGCGGTGCGGTGCGGCTCCTGATCTTGCTGTTCCCGTTGGCGATGGTCGGTGGCGCCGCGATCGCAATGGCGGGCATCGGGCTGCCCGAGGTGGAGACAGGCATCGCCCTGTCGGTGATCGTGCTGGGTCTCGCGGTCGCCTTGGCCCTGCGGCCGGTCGCATGGGTCGCCGCAGGGTTGGTCGCGGTGTTCGCGGTGTTCCATGGTCACGCGCACGGAACGGAGTTGCCGGCGGCGGTGAACGCCTTCGCCTACGCCGGCGGGTTCGTCATGGCAACGATCGCGTTGCATCTGGTCGGTGCGGCTGTCGGAGCCATGGCGCGCCAGGGGACGCCGGGCATGGTCGCGCGACTCGCGGGCGTTGCGATCGCGGCGGGCGGGGTAACCTTCCTGTAGGGACCTGGAAGGGCGATATCGGTCGGGCGCTGGGTCGGCCCCTTCGCTGCCTCTATTCTGTCACTCCAACGTTTCCGCGGAAACGTGGCGGCGTCGCCGCGTCTGCTGCAGTAGCAGTCCTTCGACCGCCATGGAGTAGTCCATCGACTCGCCCAACCAGCGGGTGACGGCCGTCTCCGTGTCGATCGCGAGCCCGGCGAGCCGATTCTCATGCAACAGCCGATCCGTATCACCGGCGAGCGCGGGCGCCGCTTCCAGGAGCCGGCCGTGCGCATCGGTGAAACGAAGGGCCCCATCATCCAGCATCCGCACGTCGACCCTCCCTTCGTGGAGCTGACGGTGGTGGAAGCGGCACAGCAGAACCAGGTTGGACAGCTTGGTGTGGCCACCGTCCGCCCAGTGGCGGATGTGATGCCCGTCCAGATAGCGCGTGTGAGTGCACCCGGGGAAGCGACAACCCGCGTCGCGTGAGCGCAGCGCGCGCCCGATCGCGGCAGGTATGCTTCGCGTCTTTCGCCCCACATCCAGCGCCCGACCGGCGTCGTCCTCGACCAGCGTGACGAGGCTTGCGTCACAACTGAGCCGCCGCGCCGTCACTGCTGCGATGGACGGGCCGCCTTCGATCTCGCAGCGCCCCTCCTGCTCCCGCCGCAGCGTTTCCGCGTCCACATGGATGATCACTTGATGGCGATCGCCGCCCGATAAGGGCTGGTCGCCGTGGGCGATCCAGGACTCCGCCATGCGCGCGAGCGCATCGGCGCGGCGCCGTACGAGGGACTCACGAGCCTCCCGCGGCGTTTCCGCGGAAACGCCCTCGGCAGGCTGGGAATCCCGGCTATCCGCGAGCTCCATCGCCTTGATCACCACGGCGCCACTCTCCGCCGGCAAGCGTGCCTGCAGCACCAGCGTGCCGTCGTCGTCGTGGAACCAGGTCACGCCGCGATTGGCGAACTGGCTCGCTTCGCGGCCGAGCTCGGCCGCATCCTGCGCGCGACGATACTTGCGCACCAGGCTCTCGACATGATGAGCGGTGCCGTGGAGGGCGATCATCAGCAGCGTGTCTTCCGTTTCCGGCGTGGCCACGCGGGTGAGGGCACGGACCTTGGAATAGCTGAGCTCGCCGCGGGCCATCGCGGCGGAGATCTCCGGCAGCAGTTCGAGCGCATGCGCGACCCGCACCTTCTCGCGGGCGGCGCCGGGGTCGATGCCGCACTTCCACGAGAGCCAATGGGCGCAGGAAGTGGTGGAACCGTCGGCCCAGCCTTCGCGACGGTCGAACTCCGCGATCAGCATGAGCCAGCGATGGTTGGCGGCGTTCAGGTGGCCGGCGAGCTCGGTGATCTGCGCCTGGAGCTCTGCGATTGGCCTGGTGGTCGAGTGGCGTTCCGAATGTGCTGCCATCATCTCTATCCGGTATATGGATACAGCATTGTGGTGAAGGCCTGTAGCGACGTCCATCGGCCGAAAGGCGTAGCCGCGTCGTCCAGTCACTCGTCGCGACTTCCGAGCGATACGGCTTCTCGAACAATGTGGATTCAGGCGAGGTACAGGTCACGAGCGTACAGGTTCACGGGCGGCACAGGTTCACGCGCGGCACCCCGAGCGCTAGCCGTGCCACGCCCGCTCAGGCAGCGACGTACGTGAACGCGCCTGCCGCCGCGCCGACTACGACCCCCGATGCGCCCATCCGGTCGTGTGCTTCTCCACGTACGCGAACAGCTCGTACATCGCCATCGCCATGACGGCGATCACCACCAGCCCGGCGAAGGCGAGCGGCATGCGCAGCGCCGACCCGGCCGAGATCAGCAGGTAGCCGATGCCCTCGTTCGAAGCGGTCATCTCGGACACGGTCGTGCCGACGAAGGCGAGCGTGATCGCCACCTTGAGGGACGCGAAGAAGTAGGGCAGTGACCGGGGCAGCCCGACCTTGAGCAGCACGTCGGTGCGCTTCGCCCCCAGGACCCGCAGGACATCCTCCAGCTCAGGCTCGAGCGTGGCGAGGCCGGTGGCGATGTTGACCATGATCGGGAAGAACGAGATCAGGAACGCGGTGAGGACCGCAGGGCCGGCGCCGATGCCGAACCAGACCACGAGCACCGGAACGAACGCCGCCTTGGGCAGCGCGTTGAACGCGGTCATGAGCGGGTAGACCGCCGCGTAGGCGATGCGCGAGGAGCCGATCAGGAAGCCGAGCAGCACACCGACCACGATCGAGATGGCGAACCCGACCATCGTCGTCCAGAAGGTGCGCCAGGCATGCTGGCCGATCACCGGCGCGAACTCGACCAGCGACGCGAGGATCGCGCTCGGCGCCGGGAAAATGAACTCGGACACCTGCAGGCCGCGGCAGAGCGCCTCCCAGACCAGGAGCACCGCGACCAGCAGCACCACCGGCGCAAGCCGCTGGGAAGCCTTGCTCATCGCCATGGACGTCCGCCCGCGATCCCGCGGCAGGCGCCCGGGGCCCGCTCAGTGTCCGCGGATCGCACCGATCCTCTCCCGCAGCTCCCGCACGATCTCGGCGAAGCCCGCGGTGTAGGTGATGTCGAGGTCGCGCGGCCGCGGCAGGTCGACGTCGCGCCGGGCGACGATCCGTCCCGGACCCTTGCTCATGACGTAGATGGTGTCCGCGAGGTAGGTGGCTTCGCGCAGATCGTGGGTCACCAGGATGACGTTGAAGCGCTGCCGGGACCAGAGGTCGCGCAGCACGTTCCACAGCTCCTCGCGCGTGAACGCGTCGAGCGCGCCGAACGGCTCGTCGAGCAGCAGCATGCGCGGCTGGTGGATGAGCGCGCGGCAGATCGAGGCCCGCTGCTGCATGCCGCCGGACAGCTCCCACGGGAACTTGCCCTCGAGGCCGCCGAGGCCGACGGTCGCGAGCAGCTCCCGGGCGCGCTGCGCATACTCCTCGCGGCGCGCGCGGAACCGGGAGCGGTAGGGCTCCACGATCTCCAGCGGCAGCAGCACGTTGTCGAGCGTCGTGCGCCAGGGCAGCAGGGTGGGCGCCTGGAACGCCATGCCGACGATCTTGAGCGGGCCGGTCACCGCCTGGCCGGCAATCGTGACTTGTCCGCGGGTCGGCCGCTTGAGGCCGGTCGCGAGCTTCATGAAGGTGGACTTGCCGCAGCCCGACGGCCCCACGATGGCGATGAACTCGCCCTCCCGGGTGGCCAGGCTGATGTCCTCGACGGCGAAGTCGTTGGCGGCCGCCAGCTCGTCGCTGTACGCGAGCCAGACGTTGCGAAAATCGACGAACGCGGCGTCGGCGCCGGCAGCGCCGGCCTCCGCATTGATCATGCGCTACCGGGCGAAGAGGTTGCGCGTGTCCTTCGGCGGCAGGAAGCTCGAATCGAACAGCTTGTCGGGGTCGATGCGCTCCTTGAGGGAGAAGGCGTCGGCCACCTGCGAGGCCATCAGCGACAGGCGCGGGCCGCGGACCTCGCCGAAGCCCTCCGCCCTGGCGTCGTCGGTCGCGATGGAGCCCTGGATGGCCAGCTTGAGCCGGCGCCGCTCCAGCGCCTCGTCGATGATCGGATCCCGTGCCTTCACATACTTCACCGAGCCGTCCGGATCCTGGAGCACCTCCTTGACGCCCTTGGTGAAGGCGCGCAGGAACCCCTTGACCACCTCCGGCTTCTCCTGGAGCAGCCTGGGCGAGGCGATGATCACGTTGCCGTAGTGCTTCACGCCGTACTGGGGATAGGGCAGGATGACGATGTCCTCGTCCTTGACCCCGCGGGCATTCAGGTTGAGCAGCGAGGTGAAGTAGAAGCCGGTGATGGCATCCACGTCACCGCGCGCGAGCATGGTCTCCCGCAGCGGCGGGTCCATGCTGACCCAGTTCACCTTGGCCGGATCGATGCTGTTGGCCGCGGCGAACACCGGGAATGCCTTGCGGCCGGCGTCGAAGACCGGCGCGCCCAGCTTCTTCCCGACGAGATCGGCGGGCGCCTTGATGCCGGACTTCCTGAGCGCGAAGACCGCAGCCGGAGTGTTGTTGTAGACCATCATCACCGCGACCGGCTTGTTCGGGATGCCGGGGTTGTTGCC
>JAEWEW010000086.1 GCA_023389175.1 Pseudomonadota bacterium | reverse complement strand
GGCCACGACGCCGCCCGCGACGCCGGCTACCCCGGCCGCGCCGGCCCGTCCGCCGGTCGCGACCGCACCGGTCGAGCCGGTGGCCGAGCCGGGCCTCTTCGACGGCATGATGGACAACCCGATGGTGCTGCCCGGCCTCGGCGGGCTGGCGCTCCTGGGCGGCTTCGGCCTCTGGCTCGCGCTGCGCCGTCGCAAGGTGGAGCGGTTCGAGGACAGCCTGGTCGCGGCCGATGCCTTCACCACCAACTCGCTCTTCGGCACCACCGGCGGCCACAGCGTCGACACCACCACCGGCGCCACGCACACGCAGGTCACGACGATGGGCGAGGCGAGCCCGACGGAGGTCGATCCGATCGCCGAGGCCGACGTCTACATCGCCTATGGCCGCGAGGCCCAGGCCGAGGAGATCCTCAAGGAGGCGCTCAGGCGCCAGCCGGAGCGCCAGGCCATCCGCCTGAAGCTCATGGAGATCTATTCCGGGCGCAAGGACGCGCAATCGTTCGAGGCGATGGCCCGCGAGATGCACGACATGACCGGCGGCCAGAACGAGGAGTGGCCGAAGGTGGCCACCATGGGCCTCGCGCTGGATGCGGACAACCCGCTCTACACCGGCGGTGCCGCGCCGGCGGCAGCCAACAGCAGCTTCGGCCGGGCCGCTGCCGCGACGGCGATCGCCGCCGCGAGTGCTGCCTCGGGCAGCAGCTATGCGCAGCAGCGCCCGGGCGACACGCTGATCGGTGCTGCCGGCGGTTTCGGTGCCGCGCCTGGCGTCGCGGGTGGCGAGGTTGCCGAGCGGATGCCGGAGCCGCAGGCCGAGGAGGTACGGGCCGAGGCGCCGGACACCGGCATGGCGGACCTGGACTTCAACCTGGACCTCGACCGCACGCTGGAAACCACCACCGCGCGTCACGGGCACGACTACAGTGACAGCGGCGAGTTCGCCGCCTCGCGCAGCGGCCCGCTGAGCGCCATGCCGAGCGTGGACCTGCCGTCGCTGGACCTGGACGAACCGTCCGGGCCCGCCCACGGCGCCGAGGAGCAGCCGTTCCATGTCGACGTGCCCTCCCTCGAGGGGTTGAACACGCGCACCGGTGCCAATCCCGAGGCGGCCGGCGCCGACATGGACCTGTCGGCCATCGGCCTGGACCTCTCGCCGTCCACCATCTCCGGACCGCAGACCGTCGCCGGCGCCGCCTCCAGCCAGTGGCAGGAGATGGCGAGCAAGCTGGATCTCGCTTCGGCCTACGGCGAGATCGGCGACAAGGAAGGCGCCCGCGAGCTGCTCCAGGAAGTGGTGCGCGGCGGCGATCCGTCGCAGCAGCAGAAGGCCCGCGAGCTGCTCGCGAGCATCTGAGCCCTGGCTCATCCGCCTCGTCGGGCGGATGAGCGGGCAGCCGGAGGCCGGGACATCCCGGCCTCTTGCTTTTTCCGGCAGACTTTCCGCAATCCCCAGCGCCGCCGCAGGGCCGCCGCACACCAGTGACCGCAGTCGACCCGTCGTCCGATAGCCACCGGCCCCGCGCCACCCGCTGGGTCTGCGGCGTGTCGTACGACGGCACGGGCTTCTGCGGGTGGCAGGTGCAGCCGGCCGGCGTGACGCCGCGTCCGGCGCTGCAGAACGTGGTGGAGGCGGCCATCGCGCGCATCGCCGGCCATCCGGTCGCGACCCGCTGCGCCGGCCGCACCGACGCCGGCGTGCATGCCATGCAGCAGGTTGTGCAGTTCGACAGCACCGCGGTGCGCCCGCCGACCGCATGGGTCCGCGGCGTCAACACGTTCCTGCCGGACTCGGTGGCGATGCGCTGGGCGGTCACGGTGGCCGGTGACTTCGACGCGCGCTTCACGGCCACCGCGCGGACCTACTGGTACCTGCTGGTCGACGATCCGGTCCGGCCGCCGCTGTGGCGCGACCGGGCAGGGTGGACCCACCGCCGGCTCGACTGCGACCGCATGCGCGAGGCGGCGGCCTGCCTGCTGGGGCGCCATGACTTCTCGTCCTTTCGCGGCAGCGACTGCCAGGCCGCGAGCCCGGTCCGCGTCGTCGAGTCGATCGAGGTGGTCCGCGACGGCCGCTTCGTGCTGCTCGCGGTCACCGCCAACGCATTCCTGCATCACATGGTCCGCAACCTCGTGGGCTCGCTGGTCTACGTAGGCGACGGCCGGCGGCCGGTCGGCTGGCTGCGCGAGGTGCTGGCGGCCCGGGACCGCTCGCAGGCGGCGCCGACCTTCGCCGCCTCCGGGCTTTATCTCGCCTCGGTTCGCTATGATTCGGCATGGGACCTTCCGATCAGGACACCGCCGCTGCGCCTCGCCGAACTCGCGTGAAGTTCTGCGGGCTGGTGCGGCCGGCGGACGTGGACGCCGCCGTGGCGATCGGCGTGGACGCGATCGGTTTCGTCTTCTATCCGCGCAGCCCGCGCCTCCTCGACATCGACACCGCCGCCGCGCTGAGGCGGCGCCTGCCCTCCTGGGTCACCGCGGTCGGGCTCTTCGTCGATGCGCCGGCGGCGGAGATCGCCGCGGTGGCGGATCGGGTCGGGCTGGACGTGGCGCAGCTCCACGGCGACGAGACGCCGGCGGCGGCCGCGGCCCTGCGCCTGCGCTGGTGGAAGGCGATCCGGATCGGCGAGGGCGGCGTGGCCGCGGCCCCCGCGGAGGTCGCCGCGGCACTCGATGCCTGGCACCAGGCGGAATGCTGCCTGCTCGACAGCGCGAGCGCGGGCTACGGCGGCAGCGGGCGCGCATTCGACTGGTCGCTGGTGCCCGAGCGCGGTGCCGACCGCCTCGTCATGTCCGGCGGCCTGGATGCCGGGAACGTCGGGGTCGCGATCGGGCGGCTGCGGCCGTATGCGGTGGACACGTCCAGCGGAATCCAGGGCGCGAATGCGCGGGAGAAGGACGTGGGTAGAATGGAGCAATTCATGGAGGCGGTCCGCCGTGCGGACGCATGCCCCTCACCCCGCGATCGATGAAGCCATACGACCTGCCTGACGCTACCGGACACTTCGGCCCCTACGGCGGGGTGTTCGTCGCCGAGACGTTGATGCACGCCCTCGCGGAGCTGCGCGAGGCCTATGAGCGCTATCGCGAGGATCCCGGCTTCATCGCCGAGTTCAACGACGAGCTGGAGCACTACGTCGGCCGCCCGACGCCCATCTACCATGCGCGGCGCTGGTCCGCGGAGATCGGCGGCGCGCAGATCTACCTGAAGCGCGAGGACCTGAACCACACCGGCGCCCACAAGGTCAACAACTGCATCGGGCAGGCGCTGCTCGCGCGCCGCATGGGCAAGCCTCGGGTGATCGCGGAAACCGGCGCCGGCCAGCACGGCGTTGCCACGGCCACCATCGCCGCCCGCTACGGGCTCGAATGCGTGGTCTACATGGGTTCGGAGGATGTCGCGCGCCAGGCCCAGAACGTCTACCGCATGAAGCTGCTCGGCGCCCGCGTGGTGCCGGTGGACTCCGGATCGCGCACGCTGAAGGATGCGCTCAACGAGGCGATGCGGGACTGGGTCACCAACGTCGCCAACACCTTCTACATCATCGGCACGGTCGCCGGCCCGCATCCCTATCCGATGATGGTGCGCGACTTCCAGTCGGTGATCGGCGAGGAGTGCAAGGCGCAGATGCCCAAGCTGATCGGCCGCCAGCCGGACTATGTCGTCGCCTGTGTCGGTGGCGGCTCGAACGCGGCCGGCATCTTCCATCCGTACATACAGCATTCCGAGGTGAAGCTGGTCGGCGTCGAGGCCGGCGGCGAGGGCATCGGCTCCGGGCGGCATGCCGCCTCGCTCACTGCCGGCACCCCCGGGGTGCTTCACGGCAATCGCACCTACCTCCTGCAGGACGAGAACGGGCAGATCACCGAGACCCACTCGGTGTCCGCGGGGCTGGATTATCCCGGCGTCGGCCCGGAACACGCATGGCTCAAGGACTCCGGGCGCGCGGAGTATGTGGTGGTGGACGACGAGGAGGCGTTGGCCGCCTTCCACGCCTGCTGCCGCATCGAAGGCATCATCCCGGCGCTGGAATCGAGCCACGCCCTCGCGCATGCGGTCCGGCTCGCCAGGACCCTGCCGGCCAACCAGACCATCCTCGTCAATCTGTCGGGGCGCGGCGACAAGGACATGCACACCGTCGCGCAGCGCGCCGGACTGGAGCTCTGATCCATGTCGCGGATCGCGGCGGCGTTCGACCGCCTTCGCAAGGCGTCGCGCTGTGCCCTCGTTCCGTACGTGACCAGCGGCTTCCCGGCACGCGACTCCACCGTTCCGGTGATGCATGCGATGGTGGCGGCCGGCGCGGACGTGATCGAGCTCGGCGTGCCGTTCTCGGATCCGATGGCCGACGGCCCGGTGGTCCAGCGCGCGAACGACCGCGCGCTTGCCTCGGGCATCGGTCTCTCCGACGTGCTCGGCCATGTCGCCGAGTTCCGCCGCACCGATCCGACGACGCCGGTCGTGCTGATGGGCTACGCGAATCCGGTGGAGCGCATGGGCATGGCAGCCTTCGCGGCGCGCGCCGCGGACTGCGGGGTCGACGGCGTGCTGCTGGTGGACTGTCCGCCGGAGGAGGCGGGCGGCTTCGTCGAGGCGATGCGAGCCCACGGCCTGGACCCGATCTTCCTGCTCGCGCCGACTTCCGGCGAGGAGCGCATCGCCTCGGTGGCGAAGCTCGCGAGCGGCTATGTCTACTACGTCTCGCTCAAGGGCGTGACCGGCGCGGCCCACATCGACACCGAGGAGGTGGCGCGGCAGGTGCCGCGGATCCAGCAGGCGACCGGCCTTCCGGTTGGCGTCGGCTTCGGGATCAAGGACGGCGAGACGGCGCGACGGATCGCTGCTTTCGCCGATGCGGTGGTGATCGGCAGCCGCGTGATCGAGGTGCTGGAGCAGGGGGATCCCGCCGAAGCCACCGCGCGTGTGCGCTCCCTGCTCGAGCCGATCCGCGCGGCGATGGACGCCACGGTGCCACGCAACGACAATCGGCGGCCATGACGCAAACTCGCCATGACGCAAATTAGGCGACGACCCCACCGATGACCTGGCTCGACAAGCTACTGCCCCCGGGCCTCAAGCGTTCCGAGGGAACCGGCAAGGGAAAGACCGTGCCCGAGGGGCTGTGGATCAAGTGCCCGTCATGCGACGCGGTGCTCTATTCGACCGATCTCGAGAAGAACCTCAACGTCTGCCCGAAGTGCGAGTTCCACATGCGGGTCAAGGCCCGGGTGCGCCTGGATCGCCTGCTGGATCCGGAGGGCCGCGCGGAAATCGGCGCGGAGGTGCGGCCGGTCGATGCGCTCAAGTTCAAGGACAGCCGCAAGTACCCGGACCGCCTCTCGCAGGCAGCGACCGAGTCCGGCGAGACCGAGTCGCTGGTGGTGATGAGCGGCTCCATCCAGACGCTCGCGGTGGTGGCGGCCTGCTTCGAGTTCGAGTTCATGGGCGGCTCGATGGGATCGGTAGTGGGCGAGCGCTTCGCGCGCGGGGTGCAGGCAGCGATCGAGCGGCGCGCCCCGTTCATTTCCATCTCGGCCTCCGGCGGCGCCCGCATGCAGGAGGGGCTGATCTCGCTCATGCAGATGGCCAAGACGTCGGCCGCGCTCACCCGCCTCTCGGCCGAGCGCGTGCCCTACATCTCCGTGCTCACCGATCCCACCATGGGGGGTGTGTCGGCGAGCTTCTGCTTTCTCGGCGATGTCGTCATCGCCGAGCCGGGCGCATTGATCGGCTTCGCCGGACCGCGGGTCATCGAGCAGACGATGCGCGAAAAGCTGCCCGACGGCTTCCAGCGCTCGGAGTTCCTTCTCGAGAAGGGCGCGATCGACATGATCGTGCACCGCCGCCACCTGCGTAACGAGATCGCGAGCCTGATCGCGCTGCTGATGAAGCAGCCGCCCGTCACCGCCTGACCGGCACGGCTGGCCAGGGCCCGCATGCCCCCCGCCCGATGACTTCCCTGGCCGACTGGCTCGACCGGATCGAGCGGCTGCATGCCCGGCCGATCGAGCTCGGCCTCGACCGCGTCCGCGCGGTGGCAGGGCGCCTCGGGCTGCGGCTGCCCGGCGTCAGCTTCGTGGTCGCGGGCACGAACGGCAAGGGATCCACCTGCGCGATGCTGGAGGGCATCCTGCTCGCGGCAGGCTACCGCGTGGGCTGCTACACCTCGCCGCACTTGCTGCGCTTCAACGAGCGCGCGCGCATCGACGGGCGCGAGGCAACCGACGAGGCGCTGGTGGCGCAGCTGGAGGCGGTGGAGGCCGCGCGCGGCGAGACCAGCCTCACCTACTTCGAATTCACCACGCTCGCGATCCTGCGCCTCTTCGGCGAGCTCCCGCTCGACGCGGTGGTGCTGGAGGTGGGGCTCGGCGGCCGGCTCGACGCGGTCAACATCGTCGATGGCGACTGCGCCATCCTCACCAGCATCGACGTGGACCATGCCGAGTTCCTCGGCGACTCGCGCGAGACGATCGGCTGGGAGAAGGCGCATGTGATGCGCGCGGGGCGGCCGGTGATCTGCAGCGATCCGCAGCCGCCCCGGTCGGTGCTCGACCATGCCCGCGAGATCGGCGCCGACCTGCGGCTCCTCGGCCGCGACTTCAGCCATGGCGGCGATCGGCAGCAATGGTCCTGGGCCGGTCGGAGCCAGCGCCGCAGCGGGCTCGCCTACCCGGCACTGCGCGGCGCGAACCAGCTGCAGAACGCCGCCGGCGTGCTCGCGGCGCTCGAGGCGGTGCGCGACCGGTTGCCGGTCACCGCGCAGGACGTGCGCCGCGGCTTCGCCGGGCTGCAGCTGCCGGGGCGCTTCCAGGTGCTTCCGGGCCGGCCGGTGGTGGTGCTCGACGTCGCGCACAACCCGCATGCGGCCGCCCATCTCGCGCGCAACCTGGAGAGCATGGGGTTCTTCCGCCGCACCTGGGCGGTGTTCGGCATGCTGTCCGACAAGGACGTCGATGCGGTGATCGCGCACATGAAGCCGCGGGTGGACCGCTGGATCTGCTGCAGCCTGCCGGGCCCGCGCGGCAGCAGCGGCGAGGCGCTCGCCGCGCGACTCTACGCTGCCGGCGTGGCGATGCATTCGGAGGACGATCCGGGCGTTGCGTGCGTGCCCACGGCGGCCGATGGCGTGGCGCTCGCGAAGGAGAGGGCAGGTCAGAATGATAGAATCGTGGTGTTCGGTTCCTTCCTGACTGTCGCCGATGCGCTCGCCGGCAGTCGCAACTGCGTGAACAGCCACTGATGTCGCGCCAGCAAAGTCGTTCTCCTGGTGACGGCGCCATCGATCCGTCCCTCGCACAGAAGAAGCGAGCCCGCCACCGCCTGGTCGGGGCCGTCTGCCTCTGCCTGCTGGCCGCCGTCGTCGTCCCCTTCGTCCTCGAATCCGAGCCGCTGCCCGCGCGCGACCTGCCGTTGGAGCTCGCCGCTGCGCCCGGCTCGTCCTCGGCGCAGCCGGCAGCGCCGGCGCAGCCGCGTGGCGACGCGGGCGGCCAGGGCGTATCC
>JAEWEW010000064.1 GCA_023389175.1 Pseudomonadota bacterium | reverse complement strand
ACCGACGAGGTCTACGGCTCGCTCGGACCGGACGATCCTGCCTTCACCGAGAGCCATCCCTACCAGCCGAACAGCCCGTACTCGGCGAGCAAGGCCGGGTCCGACCACCTGGTGCGGTCGTACTTCCACACGTACGGGCTGCCGGTGCTCACCACCAACTGCTCCAACAACTACGGGCCGTTCCAGTTTCCGGAGAAGCTGATTCCGCTGGTGATCGCCAACGCGCTCGCCAACCGGCCGCTGCCGGTCTATGGCGACGGCATGAACGTGCGCGACTGGCTCTATGTCGCGGACCATTGCGCCGCGATCCGCCGCGTGCTGGAAGCCGGCCGTCCGGGCGAGGTCTACAACATCGGCGGCCGCGCCGAGATGCACAACATCGACATCGTGCGGCACCTGTGCGCGCTGGTCGACGAGTTCCGGCCGGATCCGGCCGGCGCGCGGGAGCGCCTCATCACCTTCGTCAAGGACCGGCCCGGCCACGACCGTCGTTACGCCATCGACGCATCGAAGATCGAGGCCGAGCTCGGCTGGACGCCCCGTGAGACCTTCGCGACCGGCATCCGGAAGACCGTGGCCTGGTACCTGGAGAACCAGGCCTGGGTGGCGGCCGTGCAGTCCGGCGCCTATCGCGAGTGGATGGCGCGCAACTACGACGGGCGCGAAGCGAAGGTGGCCGGATGAAGGGCATCATCCTGGCCGGCGGCTCCGGCACCCGGCTCTATCCGGTGACGCAGGCAGTCTCGAAGCAGCTCCTGCCGATCTACGACAAGCCGATGATCTACTACCCGCTGACCTGCCTGATGCTGGCCGGAATCCGGGAAGTGCTGATCATCTCGACGCCGCAGGACACGCCGCGCTTCGAGCAACTGCTCGGCGACGGCCGCAACTGGGGCATGGACCTGCGCTATGCGGTGCAGCCGTCACCGGACGGGCTCGCCCAGGCCTTCCTGATCGGCGAGACCTTCGTCGGCAAGGATGCCTGCGCGCTGGTGCTCGGCGACAACATCTTCTACGGCCATGCGCTCGCCGGCGACCTCGCCGACGCGGCCCGCCGTCCGAGCGGCGCCACCGTGTTCGCGTACCGGGTGCACGACCCGGAGCGCTACGGCGTGGTGGAGTTCGACGCCGACGGCCGCGCAGTCAGCCTCGAGGAGAAGCCGGCCCGGCCGAAGTCCCACTACGCGGTTACCGGCATGTACTTCTACGACAACCGCGTGGTCGAGATCGCGAAGTCGCTCAAGCCGTCGGCCCGCGGCGAGCTCGAGATTACCGACGTCAACCGCCGCTACCTCGAATCAGGCGACCTGCATGTCAAGACGATGGGGCGCGGCTATGCCTGGCTCGACACCGGCACCCAGGAGTCCTTGATCGAGGCGTCGCTGTTCGTGCAGACGATCGAGAAGCGGCAGGGCCTGAAGATCGCCTGTCCCGAGGAAGTGGCCTACCGCATGGGCTACATCGATGCCGCGCAGCTCGAGGCGCTGGCGCGGCCGCTGGAGAAGAGCGGCTATGGCCGCTATCTCCTGACGGTCCTCTCCGAACGCGTGTTCTGAGGATCGAAATGAAACGAATCGACACCGCGTTGCCGGATGTCTTCCTGCTCGAGCCGCGCAAGTTCGGCGACAGCCGCGGCTACTTCTTCGAGAGCTTCAACCAGCGCGTGTTCGAGGACCTGACCGGTGCCTCGGTGAGCTTCGTACAGGACAACCAGTCCTGCTCGGCGCGCGGCGTGCTGCGCGGGCTGCACTATCAGATCCGCCAGCCGCAGGGCAAGCTGGTGCGGGTGCTGGCCGGCGCGATCTTCGACGTGGCGGTCGATCTGCGCCGCGATTCGCCCACCTTCGGCAAGGCGGCGACCTTCGAGCTGTCCGCCGACAACAACCTGGCTGCCTGGATTCCCGCCGGGTTCGCACACGGCTTCCTTTCGCTGGAGGACGGCTCGGTGGTGCTCTACAAGGCGAGCGATTTCTACGCACCCGCCCATGAGCGCACGCTGCTCTGGAGCGATCCGGCCCTCGGCATCGAGTGGCCGATCGAGCGGGTCGGCGGTGCCGGCAGCCTCGTCGTCTCGGACAAGGACAAGGTCGGCCGGCCACTTGCCGACGCCGAGGTCTACGCCGGCGATCCCGCCCGGGCATGAGCCGGAGGGCGCACCGATGAAGATCCTCGTGACCGGGGTCACGGGGCAGGTCGGCCATGAGCTGGTGCGCAGCCTGCAGCCGCTCGGCGAGGTGGTGGCCATGGACAGCCGCGCCCTCGACCTCGCCGATCCCGCTGCCGTCGCAGCCGGCCTCGCGGCGGTCGCGCCGGCCGTGGTGGTGAATCCCGCGGCCTATACCGCCGTCGACAAGGCAGAGACGGAGGTCGAGCGGGCGAGGGCGATCAACGCCGCGGCGCCGGCGGCGATGGCGCGCCACTGCGCGCAGCATGCCGCCTTGCTGGTGCACTATTCCACCGACTATGTCTTCGACGGCTCCGCCAGCGGCCGCTATCGCGAGGACGATCCGACCGCCCCGGCGAATACTTACGGTCTCACCAAGCTGGAAGGCGAGGAGGCGATCCGGGCAAGCGGCTGCGCGCACCTGATCCTGCGCACCAGCTGGGTGTACTCGCTGCACGGCGCCAACTTCCTCAAGACCATGGTGCGGCTCGCCGCGGCGCGCGACCGGTTGCGCATCGTCGCGGACCAGCATGGCGCGCCGACGCCGGCCTCGTTCATCGCCGACGTCACCGCCCAGCTGGTGGCTCGCCGTCGCGCGGATCCCAGATTGCGCGACTGGTCCGGAATCCTCAACCTCGCGCCGTCGGGCAGCACGACCTGGTTCGACTACGCCTCGCTCGGTCTCGGCATCCTGCACCAGGCGACGCAGGCAGCCGGCGGCGACGAATCGCGGCTGCCGCGGGCGGCGTGGCGGGTACCGCGGCTGCCGACGCTGGAGCCGATCGCGGCAAGCGAGTATCCGACGCCGGCACGGCGGCCGGCCAACTCGCTTCTGGACCTCGACCGCATCGAGCAGGTGTGGGGCCTGCGGATGCCGGCCTGGGACGCGCTGCTCGCGACGGTGCTGCGCGACGCGTAGCCGGCTTCGGTCCTCTCGTACCCAACGGTCGCCCGCCTGGCGCCTTCAGCACGCGGGCTTCGGGTCGTCCGGAGCCGCGCGCCGTGACGCATCCGACGAACCCATCGCCGCAAGCCCCTGCGCGAGCGTGAAGGGCGGCCGCCAGTCGAACGCCGACCGGAAGCGCGACCCGTCCACCTCGAGCGAGCCGAGGAGCCGTGCGGCCTGCGCCTCGCGTCCGAGCAGGCGCGCCGCGCCCTCGACCAGGGATGGCGGCGCCGGGAAGAGACGCGCGCGAGCGCCGTAGGCCTGCGCGATCGCCCGGACCAGCTCGGGGGTCGCCACCGCGGCATCGTCGCAGACATGGAAGGTGCCGGAAGCCACGTCGCTTCGCGCGAGGCAGCGCAGCACCGCGGCGACGAGGTTTCCGACGTAGACGAGGCTGCGCCGGTTGCGCACGGCCCCGAGCGGCAAGGGCAGCCCGGAGGTCGCCAGCCGGGCGAGCGCGGCAAAGTTGGCGCCGACCCCGGGCCCGTAGACCAGCGGCGGACGCAGGACGATGATTCGCATGCCCGGCGCATCGGCTTGCAGGCGCCACAGCCGCCGCTCGGCCAACCGCTTTGCAAGGCCGTAACAGTCTTCCGGCGCGGCCGCGGCATCCTCCGCGAGCGGTGCGGTCGAGCTGTCGGCCACCGCCTTGATCGAGCTCATGAAGACGAAGTCGCCCACGCCTGCCGCCGCGGCAGCCGCGGCGAGCGCCGCGGTGGCGAGCACGTTCACCTCGCGCAGACGATGGCGCGTCGACCGGTCGTCGATGGGCATGTGGGCGAGTCCGGCCAGGTGCACCACGGCCCCGGCCCCCGCGAGAATCGGCTGCCAGCGTGCGCCCGGGCCCGTGCCCGGGTGCGGCAGCTGCCGCACCCGGTCGTGCCCCCGCTGCCCGGCGGGGACGGCGCGGCTGACCGCGCGCACGCGATAACCGGCCTCGGCAAGGGCCGGCACCAGGTGCCGGCCGATGAACCCCCCGGCACCCGTCACGACCACCGGGCGGGCTGTGGACGCGATGCCGGTACCATCCATGGGTTCATTGTATTGTCCAGCCAGGGTGCCGCCATGTCCCGACCATCTGCTTCCGCCGTATCCCAGCCGTTCGCCGGCCGCCGCGCCCCCGAAGTCGCCGCCGGCATCTTCAAGGCCTACGACATCCGCGGCATCGTCGACCAGACGCTGACCGAGGAAGGCGTGGCGGCGATCGGCCTGGTGCTCGGTGCGCGCGCCCGCAAGGAGGGCGTGGCCAGCATCGTGGTCGGGCGGGACGGTCGCCTGTCCGGGCCGCGTCTTGCGGCGGCGCTCGCCTCCGGCATCGTCGCGGCGGGGGTGGACGTGGTCGACATCGGCATGGTGCCCACGCCGCTGGTGTACTTCGCCACGGTGCTGACCGGCAGCGGCACCGGCGTGGCCGTGACCGGCAGCCACAACCCGCCCGAGTACAACGGCCTGAAGATGATGATGGCCGGACGCACGCTCTACGGCGACGAAATCACCGGCATCGGCGCGGCGATCCGGGATGCCGGTGGCTGGCAGGCGCTCTTCGCCGACAAGCCCGGCAAGGTCACCGCGCGCGACGTCATGCCCGACTATGTCGCCCGAATCACCGGCGACGTGAAGCTCGCGCGGCCGATGAAGGTGGTGGTCGATGCCGGCAACGGCGTGGCCGGCGCGGTGGCCCCCGCGCTGCTCCGGGCGATCGGCGCCGAGGTGACCGAGCTCTATTGCGAGGTCGACGGCAACTTCCCCAACCACCACCCCGACCCGGCGCATCCGGAGAATCTGCAGGACCTGATCGCCACCGTCGCCGCCGGCGATGCGGAGGTGGGGCTTGCGTTCGACGGCGACGGCGATCGGCTCGGCGTGGTGACCCGCTCCGGGCAGATCGTGTTCCCCGATCGCCAGCTGATGCTCTATGCGGCCGACGTGCTCGCCGCGAACCCGGGCGCGCAGATCATCTACGACGTGAAGTGCACCCGCAACCTCGCGCCCTGGATCCGCAAGCATGGTGGCGAGCCGCTGATGTGGCGCACCGGGCATTCGCTCATCAAGGCCAAGCTCAAGGAGACCGGCGCGAAGCTCGCCGGCGAGATGAGCGGCCATGTCTTCTTCAACGATCGCTGGTACGGCTTCGACGACGGCATCTACACCGCCGCACGGCTGCTGGAGATCCTGTCGCGGCAGGCGAACCCGAGCGCCGTGCTCGAGGCGTTGCCGGATTCGCCGACGACGCCGGAACTGCACCTGAAGCTTGCCGAGGGCGAGAACTTCCGCCTGATCGAGGCGCTGCAGAAGAACGCGAAGTTCGACGGCGCCACCGAGGTGATCACCATCGACGGCGTGCGGGTGGAATACCCGGACGGCTTCGGCCTTGCCCGCGCCTCCAACACCACGCCGGTGGTGGTGCTGCGGTTCGAGGCGGATTCGGCCGAGGCACTCGCGCGGATCCAGGGCAGCCTGAAGCAGGCCATCCAGGCGGCGATGCCCGGCGTGAAGCTGCCGTACTAGGCGAGGCGGCGTTCCGGCCCGGACGACTCCGACGCCGCGCCGCGTGCTGCGCCGCCTCTACTCGCTCGGCTGGTTCCTCGCCGTTCCGCTCGCGCTCGCCTACCTGCTCTATCGCAGCATCCGCCAGCCCGCGTATCGTCGCCACTGGCCGGAGCGCTTCGGCTTCGCGAAGGCCCCGCCGCCGGGCCCCGGGCCGATCTGGGTGCATGCGGTCTCGGTTGGCGAGACGGTGGCGGCGGCGCCGCTGGTGCGCGAGCTGGCGCGGCGCCATCCAGAGCGGCCGTTGCTTCTCACTCACGCGACACCGACCGGGCGAGCCACCGGAGGCGATCTCTTCCGCGCGCTCGGACCGCGCCTGCGCCAGTGCTATCTGCCGTATGACCTGCCGCCCGCCGTGGACCGGTTTCTAGCGCGCCAGCGCCCGGCCTGCGGGCTGGTGATGGAAACCGAGGTCTGGCCGAACCTGATGCATGCCGCGCGCCGGCGCGGCATTCCGATGGCGGTGGTGAACGCGCGCCTCTCGCCCCGGTCGCTCGCGCGCGGCTCCAGGTATCGCGCCCTGATCGAGCCGGCGATCGCGGCCTTCGACCTGGTGGTGGCGCAGACCGCGGCCGACTCGGGCCGCATGAGTCGGCTCGGCCGCGAGGCCGACGCGGTCTCCGGCAATCTCAAGTTCGACCAGCCGGTCGCGCCCGACGCGCGCGCCACCGGCGAACGCTGGCGCCAGCTGCTCGGCGCCCGGCCGGTCATCGTCGCGGCGAGCACGCGCGACGGCGAAGAGGCGCTGCTGCTCGCGGCCTGGCGTGACCATGCCGCCGCCGTCGCATCCCCGCCGTTGCTGATCATCGTCCCGCGCCACCCGGACCGCTTCGAGACAGTGGCCGGCCTGATGTCCCAGGCGCTCGCGGCGGCCGGCCGCGATGCGCGGCTGGTGCGCCGCGCCGACCTCGACCGGCCGGCGCATGGCCTCGCGCAGGCCCCGCTGCTGCTTGGCGACTCCATGGGCGAGATGCAGCGCTGGTATGCCTGCGCCGACGTGGTGATCATGGGCGGCTCGCTGCTGCCGTTCGGATCGCAGAACCTGATCGAGGCGAATGCGCTCGGCTGCCCGGTGGTGCTCGGGCCGTCGACCTTCAATTTCGAGCAGGCCGCCGCCGAAGCCATCGGCGCCGGCGCTGCCGTCCAGGCCCCCGATGCCGCTACCGCATTCAAGGCAGCCCTTCGGATCGCCGCCGACCCGCAAGACCGCGCGACCCGGTCCGCCGCGGCGCTCGCCTTCACCGAGGCCCACCGCGGCGCTACCGCCCGCACCCTCGCCGCCCTCGATCCCTGGCTCGAACGTAGTCTGGCGCGTCACGATTGACATCCAGACTCGATGCCTTGCGACACATGCGTCGCATTCGCTGCTTCCAGCGGCGATCCTCGCATGCCGCAAAGCCCGCATCCGCCTTCCGCGGGCGCTGCTCATCGAAGGAGCGTCAGCGCGGCATGTTTCGACGCCCCGTCTGCGCACCCGGCACCTGCCGCCCGCCAGGCGCAGCCCGGGCGCCGCCTGGTGAGCGCCGCGTTGCGCCGGATGCGCCCGGCCTGCCGCCTGCGCCAGGAGCGGTCACCATGGGGAACATGCGCTCGGCCGGCGGCGTCAGCAGGTCGTCGATCGCGACCACGTCCGCGGCCTGCAGCGTGCCGGCGGTGGACTTCAACCGCAGCGTGTTGAGCAGCACGTCATAGCGGGCCCGCGCCAGGTCACGCAGGGCGGAGAAGAGCTGCTGCTGGGCGTTCAGCACGTCCACGTTGATGCGCACGCCCACCTGGTAGCCGAGCAGGTTGGAGTCCAGCGCGAGCCGGCTCGACTCGGCAGCCGCCTCGAGCGCGCGGGCCTGCTCGGCACTGCTCTTCAGCCCGAGGAACGCCTGGCGCGCGCCCTGCTCGGAAAGCCGGCGCGCATTCTCCAGCTCCGACTCCGAGCGCTGGAACGCGGCCACGGTCTCGCGCTCGCGCGCATCCAGCGCGCCGCCGCTGTAGAGCGGCACCGAGAGCTGGATGCCGGCACTCAGCTGGGTGGTCCGCTCGACCTGCGTGTTGAGGCTGTTGGCGGTCTTGCCGCTGAGCAGCGCTGCCTGAGAGACGAGATCGACCACCGGCCGCTTGTCGTAGCGGGCGCGATCGATGTCGATGCGCGCGATGGCGCGCGCGAGCTCGGCCTGTTGCACGGCATAGTTGGATTCGCGCGCGAGGCGGGTCCATGCCTCGATGTCGCCCGGGTCCGGGGCCGGCAGCGCGACCTCGAGCTTCAGCGTCTCCAGCCCTTCGCTCGGCAGGCCGGTGAGGTTGGTCAGTGCAGCCTGCTTCACGGTCAGGTCGTTGCGTGCGGCCGCAAGCTGCGCATCGTTGAGATCGAGGCGCGCCTGCGCCTCCTGCTGGTCCGTGATGGTGGCGGTGCCCACTTCGAAATTGCGCTTGGCCGCCTCGAACTGCTCCGAGATCGCGCGCCGCTGCGCCTCGGCCACCTCGACCGCGTCGCGCGCGGCGAGCACGTCGAAGTACGCGCCGGCGACCCGACTCACCAGATCCTGGGCCGCCAGCCCGAGCTGGGCTTCGGCGAGTCGCACGCCGATCTCCGCCTGGTCCACCAGGGCGGCGTTGCCGGGACGGTAGAGCGGAAAGGCGAAGCTGAGCGCGCCCTGGACATTGTCGAAGCTGCGCTGCGGCGTGATGTCGGTGTCGTAGCGGCCGACGTTCGCGCCGACCGCGGCCCCGAGGCTCGGCTTCAGCCCGGCCTGCGCCTGGGGCAGCCGTTCGCGGACCGCCTCCAACTGCAGCCGCGCGCTGTTGAGCTGGGCATCGTAGCGC
>JAEWEW010000351.1 GCA_023389175.1 Pseudomonadota bacterium | reverse complement strand
GGCCCAGCGTATCCTTCTGCACCACCCACAGATCCGCGCCGCTGTTGTCGAGCAACGCCTTGCCGTCGGCCACCATGCCGCGATAGACACCGGACATGGTGAGGGTTACGCCGATCAACAGACCGAGACCGACGCCGGTGAAGACGAACTTGCCCCAGGCGTGCAGGATGTCCCGACCGGCCAGGCTGATCATCGGCTCGTCCGGGTGAGCCTTTCGACGACCCGGATCCGGCTGTTCGGGCCGATCGATCCTTCGCTGTAGACGACGACCCGGTCGCCATCCGCCAGTCCTTCGCGCACGACCAGATCGCCGTCGAGGTCGCCGTTGCCGATGTTGACCGGCGCAAAGCGCAGGGCACCGTCCATGAGCTTCCAGACGCCCGGCCTGCCGTCCTGGCGCTGGACGGCGGCGTTGGGGACGACCGGAGCGGCAGGAAGTGCCGGCAGGTCGACCGTGACTTCCGCGAGCAACCCCAGCGGCGGCAGCGGTGCGGGCGGATCGTCGAACACCACCTTGGCCAGCATCTCCACGGTCACCGCGTTGGCCTTTGGTTCCACGCGCAGGACCCGGCCTTGCAGCGTTTCGCCCTGCCTCGATCGCAACTGGATTCGGGCGGGCAATCCGGCAGCGAGCCCCGTGGCACTGATCTGGTCGAATCGGACGTTGATCCAGAGGCTGTCGGGGTCGATCAACTCCACCACCGCTTGCCCGGCGACCATCGTGGTGCCAGGGTCGGCATCCCGCGCGACGATCAGGCCATCCACCGGAGCAATCAGTTGCAGGTTTCGGCGTTGCGCCATGGATACCGCGACTTCCGCCCGGGCACGGGCGACGTCCTCGCGGGCGGCCGAGACGGCGGCCTCGGCGATCGCCCGTTCCTGGCGCTTCATTGCGAGCGTTTCCTCGCTGGCCGACCGGACCGCGAACAACTGCTCGTAGCGCCGTGCCTGCGTCTCGGCGTAGCTCTGCCGTGCCGAGGCCTCACGCAAGCCGGCTTCGGCACGCCTGAGCGCGGCCCCCTGGGATTGAACGCGATCATCGAGGTCGATCGGATCCATCTCGCCGAGCAGCTCCCCGGCCTTCACCCGATCGCCCACGTTCACGTCCAGCCGCTTCACGCGCCCCGCAGCCGTGGGTCCGATCCGGTAGGTGTAGCGCGCCTCTACGGTGCCTATGCCGAAGAGGGCCGGCGTGATGGACCTCGTCTCGACCGCTGCGACCGTCACCGCCACCGGCGCGAGCGGTCCCGAGCGCAAGGCGACATAGACGAAGAGCGCAAGCAGCGGAACCATGGCTGCCAGGAATGCCAGGGTACGTCGTCGCATTGCAGGATCCTCAATCGCCCGCGCGGGCTACCGGAACGGGGTTCCGGCCATGCCACGAGCGTGGGGCAATCCCGCCCCGGGGACCTTGACCCGCATCAAGAAGGCGCCGCCCGGTGTCCCTCAGCGCCAGTACACGGAAGGGATGGGGTTACACTGGATAACCTCGTCTTCGAAGCGGCATGCCTTCCCGTCAGTCCGTCATCAGGGAATCGCCATGGGGGCTCGATGCGTTTATCGAGCCCCTCGTCGTTCTCCCTGATCGCCTCGCGTCCCCATCGGCGCCCATAGCGTGAAGGGCCTGTCGCGCCTCGTCATCCGCGCGGCGGTTGCCGGAGCGGTCTTTTTCGGGGTCCTGTACGTGCTGGGCGCCCTCTTCGCGCCGGACTGGCTGCATCCGCGCCGGCCGGTGGTGCTCAACGCTGCCGCGCCGGTCGAGCGCACCGAGAGCGCAGGTAGCTACAGCACCGGCGCGCTGCGTGCGCTGCCTTCGATCGTCAGCGTCTATGCGGTCCAGCGCCGGCAACCGCCCAACCCGTTCTTCCCGTTCGACGGCGCCGACCCGGATCCGGGCGGCGGCCTCGGATCGGGAGTCATCATGAGCGCCGACGGCTACGTGCTCACCAACCACCATGTCATCCAGGGCGCCGGGGCGGTGGCGGTGGAGGTCGGCGAAGGCCGTCCGGCCCGGGCCGAGGTCGTCGGCACCGATCCCGAAACCGACCTGGCGGTGCTCAAGATCGAGGCCGACGGCCTGCAGCCGATCGCGATCGGCGACTCCGACGCCGTCCAGATCGGCGACGTGGTGCTGGCGATCGGCAATCCGTTCGGCGTCGGGCAGACGGTGACCCAGGGGATCGTGAGCGGCACCGGCCGTAGCCGGGTCGGGATCAACACCTTCGAGAACTTCCTCCAGACCGATGCCGCGATCAACCCCGGCAATTCGGGTGGGGCGCTGGTCGACGCGGCCGGCCGGCTGATCGGCATCAACACCGCGATCCTCTCGCCGAGCGGCGGCTCGCTCGGGATCGGCTTCGCGATCCCCTCGCGTACCGCCATGGAGGTGATGACGCAGCTGGTCACCAGCGGTCGCGTCGACCGGGGATGGCTCGGCGTCGAGGCGCTGACCCTCAACGAGGAGCTGGCGCGCCGGCTCGGCGTCAGCGCGCGCCAGGGCGCCGTCCTGGCCCGACTGCTGCGAGGCGGACCGGCCGACGCCGGCGGCCTGCAGCCGGGCGACGTGGTCGTGGCGGTGGACGGCAAGCCGGTCAGGGATACCGTCGACCTGATCAACCAGACGGCTGCCATCAGGCCCGGGGAGAGCGGGCGCTACACCGTGCTTCGCGGACGCGACCGGCTGGACCTTGAGGTGAAGACAGGCAGGCGGCCGCCGATCGAGCAGGGCAGCAGGCGCTGAAGCCGTCCCGGCGAGGCAGCCCCCCAGCTAGATCGCCAGGTACTCGTGCCGCAGCTCGGCGTTGTCGATCACTTCCCGGGCCGAGCCGTCGAAGACGACCTGGCCCATGTCGAGGATGATGGCGCGGTCGGCCAGCCGAAGCGCCGCGATCGCATTCTGCTCGACGATGACGGTGGTGAAGCCCAGTCGCTTCACCTCCTGAAGGATCTTCTCGATCTCCTGCACGATCACCGGCGCGAGCCCTTCGTAGGGCTCGTCGAGCAGCAGCAGCTTGATGTCGCGCGACAACGCGCGGGCGACCGCCAGCATCTGCTGCTCGCCCCCCGAGAGCGTGACCGCGTCCTGCAGGCGGCGCTCCGCAAGCCGCGGGAAGTGTTCGTAGACCCGCTCGATGCTCCAGCCCCTCGGCGGCTCGATGCTCGCGAGCTTCAGGTTCTCCTCCACCGACAGCCCGCCGATGATGCGGCGGTCCTCCGGGACCAGGCCGACGCCGCACCGCGCGGCCTGCCAGCTGGTCATCCGGTGCAGGGGCTGTCCATCCAGCCAGACTTCGCCCCGGGCAAGGTGCGGGCTGGCCAAACGGGCGAGGCACCGCAGGGTCGAGGTCTTGCCTGCGCCGTTGCGACCCAGCAGCGCCACGATCTCCGACTCGTGCACATCGAAGCCGACGCCCTGCACGACATAGCTTTCGCCGTAGTAGGCATGCAGGTCGCGGCAGGAGAAGTAGGGACGGGAGGCCGTGGCGGGCGCCGGCTTGGCCGCGCCGTCTCGGGCGGTTGCATTCACGCCTGCTGCAGCGCTCATAGCGTCGCCCCGCCGAGATAGGCCTCGCGCACCCGCGGATCGCCCTTGATCGAGCCGGGATCGCCTTCCGCGATCACGGTACCCTGCGCGAGCACGCTGATGCGGTGGGCCAGGGTGAAGACCACATGCATGTCGTGCTCGATGATCACCTTGGTGATGCGCCGCTCGCCGATGCGCTGCAGCAGGTCGATCGTGTTGTTCGTGTCCGCGCGCGACATGCCGGCGGTGGGCTCGTCCAGCAGCAGCAGCCGCGGCTCCTGGACCAGGCACATGGCGAGCTCGAGGCGACGCTTGTCGCCGCGCGAGAGCGTACCGGCACCGAGGTAGCGGGACGCCGCGAGCCCGACCTCGGCGAGCACGGCCTCGGCCTTCTCGCGGATCTCGGCGTGGGCGTCGCTGCGCTTCCAGGCGTTGATCCGGAACGCGCCGTCGCGGCGGGCCAGCGCGGGCACCATCACGTTGTCCAGCAGGCTCAGGTCCGCGAAGATCTCGGGCGTCTGGAACACCCGCGCGACCCCCGCCTGGTTGATCTGGTAGGGCTTCAGGCCGACGAGCGACTGCCCGTCGAAGACCACGGTGCCGGTATCGGGCAGCAACCGGCCGACGAAGCAGTTGAGCAGGGTCGACTTGCCGGCGCCGTTCGGCCCGATGATCGCGTGGACGCTGCCTTCCTCGATGTCGAGATTCACGTCGTTCAGCGCCCGCAATCCGCTGAAGCTCTTGTGGATGCCGCTGACCTGCAGTACGCCCATCGCCCGCGCCTCAGTTCTCGCCCAGCACCGGCGAGCCGGTCCCGGCGGCGCCGACCGCCGGCTTGCCTGCCGGCCGGCGCCCCGGCAGCACGGCGGTGCGCGGCGGCGTGGGGGAAAC
>JAEWEW010000255.1 GCA_023389175.1 Pseudomonadota bacterium | reverse complement strand
GGTTGTGGCAGGCGGTCACGCCGGAGCCGCACTGGTGCACGACGACACCCGGGTCGCGGTCGCCAAGCAGCGCGAGCAGCTCGGCGCGCAGCACCGGCGCCGGCTTGAAGCGGCCGTCCGGCCGCAGGTTCAACCCGAAGAACCGGTTGAGCGCGCCGGGAATGTGTCCGGCAACCGGATCCATCGGCTCGGTCTGGCCGGAATAGCGCTCCGGCGCGCGGGCATCGATCACCAGCATCCGTTGCGAGCCGAGCGCGCCGACCACGTCGCCGGCCGTGACCAGGTCCACCAGCGGCGCGCGGTTCGGATCGAGCCGCCCGGGCTGCGACGGCGGCGAGGCCGGCTCGCTCGTGACCGGGTAGCCGGCGGCGCGCCACGCACGCAGGTCGCCGTCCAGCACGGCGACCTTGCGGTGGCCGAGCCAGCGCGCGAGGCACCACAGCCGCACCGCCATTGCGCCACCGTGGGCATCGTAGGCGACCAGCTGGCGGTCGTCGTCGAGGCCGAGCGTCGCGAGCCGCTCACGCAGAGCGTCGCGATCCGGCAGCGGATGGCGTCCATTGCGGCCGGTCTTCGGACCGGAGAGCTCGGTCTCCATGTCCATGAAGAATGCCGACGGGATGTGTCCCTCTCCATAGGCGCGCCGGCCGGCACCGTGATCGAGCAGATCATGCCGGCAGTCCACCACCACGCAATCGTCGATCGCGGCTGCCAGCTCGTCCGCGGAGACGAGCGTCGTCCAGTTGGCGGCCAGTGGGGGTCGTTTCATCTAGGTTGCCGGCATGTCGAGCTCCCGGCGCAGGAACTCGTGGAAGTGCTGCATGCCGTCCTCCATCGGGCTCTGGTAGGGCCCGGCCTGGTTCAGGCCGCGCTCCATCAGCGCGAGGCGGCCGGCGTCCATGCGCAGTGCGATCTCGTCGTCCTCGCGCGCGGTCTCCATGTAGGCCGCGCGCTCGGCTTCCGCCAGCTCGCGCTCGAACCACACCACTTCCTCGGGATAGTAGAACTCCACGATGTTGGTGGTGTGGCGCGGCCCGCGCGGCACCAGCGACGAGATCACCAGCACGTTGGGATACCACTCCACCATGAGGTTGGGGTAGTAGGTGAGCCAGATGGCGCCGAACTTCGGCAGCACGCCGCCGTTGTAGCGCAGGATCTCGTCGTGCCAGCGCCGGTAGACCGGGGTGCCCGGCTGGGCGAGATCCTTGTGCAGGCCGACGGTCTGCACGGAGTACCAGTCGCCGAACTCCCATGCCAGGTCGTCGCAGGAGACGAACCTTCCGAGGCCGGGATGGAACGGCTCGACGTGATAGTCCTCGAGGTAGACCTCGATGAAGGTCTTCCAGTTGTACTCGCACTCGTGGATCTCGACATGGTCCAGCCGATAGCCGCTGAAGTCCAGGTCGGCGCGGCAGCCGACCGCCTGCAGATCGCGGGCGACGTCGCGCGGGCCCTCGAACAGCAGGCCCTGCCATTCCTGCAGCGGCTGCGCTTCCAGGTTCAGGCAAGGCTGCTCGGTGAAATGCGGCGCGCCGAGCAACTCGCCCTTCAGGTTGTAGGTCCAGCGGTGCAGGGGACAGACGATGTTGTCGGCGTGACCGCGGCCGTTCAGCATGATCGCCTGGCGATGACGGCAGACGTTGGAGAGCAGGCGGATGCGTCCTTCGCCTTCGCTGCCCGACGGCCGGCCGGTCGGGCCGTGGACCAGCACGCGGCCTTCCCGCTCGGCAGGCAACGCGTAGTAGTCGCCCGGCTCGGGCACCATCAGGCGGTGGCCGCGGTAGCCGTGCCCGTCGCGGAAGAGCTGCCGGATCTCGCGGTCGTGGAGTTCCTGGCTGAAGTAGGCGGATACCGGCAATTGTGTCGCCGGCCGCCTGATATGCGCCTCGCGCCCAATATCCGACATGGACCCGGGTCCCTCCGAAGTAAGTGTGGCAACCTGCCCCGAAAAGTGGAGGGGCGAGTGTACCTTCATTCCGCAACCCACCCAATGATTGCCTGCACGATGGATATTGCGTCGAATCCGGGGCCTGCAAGGACCCGCAGGCCACGTTGAATGGGCGTCGCGAGCTCCCGGGGAGTTGCGGAGCACGCGCTCCGGGGTCGTCTAGAATGCCCTCTTGCGAACCCCAGGCAGTCCAGCGATGAGCAGAGAGGATCCCGCCGAGCCGGAGGCCGGCGCAGAGACGCCGGCGAGCTTCGAAGTGGCCATGACGGAGCTCGAGGCGCTGGTGGAGCGCATGGAGGACGGGCGCCTGCCGCTCGAGGAATCGCTCGCCGCCTACCAGCGCGGGGTGGTGCTGGTGAAGTACTGCCGCGAGACGCTGGGGCAGGTGGCGCAACGGGTCCGCATCCTGGAGGCCGACCTGCTGCAACCCTTCGATTCCGGTGCCGATGACCGCGACGCCTGAGGTCGCCGACGGCAGGGCCGACCTGGCGGACTGGATGGTCCGGCACGGCGCCCGGGTGGAGACCGCCCTGGAGGAAGTGCTCGCGCTGCGGCCACCGGAGGGCCGCACGGGGGGGCGCGGCGATCGCGCCCCGGACATGCTCGCGGAAGCGATGCGCTACGCGGTACTCGACGGCGGCAAGCGAGTGCGGCCGCTGCTCGTCTATGCCGCCGGCGAGGTGTCCGGCGCGGAACCGGCGGTGCTCGACGGCTGCGCCTGCGCGGTGGAGCTGATCCACGCCTACTCGCTGGTGCATGACGACCTGCCTTGCATGGATAATGACGACCTGCGCCGCGGCAAGCCCACGGTGCACCGACGCTACGGCGAGGCGCTCGCGATGCTGGTGGGTGACGCCCTGCAGGCGCTCGCCTTCGAGGCGCTGGTTCGGCCGTTGCATTCGGGCCCGGCGCAGGCAGCGGGTTTGCCGGTGGCCGACCTGGTCACCACGCTCGCCCAGGCGGCCGGCGCGGCCGGCATGGCGGGCGGCCAGGCGCTGGACCTGCAGGCCGTTGGTTCGCGGCTGGATCGTCCGGGGCTGGAGACGATGCACCGCATGAAGACGGGAGCGATGCTTGCTGCGTCGGTGCGCCTCGGCATGCTGGCCGGCGGCCCGATGGCGGACCGGACGCGCGAGGCGGTCGACACCTTCAGCGACGCCGTGGGCCTGGCCTTCCAGGTGGTCGACGACATCCTCGACGTCACCGCGGATTCGGCGACGCTCGGCAAGACCGCGGGCAAGGACCAGGCCCAGGACAAGCCGACCTATGTATCCATCCTGGGGCTCGAGGAATCGCGGGCGCTGGCCGAGCAATTGGCGGCCCGTGCCCGGGAATCGGTCGGGCACCTCGGCGGGCGCGGCGCGCGGTTGCGCCAGCTTGCCGACTTCATCGTGAAACGGGTGAACTGAACATGACTTCCCCGCAGCAGTCCCTGCTGCATACCATTGACGATCCTGCGGACCTGCGCAAGCTCGATCGGGCGGCACTCGGCCGGCTTGCCGGCGAGCTGCGGGCGTTCCTGCTCGAGTCGGTATCGCGCACCGGCGGGCATCTTTCGTCCAACCTGGGCACGGTAGAGCTCACGATCGCGCTGCATTACGTGTTCGATACGCCGCGCGATCGGCTGGTCTGGGACGTGGGCCACCAGTCGTATGCGCACAAGATCCTGACCGGGCGCCGCGACGGCATGGCTCGCCTGCGGCAGCTCGACGGCATCTCCGGCTTTCCCCGGCGCATCGAGAGCGAGTACGACACCTTCGGTACCGCGCATTCGTCGACGTCGATCTCGGCCGCGCTCGGGATGGCGGTTGCCTCGCGCAACCTCGGCGAGAACAAGGGACCGGATCGGCGCCGGCATGTCGCGGTGATCGGCGACGGGGCGATGAGCGCCGGCATGGCGTTCGAGGCGCTCAACAACGCCGGCGTCACGCCCGACATCGACCTGCTGGTGATCCTGAACGACAACGACATGTCGATCTCGCCGGCAGTGGGCGCGATGAACCGCTACCTCGCCCGCGTGCTGTCCGCGCGCCCGATCATCAAGGCGCGCGACGTGGCACGCCAGGTTCTATCGGTGATGCCGCCGGTGTACGAGCTCGCAAAGCGCCTGGAGGGCCATGCCAAGGGGCTGGTGGTCCCGGCCACGTTCTTCGAGGAGCTCGGCTTCAATTACTTCGGCCCGATCGACGGCCACGATCTCGATGCGCTGGTGCCGACGCTGCAGAACCTGCGCAACCTCCGCGGTCCGGTGTTCCTGCATGTGGTCACCCGCAAGGGGCAGGGATACAAGCTCGCCGAAGCCGACCCGGTGCTCTATCACGGCCCGGGCAAGTTCGATCTGGCCGAGGGCATCAAGGGCGGCAGTGCCCCCGCGCGGCCCACTTACACCCAGGTGTTCTCGGACTGGGTGTGCGACATGGCCGCGATCGAGCCGAAGCTCGCAGCCATCACGCCGGCCATGCGCGAGGGCTCGGGACTGGTGGAGTTCGAGAAGCGCTATCCCGGCCGCTACTTCGACGTCGGCATCGCCGAGCAGCATGCGGTGACCTTCGCCGCCGGCCTCGCCTGCGAGGGCATCAAGCCGGTGGTCGCCATCTATTCGACCTTCCTCCAGCGGGCCTATGACCAGCTGATCCACGACGTCGCGCTGCAGAACCTGCCGGTGGTGTTCGCGCTTGACCGGTCGGGGCTCGTCGGTGCCGACGGCGCCACCCACGCCGGCGCGTACGACTTCGCCTACCTGCGCTGCATCCCGAACATGGTGGTGATGGCGCCGGCCGACGAGAACGAGTGCCGGCAGATGCTCTTCACTGCCGTGCGCTGCGGCAGCCCGGCGGCGGTTCGCTATCCGCGTGGTGCCGGCGTGGGCGCGGCGATCGAGCAGGCGTTCACCGAGCTGCCGATGGGCCGGGCACAGGTGCGGCGCCAGGGTCGGCGCGTCGCCATCCTCGCGTTCGGTTCCATGGTGGCCCCGGCCGTGCAGGCGGGCGAGGCGCTGGATGCGACCGTGGTCAACATGCGATTCGTCAAGCCGATCGACACGGCGCTCCTCGCGGAGCTTGCCGCGTCGCACGAGGCCTTCGTCACGGTGGAGGAGCATGTGGTGATGGGCGGCGCCGGCTCGGCCTGCGCGGAGGCGCTTGCCGCCATCGGCACGGCAAGGCCGATACTGCACCTCGGCTTGCCGGACCGCTTCATCGACCACGGCGACCATGCCCAGCTGCTCAAGCGCGAGGGGCTGGATGCCGCCGGGCTGGAGGCGTCGATCCGCGCCCGGTTCGCGGAGCTGCTTGCCGGCGAAGGCGCGCGGACCCGCCTGGTGGCGAGCAGGTAGCCACGCCCCCCGGAACGGCCTTCGGCCGTTTCCAAAGAAAACCGCCCAGGCCCGGGGCCGGGCGAGGGCGGAAGAGAGGAGACTAGGAGACTGAACGGTCTCGCTGCAAGGGACCCGCGAGCGGGATGCATCGCTACCGTGGATGAAATTGTGCGCGCTATCCGGCGCTGGACGAAATCCGCTCGTCGGTCCCGACTGTCCGCTGATCGCGAGGACGTTGCCATTTTGCCGAACGCCCCCTCGAGATTGTGACTTCTTGTGTCGTCGAGCTCAGGCTCCCGGGTCCGAATGGCGGGAAAGCAGGTCCCGCGTCGCCCACGCCCCCTCGTCGCTCCAGGCCTCGCCGTCCAGCGACGCCTGCAGCCGGCGCGGCGAGAGGCAGTGGATCTCCGCGATCTCTCCGTCCGCCGGCCGCGGCGTGAACTCCGGCGGCACCCGCAGGTCGTAGAGCATCAGCCGTTCGCGGTGAAGCACCCGGATGGCACCGTCGCTTGCGGCTCGGATCGAGTCGATGACGCCGACCGGCACGGCGCGCCGGGCCATCTGCCGGTCCATGCCAGCTTCCTCGGCGCATTCGCGCACCAGGGTCTCGAGCGGCGTTTCGTCGCCGACGATCCCGCCGCCAACCAATGCATCGAGCTTGCCGCCGTCCACCGGCTTGTGCTCGGCCCGGCGCGCGATCCAGACCCGCAGCCGCTTGTCCTCGACGGTGAAGACATTCACCTGGACCGAGCGCAGCAGCAGCCCGAGCGGACGCAGCAGCGCACGCTCCACCGAGAACAGCGGCTCGGCCTCGCGGGCGCCGTAGATGCGGATCGATTCGCCGCGCCAGCCGGGGAGGAGCCCCCGGCCCTGCAACGACTCCGCCCATTCCTGCAGCCAGCGGTCCAGGGTGGCGGTGGGAACGATGCCGGATTCGCTGCGGCGGTCGCCGCCGCGAATCCGGACCTCGGGCAGGCCGTCCACGCCTTCCGGTCCCAGCTTGAAGAGGCGGGGATCAAGGTGCGCCAGCCAGTCCGGACTCACGGCGCCCACTATCTCGTGGCGGAACCAGAGCGGCGCGAAGCCCGGCAACGGTTGCGCCAGTTGCGAGGCGAGCAGGGCCGAAGCGGGACCGATGAGGGCTGGGGAGGTCACCGTCTGGTCCCGGCGCGACGCTGGCTCGGCGTCCTAGTCGCGGAAATTGTCGAATGCGAGCGGCAGGTCCTTCATCTGCTCGCGGATCTGCGCGATCGCTGCCTGCAGGTCGTCACGCTTCGGGCCGCTCACCCGCACCGAGTCGCCCTGGATGGAGCCGCTCACCTTCATCTTCGCGTCCTTCAGCAGCTTGACGATCTTCTTGGCGGCATCCTGCGGCACGCCGTGGCGCACGGTGATGGCCTGCTTCACCTTGTCGCCCGAGATCTTGGCGACCGGCCCGTAGTCGAGAAAGCGGACGTCCACGTTGCGCCGGGCGAGCTTCGCTAGCAGTACGTCCCGCACCTGGCCGAGCTTGAAGTCGTCGTCGGCATAGGCGGTGAGCGTCTTGTCCGCGAGCTCGATGCGCGCATCCGAGCCCTTGAAGTCGAAGCGGTTGGCGATCTCCTTGTTCGCCTGGTCGAGCGCATTGCGCAGCTCCACCATGTTCGCCTCGCACACGACGTCGAAAGAAGGCATACGATCTCCTCCTGCGTGGGTTCCGCGCGCGCCGGCCCCCGGACTTAGCGCCGCTCGCGCGCGGCGACCC
>JAEWEW010000248.1 GCA_023389175.1 Pseudomonadota bacterium | reverse complement strand
GGCCTGCACCGCGGCTCGCCCGGGCTCGACCCCGACTGCCTGCCGGCGTATCGCCGCTTCGCATGCGACCCGTCGGCCGGGCCGCACGCGGCCGCGGCGCACGGCCGGCCGGAGGGGCGACGGTTTGACGCGGCGGTCTGCCGGCAGCTCCATGTGACCTGGCCGGACGCGATCGCGCGGCTCGCCGCAGGCGGCCCGCCGGTGGACGGCCAGGGCCGTGCCGTGCCGGTGGGATTCCTGACGGGGACCCGATCGGTTGCCGTCCGGCGCTGCGGAATGGCGGCCAGCCGCAAGCTTGCCGGAGACCACCTGCGCGAGATCGACGGATCGCACCTGTTTCCGCTCGAGAGGCCGCTGGTCACCGCCAAGGAAGTGGTGCACCTGCACGACCGCATGGTCCGGTTCGCGGTCGCGCCGGTACCCCCGCGGCCGACCGCGTCGGCCAACGCACGGGTGCAGGCACGGGTGCAGGCGCGGGTGCAAGCGGCCGCCTGACGCGTCGGCGACGCGTCCTCCCGCGTCGCGGTTATTCTTCCGGGTGGAACGGTCCGCGCCGCCTGCGCGCCGCGGGTCGGCGTTCCCCAGCCCGGAGATTCCGATGCCCCGCCTTGCCGCCAATCTCTCCATGCTCTACACGGAGCATCCGTTCCTCGACCGCTTCGCCGCCTGCGCGAAGGACGGGTTCGAGGCGGTCGAGTTCCTGTTCCCCTATGAGCATCCGGCGGCAACGCTGCGCCAGCGGCTGGACGACAACGGCCTGCGCCAGGTGCTCTTCAACACCGTACCCGGCGACTTCGCCGCCGGCGATCGCGGGCTCGCCTGCCTTCCGGGGCGCGAGGCGGAGTTCCTCGCCGGCGTCGACCGGGCCATCGAGTACGCCGTGGTGCTCGGCTGCCCCCGGCTGCATGCGATGGCCGGGCTGGTGCCGGCCGCGTCACCCGAGGCGGACGACACCGGCTCGTCCGGACGCGCGCGGCTTCGCGACACCTACGTGGCGAATCTCGCCGAGGCGGCCGTCCGCTGCCGGGCCGCAGGACTCGACCTGCTGATCGAGCCGATCAATACCCGCGACATTCCCGGCTACTTCCTCAACACGCAGGCCGAGGCGCATGCGGTGGTCCGCGCGGTAGGCGCACCGAACCTCAAGGTGCAGATGGATCTCTACCACTGCCAGATCGTCGAGGGCGACCTGGCGATGCGGATCCGCCAGTGGCTGCCGGGCGTCGGCCACATCCAGGTCGCGGGTGTGCCGCAGCGGCACGAGCCGGACGTCGGCGAGATCAACTACCCTTACCTGTTCGACCTGCTCGACGAGCTCGGCTACGACGGCTGGATCGGCTGCGAATACCGGCCTGCCGGCGGCAACGAGCCGGGCGCCACCACGCGCGGCCTCGGCTGGGCGCGTCGCTGGCTCGCCGGCCGCTGAGATCGCGGGAGGACAGCGCATGGAAACCCTCTACCGCGCCACGCTCAGGTCGCTGCCGGTGGTCGGCAGCGGCAAGGTCCGCGATATCTATGCGGTGGGCAGCGATCGCCTGCTGATGGTCACGAGCGATCGCCTGTCCGCCTTCGACGTCGTCATGGCGGAGCCGATTCCCGGCAAGGGTGAGGTGCTCAACAGCCTGGCCCTGTTCTGGTTCGACCGGCTCGCCGATATCGTCCCCAACCACCTGACCGGCGTCGATCCGGCCGAAGTGGTTGCGCCGGATGAAGTGGACCAGGTGAGGGGCCGCTCGATGGTGGTGCGCCGCCTGCAGCCCATCCTCGTCGAGGCGGTGGTGCGCGGCTACCTGGCCGGCTCCGGCTTCAAGGAGTATGGCGAGCATGGCAGCGTGAGCGGCGTTGCGCTGCCGCCGGGGCTGCGCCTGGCCGAGAAGCTGCCGGAGCCGATCTTCACGCCCGCTGCCAAGGCGGCGATGGGCGAGCATGACGAGAACATCTCGTTCGAGCGCATGGCAGCGACGACCGGGCGGCCGCTGGCGGAGCGCATCCGCGCGATCAGCATCGCGCTCTACCGCCGCGCGAGCGAGCATGCCGCCACCCGCGGCATCATCATCGCGGACACGAAGTTCGAGTTCGGCCTGGATGCCGACGGCACCCTGTGCCTGATGGACGAGGTGCTGACGCCGGACTCGTCGCGCTTCTGGCCGGCGAGCGAGTATCGCGTCGGCATCTCGCCGCCCAGCTACGACAAGCAGTTCGTGCGGGACTATCTCGAGACGGTGCCGGGCTGGAACAAGCGCGCGCCGCCGCCGCCGCTGCCGCGGGAGGTGATCGAGGCCACCGCCGCGCGCTATCGCGAGGCGCTCGCGCGGCTCACCGGAACCGCCGACGGGGTGACGGGTAGAATCGGCGCATGACGTCGTCCGCCCCCTCCGCCGCCACCGCCCTCGTGGGCGTCGTGATGGGCAGCAGCAGCGACTGGGAGGTCATGCAGCACGCGGTCGCGGTGCTGCGCCAGTTCCAGGTGCCGTTCGAGGCACGGGTGGTCTCGGCCCATCGCATGCCGGACGCCATGTTCCGCTATGCCGAGGACGCCCAGGGACGGGGCCTGCGGGCGATCATCGCGGGCGCGGGCGGCGCGGCGCACCTGCCCGGAATGCTCGCCGCCAAGACGATCGTCCCGGTGCTCGGCGTGCCGGTGCCGAGCCGCCACCTGAACGGCCAGGACTCGCTGTTGTCGATCGTGCAGATGCCGCGCGGCGTGCCGGTCGCGACCTTCGCGATCGGGGAGGCCGGCGCGGCCAATGCGGCGCTGTTCGCGGTGTCGCTGCTCGCAGGCGGCGACCCGCGCCTTGCGACGGCGCTTGCCGGATTCCGCGACGCGCAGACCGCCGCCGCCGCCGGCATGACGCTGCCTGCCTAGCTGCCGTGGCGAGCGACGGCGCGAGGACGGGACCGGCAGGCGCGACCTGGCTCGCGCCGGGCAACTGGCTGGGGGTCATGGGCGGCGGCCAGCTCGGACGCATGTTCGGGACCGCAGCCCAGTCGATGGGCTACCGCGTGTGCGTGCTCGATCCGGACGGCGACAGCCCGGCCGGGCGGATCGCCGATCGCCACCTGCGTGCCGGCTACCTGGATGCCCAGGCGCTCGCCGAGATGGGAGCACTGTGCGGCGCGGTGACCACCGAGTTCGAGAACGTGCCGGCGGAAGCGCTCGCCACGCTCGCGCGCTATTGCCGCGTCACGCCGCGCGCCGAAGCGGTCGCGATCGCGCAGGACCGGATCGCCGAGAAGGAATTCATCGCTGCCTGCGGCGTCGCGACAGCGCCGTTCGAGGCGGTGCGCGCCGTCGCGGAACTGCATGCGCTGCAGGCGCGCGGCACGGGAGGCAGCGGACTCTTCCCCGCCATCCTCAAGGTGGCGCGGCTCGGCTACGACGGCAAGGGGCAGGCGCGGGTTGCGACCCTCGACGAGGCGGTCGCGGCCTTCGAGCGGTTCTCGCGCGAGCGCAGCGCGGGCGCTGAGGAAAGCGGCAGCCCGGACGGTGCCGCGGCGGCCTGCGTGCTGGAGCGGCAGCTCGACCTTGCCTGCGAGATCTCGGTCGTGGTCGCGCGCGCCGACGACGGCACGTCGGTCACCTTCCCGGTGGGCGAGAACGTGCATCGCGGCGGTATCCTGGCCAGCACCACCGTGCCGGCGGCCATCGATGCGTCGCTGGCCGACCGGGCGCGGCGCGACGCAATGACCATCGCCGAGCGGCTCGGCTATGTCGGCGTGCTCTGCGTCGAGTTCTTCGTGCTGGGCGACGGCACGCTGGTCGCCAACGAGATGGCGCCGCGGCCGCACAACTCCGGCCACTGGAGCATCGAGGCGGCGACCACCAGCCAGTTCGAACAGCAGGCGCGGATCATGGCCGGGCTGCCGCTCGGCGCGACCGACCTGCTGAGTCCGGTGGTGATGCTGAACATCCTGGGCGATGCGTGGTTCCCGCAAGCGCGCGGCGGCGCGGATGCGGCGATGCCGCCCGGCCGCGGCGAGCCGCGGGAGCCGGATTGGGCGGCGCTGCTGTCCGTGCCCGGCACCAGCCTGCATCTCTACGGCAAGTCGGAGGCGCGCCTCGGTCGCAAGATGGGGCATGTCACCGTGGTCGCGCCGACCTTGGCCGAGGCGCGGCGGCGCGCGGCCGTCGTCGCGCCACTCATCGCGCAGCAGCCGTGACGGCGGGCGCGGGAGGCCCTGCGGTTGCCGACGAGGCGGCGGCGGTTGCGGCGCTGGCCGCCGGCGACATCGTCGGCCTTCCTACCGAGACGGTCTACGGGCTCGCGGCCGATGCCGCCAATCCGGCCGCGATCGCGAAGGTGTACCGGGTAAAGGGGCGTCCCGCGGACCATCCGCTGATCGTCCACGTGCTGGATGCCGAGCGCGCGCGGCAGTGGGCGCACTGGAGCGAGGCTGCCCAGCGGCTTGCCGACGCCTTCTGGCCCGGCCCGCTCACGCTGGTGCTGCGCCGGCGCGAAGGCGCGGCCGCCTGGGCC